>NZ_JAFGYW010000218.1:0-501 GCF_017491595.1 Pseudomonas sp. 51_B
GTTCTTCCAGGACGTGCGCGTGCCGAAGGAAAACCTTCTCGGCCAGGCGGGTGCCGGGTTTGCCTATCTGATGCAGGAGTTGCCGCAGGAACGTCTGACCGTGGCTATCGGCGGCCTGGCCTCGGCCGAGGCAGCGCTGCAATGGACGCTGGATTACACCCGTGATCGCAAGGCGTTCGGCAAGGCGATTGCCGATTTTCAGAACACCCGCTTCAAACTGGCCGAAATGGCTACCGAGATTCAGATCGGCCGGGTTTTTGTCGACCGCTGCCTGGAGCTGCATTTGCAGGGCAAACTCGATGTGCCGACGGCGGCAATGGCCAAATATTGGGGCACCGACCTGCAATGCAAAGTGCTCGACGAGTGCGTGCAACTGCATGGCGGCTACGGCTTCATGTGGGAATACCCGGTGGCCCGGGCGTGGGCGGATGCGCGGGTGCAGCGGATTTATGCCGGCACCAATGAAATCATGAAGGAGATTATTGCGCGGTCGCTTTGATG
>NZ_JAFGYW010000219.1:0-500 GCF_017491595.1 Pseudomonas sp. 51_B
ATCTGCTGGTCGATGTGCTCCGATAGCTTGGTCAATAGCAGCTCCGATAGTCTCGTCGTTTTCTTGGTTATCGTGATATCGCTGTGTTGTTGAAGCTCGTCCTTGATTTGCACCAGTTTGTTGTCGATTTTCTGATGCAAATCGTTCGACAATGTCGTTAAAAGCTTGATGATGAGTTCGGTAGGGGTAGGCTGTGTCATGTTGTTCTACTTTTTGTTGGGTCGGGTTATTGATTGCTGGTTTATTGGTGGCGACGTCACGAGCAAAGTTTTCTCGTTGCTCTGATTCTTTCCCCAAAATGCTGTCTGCTGATTCTTCGGGGTAATCAGTATTCCCCCTTCTTTGCCGTCGTTCTGATAGATATCGATCATCGACAGCGCTTGGCTTTGTATCGGTGTTTGACTGATATACTGCTGCAGTGTATCGAAGCGTCGTTGGGCGGTAGATACTTGCGATACCAGGTAATAATTGTAAGCGAATAAACCGATAGCGAATAAAAT
>NZ_JAFGYW010000220.1:0-500 GCF_017491595.1 Pseudomonas sp. 51_B
GTTCCACCTTTGATAACTGCGCTACGCAGACACCCATTGCGCAGTGGGGGTGCGCACGCCTGCGCGTTTCAACGCCACGGGTTCTCGCTCTTCTTATTAAACGACTATTACAAGGAGATAGCCACAAAAAAGCGCTAACAATTCGCTCGCGCTGACGGTGAGCCGCGGCAGCTAGTCCCGCAGCTCCAACGATTGACTACCTGGAGTCGTCTGTCTTGTGATTCAACGCTCCGATCTTTATGAGCCGATCGTCTGCAAATAAATATGTAGTACGAATCATTTTTGCGCAACAGGAGATGCAAATGAAAAAAGTTATGCTCGCAACATGGCTGTTGGCCATCGGAGGCTTCGCACAGGCCCAAAGCAGCGTCACCCTGTATGGCCGGATCGATACAGGCCTCGAATATATGAGCGGACTTACGAATGGCAGTGGCCGAAGCGTTTCGCGCTTGCGTGCGGAAAGCGGTGACTGGGGCACCGGCATGTTTGGTCTCAAGGGT
>NZ_JAFGYW010000221.1:0-500 GCF_017491595.1 Pseudomonas sp. 51_B
GTACAAGGGCGAGAAGGCGGCGAAAGTCGTCGTCGACCGGATCGACGTGCACTACCAGCCGGGCCACGGCTTCACGTCGATGGGCGAGACGAAGGAGCCGGACGGCCAGTTCTTCATCTCGGACAACAAGTTCTCGAAGGACCGCTACCTGCCCGTCGGGCCGCTGCATCCGGACAGCGCGCAGTTGATCGACATCAGCGGCGAGAAGATGCTGCTCGTGGCCGACCATCCGACGTATCCCGAGCCGCACGACTCGATCGTCGTGCGCCGCGACATCATCAAGACACGGCAGATCTACAACCTCGACGAGTTCCCGCTCGCGGTGAAGAACGCGAAGGACAGCCGCGTCGAGCGGCACGGCAGGAAGGTCACCGTCTACCTGACGTCGCAGGCGCCGACCTTCGGGCTGCGCGAATGGACCGTGAAGAAAGGCGACGAGGTCACGATCATCCTGACCAACCTCGACAAGGTGGAGGACCTGACGCACGGCTTCGCGATCC
>NZ_JAFGYW010000222.1:0-500 GCF_017491595.1 Pseudomonas sp. 51_B
CTTCAGATGATCGGCGTCGCCGAGCGACAGGAAGTTCAGCGCGAGATGGCTGATGGTGCGCCACAGCAGCGGTTCGCCGAGCGGCGGATCGAGCGGCGGGCTCACGGGCGCGATGTTGGCGAACGTGAAGCGCTCGGGCGAGCTGTCGGTCGCGCGGCACACGTCGCCGATCTTCAGGCGCCCGGGCAACGCGCCGTTCGTGCACGACAGGCCGATCGACAGCGTTTCCGTGGCGAGCGCCTCGCCGGGCGGGTAGGCGAGCGCCAGATGGAGATCCTGCCCGTGGCCGTCGAGCGCGGCGCGGCGAATCAGCTGGTAGCTCGCGGCGTTCGCGTCGTCGCCCGCGACGCCGAACGGCACGTAATGGCGGTCGACCGCGTGGCCGGGGCGGTAGCCGATCACGCGGTCGACCGAGTAGATCCGGTAGTGGCCCGACGTGTCGCCTTCGGGCTGCAGCCGGTAATCGGTCGCGCGATGCTCGTGCTGGATCGGCACCGCTT
>NZ_JAFGYW010000223.1:0-500 GCF_017491595.1 Pseudomonas sp. 51_B
GGGTGAAGCTCGACGGCGCGCACAGCGGGCTGTTGCAATAGGCAGCATCGAACACCACGCCTTGGGCGGCGAGGCGGGACAGATTCGGCAGTTTGATCGGCGATGGGCCGTAGAACGGCAACATTGGCGCGGCCATTTGATCGGCCATGATGAAAAGAATGTTCTTGCGCTTCATGTGATCGCGGCATTCCATGTTGACTATTTATGCGAGAGTGCTGCGATCGAGCATGGATTCCATGCCTGTTCCGGTAAAGCCCGCGCCGGACAATGACTAGGATAAGTACAGCTTATGTATGACGCCCTCGGTGACCTCTCCCTCGATCTGCTGCGCGCTTTTGAAGCGGCGGCCCGCCATCGCAGTTTTACCGCCGCTGCGGTGGAGCTTGGCACCACGCAGCCTGCGATCAGCCAGCAAATGAAACGTCTGGAAGAGCAGCTCGGTACGCGCCTGTTCGACCGGATTTACCGGGGTATCGAGTTGACAGAGGTTGGCGCCCTGC
>NZ_JAFGYW010000224.1:0-500 GCF_017491595.1 Pseudomonas sp. 51_B
GTGTTGCGGATACCGGCCTGATCGAGGGTCAGATCAGCCTCGGTGAGTTCCAGCGGAGTGATCTGCACGGTGTGCCGCCACTGGGTATCCGGCAGGTCGCGATAGGCGGCGAGGATGCCCACGTAACGGCTGCCCTCCTCCACGCTGAGTTTCAGTTACACGGTTTCGCCCGGGCGCACTTCGAGTTCTTCGCTGGCCACCAGATCCGGGTTGAGGGATTCCTTGGCGCGCTCGTAGAGGCTGAAGAAATCAGCGTTCTCGAAGGTCACCGGGTGCTTGAGTTCGAACAGGCGCACGACGATCGGCGACGGCCGCCCGTTGAGGTCCGGGTTGAGCTGATCGCTGCCGGTCAGTTTGAGGTTGATCTTGGTCACTTTCGAGTATGGCGACAGCGACGAGCAACCGGCGAGCAGCACCAGCACGGTGAGCGCAGTCAGCGTCTTGAAAAAAGCGGTCGAGCGGCGAGACATGCGCATCATCCTTGGTGGTCGGTGTGGAGG
>NZ_JAFGYW010000225.1:0-499 GCF_017491595.1 Pseudomonas sp. 51_B
GGACAAAAAGGTCCGCGACGAAATCGCCCGCAGTGGCGTGGCGCGCAGTCAGATCATCATCCTCGATGCGCTGCTCAAGCTGCGCCAGGTCTGCTGCGATCTGCGCCTGGTCAATATGCCGCTGACGGCGAAGGCGTTGCGCTCGGGCAGCGGCAAGCTGATCAGCCTGATGGAGATGCTTGAAGAATTGCTCGGCGAAGGTCGGCGCATTCTGCTGTTCTCGCAGTTCACCTCGATGCTGGCGCTGATCGAGCAGGAATTGCAGCAACGCGGGCTTGGCTACTCGTTGCTGACCGGCGACACCACCGATCGGCGCACGCCGGTGAGGGATTTCCAGGGCGGCAAGGTGCCGTTGTTCCTGATCAGCCTCAAGGCCGGGGGCACTGGTCTGAACCTGACGGCGGCGGACACGGTGATTCACTTCGATCCGTGGTGGAACCCGGCGGTGGAGAATCAGGCGACTGATCGGGCGTATCGCATCGGGCAGAACAATCCGGTG
>NZ_JAFGYW010000226.1:0-499 GCF_017491595.1 Pseudomonas sp. 51_B
CGCGTCCGCTGTCGCCGCAGCAATATCTGTACTTCACCGAAACCAACACCGACCGCATCCTCGATAACCTCGACGGCCTGCGCGATTCGGTGTTCCCGCGCCCGGCGCATCAGGAAGGCGACAACGAGCAGCACAACGCTCAGGAATTTCCCTCGGTGTGCCTGATCGGCCTCGGTCGCTGCGGCTCCAACATCGCCCTCGACGTGGCGGAGCTGGTGTACAACGCGCGCAAGTTCTACCTCAACGAATTCAACAACGAAGATCGCCCGACCGACCGGCGTCTGGCCGACAAGGGCTACAGCCCGGCGCAGTGGATCAAGAACAATCTGCGCATCGGCACCAGCAAATCGACCAAACCGGTGTTTCTGGTCGAACCGCTGGTGATGCTCGGCGACCTCGACAAGGACATCGCCGGGCGCATCCGTTTCTCGCGCAAGGGCGAGAAAAGCGGCTTCCTGCGCGACTACAGCAAAATGAAGATCATGGACTTGTCCGAAGT
>NZ_JAFGYW010000227.1:0-499 GCF_017491595.1 Pseudomonas sp. 51_B
TACATCAAGGCCGACAGTTCGTCCTCGCTGATGCAGGACAGAATGGTCGGATTGGCGATCTTGTAGCCGTTCAGATGCAGGATCGGCAGCACCGCGCCGTCACGCGCCGGATCGAGAAACTTGTTGGAATGCCAGCTGGCGGCCAGTGTGCCGGTTTCGGCCTCGCCGTCACCAATCACGCAGGCCACGATCAGATCTGGATTATCGAATGCCGCCCCGTAGGCATGGGCCAGGCTATACCCCAATTCGCCACCTTCGTGGATCGACCCCGGCACCTGCGCCGACACATGGCTGGAGATCCCGTACGGCCAGGAAAACTGCCGAAACAGGCGTTGCAGGCCGTTGATATTGCGCTCCACTGCGGGGTAGCACTCGGTGTAAGTCCCTTCCAGCCAGGTTTGTGCCACCACCGCAGGCCCGCCGTGCCCGGGGCCTGCGACGAACAGCATGTTCAGATCGTAGTGCTTGATCACCCGATTGAGATGGGTATAGATCAGAT
>NZ_JAFGYW010000022.1:0-73173 GCF_017491595.1 Pseudomonas sp. 51_B
GACTATGTGATTTCTCGCATGGCCACTTGTGATGCTGATAATCTTTGTGACTATCAGTCCGTACTCACAAGCACCCACACGAATTGCTTGATTCGATTTGTTAAAGAGCGTTTGGTTAAGAGCGTTTTGTCTCAACCGAGGCGCGCATTCTACGCTTTCCTCATTTACTGTCAAGCGTTTATTTTGAAGTTTTTTGCGAGAAACTCGTTTAGCTTCAAACACTTGACTCGCCGCGATCTCTCGTAGCGGGAGGCGAATCATACAGCGTTTAAAACCGCTGTCAACCTTCATCTCCACCGCTATCGATCAGTCGACCGAAGCGCTTCCAATCTCGCCCGAACTCATTAACTCGTTGAATCTCAAGGAGTTTTTCGTTCCGATGTCGCTGGAAGTGGGGCGCATTATAAGGGGATTCGAAAGCCCGTCAACCTTTAATTTCAATAACCTTCAATAAAACGAAGCGGGGAGGCCTACTGGCCTCCCCGCTTCTATATATAGCTACGCCGCGTGGCAATCACTCAGCCTTCAAGGTTACCCGGCCAAACGACTTCTTGCCCGCCTGACACACATGAGTCGCACCAAGGACAAACATGAAATCCTTGTCGACCACCGCACCATCGACCTTGACAGCACCACCACTGAGCAAGTCGCGAGCCTGCGCCGAGTTTTTCACCAGGCCGGCTCGATTCAGAACGGCCGCGATCGGCAGATCCTCAGCTGCAGCCACTTCGATTTCAGGCAGATCCTCAGGCAGCTCACCATCCTTCATCCGGTTGCCCGCAGCACGGTGTGCATTGGCTGCTGCCTCTTCGCCATGGAAGCGAGCGACGATTTCTTCGGCCAGCTTGATCTTGATGTCACGCGGGTTCGCGCCATTGGCAACATCAGCCCGGAACTGCTCGATCTCTTCCATCGAACGGAAGCTAAGCAGCTCGAAATAACGCCACATCAGCGTGTCCGGGATCGACACCAGCTTGCTGTACATGACACCGGGCGCTTCTTGAATGCCGACATAGTTGCCCAGCGACTTGGACATCTTCTTCACGCCATCGAGGCCTTCGAGCAGAGGCATGGTGACGATGTTTTGCGCTTCCTGCCCATAGGCACGCTGCAGTTCGCGCCCCATCAGCAGATTGAATTTTTGGTCGGTACCGCCCAGCTCCACATCTGCCTTGAGCGCCACCGAATCATAGCCCTGCACCAGCGGGTAAAGGAACTCGTGAATGGCAATGGGCTGGTTGGTGGTGTAACGCTTGTCGAAGTCATCACGCTCGAGCATGCGCGCGACGGTGTACTGCGAGGCCAGACGAATGAAGTCGGCAGGTGTAAGCTTGTCCATCCAGGTGGAGTTGAAAGCAACCTCGGTCTTGGCTGGGTCGAGAATCTTGAACACCTGCTGCTTGTAGGTTTCGGCGTTGTCCAGCACCTGCTCGCGGGTCAGCGGCGGACGCGTGGCACTCTTCCCGCTTGGATCACCGATCATGCCGGTGAAGTCACCAATCAGAAAAATCACCTGGTGGCCAAGCTCCTGGAACTGACGCAGCTTGTTGATCAGCACCGTGTGCCCCAGATGCAGGTCAGGCGCAGTTGGGTCGAAGCCTGCCTTGATACGCAGAGGCTGGCCGCGCTTGAGCTTCTCGACCAGTTCCGACTCGACCAACACCTCTTCCGCGCCGCGCTTGATAAGCGCCAGCTGCTCTTCAACCGACTTCATAGAAAGACCCGCAAGGCTCAGATTCAAAAGGAGCCAACCATACAAGATCGGCCACCAATTACAAGTTTGGAAATGAATTGTGACCCGACCGAGGTGTCACAGCGTCTACGCGCCCTTGCGCGAAGATGGATTTGGTTATATTTTATACAGTTATTTCATCTTCATCATGTCATTCATCTTTTCCATATTCATTTTTCCTCAAAGTTACCCTATCTATGACCAACGAAACGCCTAAAGCGCCCCCGCTTTATCCGAAAAGCCATCTGTTGGCCGCCAGCGGCATCGCCGCCCTGCTCAGCCTGGCCCTCCTTGTATTCCCATCCAGCGAAGTCGAAGCCAAGAAAACGACCCTGAGCCTGGAACTGGAAAGCCCTGCCGATCAACTGAAGGACGAATCCAACGCAGCACCGCTGGTACAGGCTCAGGGTGACCAGGATTCGCCCTTCGCCCAGATCGACGGTGCTGCCTCCGATACCGAACAAGCTGCACAGCAAGCGCCTGCCACTGATAAAGCCGCCGAAGCCAAGGTGCCCGGCCACCGCGAGGTGACAGTAGCGCGTGGCGACACCCTGTCGACCCTCTTTGCCAAGGTGGGATTGCCAGCCAACGCGGTGCACGATCTGCTGGCCAGCAACAAGCAGGCCAAGCAATTCAGCCAGCTCAAGCATGGCCAAGTACTGCAGTTCGAACTCGACAAAGATGGCCAATTGACGAGCCTGCACAGCAAGGTCAGCAACCTTGAAACCATTCGCCTTACCAAGACTGCCAAGGGTTACTCGTTCGATCGCGAAATCAGCAAGCCGGTGGTTCGCTCCGCTTATGCCCATGGAGTGATCAAAAGCTCGCTGTCGGCATCGGCTCAACGCGCCGGTCTTTCCCACAGCATGACCATGGATCTGGCCAAGGTACTGGGTTACGACATCGACTTCGCCCAGGACATTCGCCCTGGCGATGAGTTCGACGTGGTCTATGAACAGAAGGTCATGGACGGTAAGGTTGTCGGCACCGGCAATATCCTGTCCGCACGCTTCACCAACCGCGGCAAGACTTACACCGCCGTGCGCTACACCAACAAACAGGGCAATACCAGCTACTACACCGCAGACGGCAATAGCCTGCGCAAGGCGTTCATCCGTACCCCTGTCGACTTTGCCCGTATCAGCTCGCGCTTCTCCGCTGGCCGCAAGCATCCGATCCTCAACAAGATCCGCGCACACAAGGGTGTCGACTATGCAGCGCCACGCGGCACGCCGATCAAGGCAGCGGGTGATGGACGCATCGAATTGGCTGGCCGCCGTGGCGGTTACGGCAACACTGTGATCATTGCCCACGGTAATAGCTACAAAACCCTTTACGGGCACATGCAGGGCTTCGCCAAAGGCATCAAGACCGGCAGTAACGTCAAACAGGGCCAGATCATCGGCTACATCGGCACTACCGGCCTGTCGACCGGCCCCCACTTGCACTACGAATTCCAGGTCAACGGCGTACACGTAGACCCGCTGAGCCAGAAGGTGCCAATGGCTGACCCGATCGCCAAGAACGAACGCCAGCGGTTCCTGCAACAAAGCCAACCGCTGATCGCCCGCATGGACCAGGAAAAGGCCACCATGCTCGCGGCGAACAAGCGCTGAGCCATGGCTCTGTACCTTGGAGTGATGTCCGGTACCAGCCTCGATGGGCTGGACATCGCTTTAATCGAATCAGGCAAGCGAGTGGATCTGCTTGCCACATGCTATCTACCGATGCCGCCCGATCTACGTCAGGCGCTGCTGAACCTGTGTAGCAGTGGCCCCGACGAGATCGCCCGCGCCGCTGTGGCTGAGAACCGCTGGGCTAGCCTGGCAGCTGAAGGCATACGGCAACTGCTCGACCAGCAGGGGCTGCAAGCCAACGCCATCCGTGCCATTGGCAGCCACGGGCAAACCATACGTCATGAACCCTCCCGCGGCTTCACCGTGCAAATTGGCAACCCGGCGCTTCTTGCCGAATTGACTGGCATTAGCGTGGTTGCCGACTTCCGTCGGCGAGATGTTGCTGCTGGCGGCCAAGGTGCGCCATTGGTACCGGCCTTCCATGAAACCCTGTTCGGTCACTTGGGGCAGCGTCTGGCAGTGCTCAATGTCGGCGGCTTCAGCAACCTGAGCCTTATCGAGCGCGACACACCCGTGCAAGGGTTCGACTGCGGGCCCGGCAACGTGCTGCTGGACGCCTGGATAGAGCGCAAACGTGGTCACACCTATGACGCTGACGGTGCATGGGCTGCCAGCGGTCAGGTGAAGCACGACTTGCTGGCCAGCCTGCTGAGTGACCCATTCTTCGCCGGTAGCGGCCCCAAAAGCACCGGCCGCGAAGTATTCAACCTACCATGGCTGGATGGTCATCTGGCACGTTTGCCCGCTTACCGCGAAGAAGATGTCCAGGCCACGTTGCTGGAACTGACTGCGCGCAGCATCATCGAAGCGCTGCAGAACGCCCAGCAGGACACTCAGGCGCTGCTGGTGTGTGGCGGAGGTGCTCGCAATGGCGCCTTGATGGCGCGGCTTGCCCAACTGCTGCCTCAGGCTCAGGTCAGCAGCACCGGCGCCCATGGCGTTGACCCGGACTGGGTCGAGGCGATGGCCTTTGCCTGGCTGGCCCACTGCTGCTTGGAGGGTATTGCTGCCAATCGTCCCAGCGTGACGGCGGCCAAAGGGCTGCGAGTACTCGGGGCGATCTATCCCAGGTAGACGAGGCAAAACGCAAAACGCCGCGCAAATGCGCGGCGTTTTCATTGGATCTGTTTTAGATAGAGAATGAAGAACCGCAACCGCAAGTAGTCGCGGCATTCGGGTTCTTGATCACGAAACGAGAACCCTCCAGACCCTCCTGGTAGTCCACTTCGGCCCCGGCCAGGTACTGGAAACTCATCGGGTCGACCACCAGCGAAACGCCTTCGCGCTCGACGATGGTGTCGTCCTCGGCAACGTCCTCATCGAAGGTGAAGCCGTACTGGAAGCCCGAGCAGCCACCGCCAGTGACGAAAACACGCAGTTTGAGGCGATCATTGCCTTCTTCGGAAACTAGATTCTTCACCTTCTGCGCGGCACCGTGGGTGAACTCCAAAGCCGTGGGGGTGAAGGTTTCGACGCTCATGTTGATTCTCCCGGCGCAGTAACCGCCATAAAACTCGATGAAGCGCATTATCCGCTTCTCCGAGAAAATTGGTCAAGAATTGTGCGGCTTTAGTCGTGACATACGAAAAGGCCCGCACTCGGCGGGCCTGTTGATCAGCGAACGCTTACGGCAGCAAGCCTGCATGAGACAGGCCCATGCGCTCATCCAGCCCAAAGAGAATGTTGAGGTTCTGTACTGCCTGGCCCGAAGCACCTTTGACCAAGTTATCGATGACCGACAATACCACCACAAGGTCGCCACCCTGCGGGCGATGAACGGCAATGCGGCAGACGTTGGCGCCTCGCACGCTGCGGGTTTCAGGGTGACTCCCAGCCGGCATCACGTCGACGAACGGCTCATCGGCGTAACGCTTCTCGAACAAAGCCTGAAGGTCGACCGACGCATCCACCACATTTGCATAGAGCGTCGCGTGAATGCCACGGATCATTGGCGTCAGGTGCGGCACGAAGGTCAGGCCGATATCGGTGCCTGCGGCCAGGCGCAGGCCCTGGCTGATTTCGGGCAGGTGACGGTGACCTTTGACCGCGTAAGCCTTCATGCTTTCGCCAGCCTCGCAGAACAGCGAGCCGACCGCAGCACCACGGCCAGCACCGCTAACCCCCGACTTGCAGTCGGCAATCAGGCGGGAAGGGTCGGCCAAGCCAGCCTCGAGCAACGGCAGGAAGCCGAGCTGGGTGGCCGTCGGATAGCAACCCGGCACGGCAATCAGACGGGCCTGGCGAATCTTCTCGCGGTTGACCTCTGGCAGACCGTAGACGGCATCCTTGAGAAGCTCCGGTGCCCCATGAGGCTGACCATACCATTTGCCCCACTCGGCTGCGTCTTGCAGGCGGAAGTCTGCAGAGAGGTCGATGACCTTAGTCCCGGCGGCAAGCAACTCGCCAGCCAGTGCATGGGCAACACCGTGCGGGGTGGCAAAGAACACCACGTCGCACGCCCCAAGGGCTTTACTGTCGGGCACGCTGAACGCCAGGCCATCATAGTGGCCGCGCAGGTTCGGATACATGTCGGCTACCGCCACCCCCGCCTCGGAGCGCGAAGTGATGACCGCCACCTCGGCCTGTGGGTGCTGCGCCAGCAGACGCAACAGTTCGACGCCGGTGTAACCCGTGCCGCCGACGATACCGACCTTGATCATAACGCTTGCCCCTTCTCAACGAGCCGTCTGGAAAGCGCACGATAATAGGGGCGCGAAGCGCCTGTAACAACTCTTGGGGTGCCCCTTTGGCCCTCTGGGCTCTACTATCTGACGACCGTGATTAGCTCAAGGAACTTACTCCATGCTTTACCTATGGATCAAAGCGCTGCATATCGTCAGCGTGGTCTGCTGGTTCGCCGGCTTGTTCTACTTGCCCAGATTGTTCGTCTACCACGCCCAGAGCCAGGACCAGATCAGCCAGGAACGCTTCATCACCATGGAGCGCAAGCTGTACCGCGGCATCATGAACCCGGCAATGATCGCAACTTATGTCTTCGGCGTCTGGATGCTTTACCTCAGCCCCGGATGGCTGAGTCAGGGCTGGCTGCACGCAAAGCTCACCTTGGTGCTTGTACTGACCGGCTACCATCACATCTGCGGGGCGCAGCGCAAACGCTTCGCTGCCGGCAACAACACCCGCAGCCACGTTTACTATCGCTGGTTCAACGAAGTGCCCGTGCTGCTCCTGCTAGCCATCGTAATACTGGTTGTAGTCAAGCCCTTCTGACGCCAAACCGGCGTCCCATGCCTTGTAGCAAAAGGCAACAACTCGCCCAGCCAGGCTGTACACTAGGCGCCCATTTGCGCCCCAGGAGCCTTGCATGACCCGTTACGCCATGATCACCGGAGCTTCCAGCGGGCTGGGCCTGGCCCTGGCGGAAGCCCTGGCGAGGCGTGGGCGCAGCTTGATACTGGTGGCACGCCATCGCGAAACCCTGGAGCCCGTTGCACTGGAGCTGGCCCAGCGCTTCGGCGTCGAAGTGCTGCTGCGCGCCTGCGACCTCAGCCAGCCCCTGCGCCTGTCAGGGTTTGTGCTGGAACTGGAAGAAGGTGAGCGACGCATCGACCTGCTGGTCAATTGCGCAGGGCAACGCACCTATGGGCCATTCCTGGCCCACGAGTGGGCCGATGAGCAAGATCTGCTCGAGGTCAATGTCCTTGCGCTAAGCCGCCTGTGCCATGCCATCGGCAACCTGATGGCCGTGCAAGGTGGAGGGCAGATTCTCAACGTCGCGGGCTTGGCGGCAGTGGCGCCTGGCCCAGCCATGGCCACTTACGCTGCCAGTAAGGCCTATGTCATGCATTTCAGCGAAGCCCTGCGCGAGGAGCTCAAGCCAGCCGGCATCAAGGTATCGGTCCTGTGCCCCGGCCCAGTGCGCTCAGCGCGACGCCCCATCCCCCGGCTTGAAAACCACAGCGGTTGCCTGAGCCCGGAAGAGGTGGCGCTGTATACCGTGCGTGCCTTGGCTCGAAACCGTGCAGTGATCATGCCGGTGCTTCGTAACCGCTGGCTGGCATTCACTACACGCCTGCTGCCACGCTGGTTGACCCGCAAGCTGGCCGGCTTCATTCACCGCCGATACTGCCCGGTCGGCGTGGAATAGCCACTGGGCGAGTGGCCTGCGGCTGAGTACACTCGGCCCGACACTCACCATGGAGAACGTGCTGTGGACGATTTATTCATCAAGATCATCAACCGGGAAATCCCGGCCAAGATCATTTACGAGGACGACCAGGTTCTGGCGTTCCACGACATCGCGCCGCAGGCGCCAGTGCATTTTCTGGTTATCCCGAAAAAGCACATCCGCACCCTCAACGACTTGACCGAAGAAGACAAAGGCCTGGCCGGTCATATCCTGTTCACTGCCCAGCGCCTGGCAAAAGAGCTGGGCTGCGAAGACGGTTTTCGTGTGGTCATGAACTGCAACGAGCAAGGCGGTCAAACCGTCTACCACATCCATATGCATGTACTGGGTCAGCGCCAGATGCATTGGCCACCGGGCTGACCCAAGGCAAGCCCCATCCGGACTATTGAGGTAAACTGTCGGGCATCACTTCAGCGGAGGTGCCCGATGGCCACCGAACGTCACTACTCGCCGCTCGACCGCTTGTTGCTGCAGGCCGATACCGCCATGCGCACCTTGCTGCCCTTCAGCGGCCAACCCTCCCGCCCGTCGCCAGCGATCATCCAACCGGATACCCAGCTCGATGACGACCAGACTCGCCACATCGCCGGCCTCATGCGCATCAACCACACAGGTGAAGTCTGCGCTCAGGCGTTGTATCAGGGCCAAGCCCTGACCGCCAAACTGCCGCAGGTACGCAAAGCGATGGAACAGGCGGCCGAGGAAGAAGTCGACCACCTGGCCTGGTGCGAACAACGCATCCGTCAGTTGGGCAGCCACCCGAGCGTGCTCAACCCGTTGTTCTATGGAATGTCGTTCGGCATCGGTGCCCTCGCCGGCTTGGTCAGCGACAAGGTCAGCCTGGGTTTTGTCGCTGCTACCGAACACCAAGTGTGCAAGCACCTGGACGAACACCTGGAGCAGTTGCCCGAACAGGACGAAAAATCACGCGCCATCCTCGAGCAAATGCGGGCAGATGAAGAACAGCACGCTGAAACTGCGCTGGAAGCAGGCGGCTATCGTTTCCCCAGGCCTGTACGGTTTGGCATGAGCCTGCTGGCGAAAGTCATGACCAAAAGTACCTACCGCATCTAAAGGCGCACAGATGATGGAACGTATCGACGCCAAGGATCTGGCGCGCGCCGTACAGGCAGGCATTCTCCAGCCTGGCCAGGACCAGGCCCTGCTGGTGTTCTTGCGCCAGCAGCCCTGCGCCCAGGGTAGCTTCCAGCTAGCCCATGTCGCTTTTTATTTCGGCGCACTGTTGATCATGGGCGCGATGGGCTGGCTGCTCACCGAAGCCTGGCTGTCGATCGGTGACGGCGCATTGCTGGCTATCGCCGCGCTCTATGTCGCGGTCCTCACGTTGCTCGCCCTGAGGCTGCAGAGCCGTGCGCAAACCGTTGCCGCCGGGGTTCTGGCTGCCGTTGCCGTCAGCATCGTGCCGTTGGCGGTGTTCGCCATCGAGCGGTTGATCGGCTGGTGGCCACTGGATGACGCTCAAGGGGATTACCACCAGTACTACACCTACGTACAGGGCGGGTGGCTGGTGATGGAGGCGGCGACCGTGATCGCTGGGCTACTGATGTTACGCCTGGTGCCCTACCCGTTCGTGGTGATGCCCATTGCCGTTGCTCTGTGGTTCATGTCGATGGACCTTAGCGAATGGGTTCACGGCTCGGCGTTTTCGTGGGAGCAAAGGCGCACCGTATCACTTTGGTTCGGGCTCGCCATGCTACTGGTCTGCCTGGTGGTCGACGGGCGAACTCGCCAGGACTACGCCCATTGGGGCTATTTGGCTGGCCTGGCAGCGTTCTGGGGTGGGCTGACGATGATGGAAAGCGACAGCGAACTGGGCAAAGCGCTTTACTGCCTCATAAATCTAGGTTTGATGGCCGTAGCCGTGTTGTTACGCCGGCCTGTCTTCATGGTGTTCGGGGCGATGGGCGTAGCAGCTTACCTTGGGTATCTGTCTTACGAAGTATTTGCCGAGTCTTTGATGTTCCCAATCGTGCTTACCCTTATCGGCCTGGGCTTGATCGGCTTGGGAGTCGGATATCAGAAAAAGCGAGAGCAACTGAGCCAGGCGGCTAGGGACTGCCTGCCACAATGGTTGCTCAATGCCCTGCCGGCCTTGCGAGACTGACCAGCGCCAGGGCTGCGATGCAGCCCTGATTTCCAACTCTCAGCCCAGCTCTACGATTTCGTAACCGTGGGTGATTTCAACGCCGGCACGCTCGAGCATGATCGAGGCCGAGCAATACTTCTCGGCCGACAGCTCCACAGCCCGCTTGACTTGCGCTTCTTTCAAGGCGCGGCCTTTGACCACGAAATTCATATGGATCTTGGTGAACACTTTAGGGTCTTCACTGGCGCGCTCCGCTTCCAGAAACGCTTCGCAGCTTTCCACAGCCTGGCGTGACTTCTTCAGAATACTGACCACATCGAAACTGCTGCAGCCACCAAGGCCTAGCAAGAGCATTTCCATTGGCCGTACGCCCAGGTTGCGACCACCGGCCTCCGGAGGCCCGTCCATCACCACGACGTGGCCGCTGCCCGACTCACCGAGGAACATCGCTTCACCGGCCCACTGGATGCGTGCCTTCATCTGTCCGTACTCCTGGATTTCGCAAAAGGGTGCCAGCTTAAGCTTTGTATGCCTGTCGGAAAAGCTCAATGCGATTCGCTTTAGTGCCAAATATTCCGGCACTGTCTGATAAGCTGGCGCCAATTGACTGGCGCGTCGCGTTGGTCAAGGTCAAACAAGCGCCTATGCCTCGCATCGAACAGGATTTCGTGATGGTTGCCTCCGCCCTACCCGCCAAGATCAAGAACATCGACAAGCTGCTGATTCACTGCCAGCGCCGGCGGTACACCGCCAAAAGCAACATCATCTGCGCCGGTGACCATGCCGAAACCCTGTCCTTCATCATCAAAGGCTCGGTAACCATTCTGATTGAAGATGACGAAGGGCACGAGATGATCATCGCCTACCTCAATAATGGCGATTTTTTCGGTGAGTTGGGGCTGTTCGAGCCAACAGGTGGTGGGCAGCAACGTAGCGCATGGGTGCGCGCCAAGACCGAATGTGAAGTGGCCGAGATCAGCTATGACAAATTTCGCGAACTCGCCCGCCTCGACCCGGAGATTCTTTACGCCCTGGGCAGTCAGATGGCCCAGCGCCTGCGCAACACTACCCGCAAGGTCGGCGACCTGGCTTTCTTCGATGTCACCGGCCGGGTAGCCCGCTGCCTGCTGGATTTGTGCAAGCAACCGGATGCCATGACTCACCCCGACGGCATGCAGATCAAAATCACCCGTCAGGAGATTGGCCGCATCGTCGGCTGCTCTCGGGAAATGGTCGGCCGCGTGCTCAAGGACCTTGAGGAACGCAGCCTCGTGCAGGTCAAGGGTAAGACCATGGTGGTCTACGGTACCCGTTAATCCTTGGGCAGTGCAGCCAGCACCTCTTGGTAGGCCACCGACAGGCGCTCGAACCAGGGCGCCTGGGGAGCTACTTCGTGCAGAGCGATATGGCTATCGGCGCGGCAGCGCTGCTGCAGATTGCAACATTCATTGAAACGATTGACCGCCGCGACCATCGACTCGCGCTGGTTGTCTAGCAGCAGTGCACCATGCACCAGTACCACCGGGCGTTTGCCGCCCATGCCCTGGCGCCAGCGCTGGGCCGTGCCGACCAGCTTGCGGCCATTGAGGTTGACGTTGTAGCGGCCATCGCAAAAGGCGCCGTCGATCTCCCCCACCGACGCGACGCCCCCCCACTCACGCAGCACCTCGCACAACGGCAGGCACAGGCGCTCATAGGCGTTTTCGATACGGCCATGGTCGCCTTCGCTGCGCGGGGCCACGTAAACCAGTGCCACGTTCACCGTGGCATGCGACTGGGGCACAGGCTCGCCCCCGGTTTCGCGCAACAGCACCGGCCAACCGGCGATAGCCAGCTCCGCACAGGCTGCTTCGAAATTGTCCAGCCGGCTCATGCGCCGGGGCATGACCAAGGCGTGGTCAGTGGGGCGCCAGAACAGCACGCCGGCATCGCGTTCGCCACGGCAAACCGCGGCCAGCAGCTCTTGCTCGGCATGCAGCCCTTGCTCGACGGTGAGCGCCAGGGGTTGATCGGTCATTGATCCACCTTTGCTAGGGTTTTTGGCAGGCATGAAAAAGCCGGCACGAAGCCGGCTTGGTGTCGATCAGTCCAAAGGCTGAACGGTCTTCTTCACCTGATCCGGGAAAAACAACCGCTGCAGCTCCAGCCCTGGGTTCGGGGCGCGCATGAAGGCCTCACCGACCAGGAAGGAGTAGACGTCGTTGATCTCCATCAATTCGACATCGGCGCGGTTGAGGATACCGCTCTCGGTGATTGCCAAACGGTCACGTGGGATCCGAGGCAGCAAATCGAGGGTGGTTTCCAGGCTGACCTCGAAGGTATGCAAGTTGCGGTTGTTGACCCCGACCAGCGGTGTGTCGAGGGTCTTCAACGCGCGCTCGAGTTCATCGCCATCATGGACTTCCACCAGCACGTCAAGGCCAACATCCTTGGCCACCGAAGCCAGTTCGGCCATTTTCACGTCATCCAGCGCCGACACGATCAACAGCACGCAGTCCGCGCCCAAGGCGCGTGCCTCGACGATCTGGTACGGATCGACCATGAAATCCTTGCGGATGACTGGCAGTGAAACAGCTGCGCGAGCCTGTTGCAGGTACTCGTCCGCGCCTTGGAAGTAATCCACGTCGGTCAGCACCGACAAGCAGGTCGCGCCGCCCTTCTCGTAACTGACGGCACAGTCTGCCGGCACAAAATCCTCACGTATCACGCCTTTACTGGGTGAAGCCTTCTTGATCTCTGCAATCACCGCCGCTTGCTTGCGTTTGGCCTGTGCAATCAGCGCTGCAGCAAAACCACGTGGAGCATCAGCGGCTTTGGCCAGCCCTTCAAGTTCGGCAAGGCTGACCCGGGCGCTACGCTCGGCGACTTCCTGGAATTTGCGGGCAATGATCCTTTCCAGCACCGTCGGCACACTCATGCTTCGTTCTCCACCTTAAATACTGCAGTAAAGGCACCCAGCTCCTGCAGCTTCTCCCAGGCCAGCCCGGTATGCAGAACGTCGTGGGCCAGCTCCACGCCACTTTTCAGGCTCATGGCATGGTCAGCGGCGTAAAGCGCCGCGCCGGCGTTGAGTACAATCATTTCGGCCGCCTTCTGGCCATTTTCGGTCTTGCGCCGACCTAGAGCATCACGGATCAGCTCCAGGGAGGCCTGCGGGGTTTCCACCGCCAAGCCATGCAAACTCTGGCTTTTCATACCGAGGTCTTCGGGTTCGACCCAATACTCGGTGATTTGATCGTTCTTGAGTTCGGCAACGAAGGTGGGCGCTGCCAGGCTGAATTCGTCCAGGCCATCCTTGGAGTGCACCACCAGCACATGCTTGCTGCCCAGGCGCTGAAGCACCTCGGCCAGCGGGCGGCACAATGCCTGCGTGAACACGCCAACCACCTGATGCTTCACACCGGCCGGATTCGTAAGCGGGCCGAGCATATTGAACAGGGTGCGCAGCCCCAGATCGCGACGCGGGCCTGCAGCATGCTTCATGGCGGTGTGGTGGCTTTGGGCGAACATGAAGCCTATGCCCAAGCTGTCGATGCAACGGGCAACCTGGGTCGGCGTAAGGTTCAGGTATATGCCAGCGGCTTCCAGCAGGTCGGCGCTGCCGCTCTTGCCCGAAACGGCGCGGTTGCCATGCTTGGCTACGGTGCAACCTGCAGCGGCGAGCACGAACGACGATGCGGTGGAAACATTGAAAATGTTGGCCCCGTCACCGCCAGTCCCGACGATGTCGACGACGCCATCGAGGCTTTTCAGCTCGACTTTGTCGGCCAGCTCGCGCATCACCGACACGGCGCCGACGATCTCATCGATGCTCTCGCTCTTCATGCGCATGCCCATCAGGAAGGCGCCTATCTGCGCCTCGCTGCACTGGCCGGTCATGATCTGGCGCATGACGTCGCGCATTTCATCGGTGCTCAGGTCCAGGTGGCCGACGATGCGGCTCAACGCGCTCTTGATATCCATGGTCGATCCTTAGCGGTGGCCGCCGGTCTGCTTGAGGAAGTTGGCGAACAGCTCGTGGCCCTGCTCGGTGAGGATGGATTCGGGGTGGAACTGCACCCCTTCGATGTTCAGGGTCTTGTGGCGCAGGCCCATGATCTCGTCGACCGAACCGTCATCATGGGCAGTCCATGCGGTGATTTCCAGGCAATCGGGCAGGGTCTCGCGCTTGACTACCAGCGAATGGTAACGGGTGACCGTGAGGGGGTTGTTGAGCTGGGCGAATACGCCGAGATCGCGATGGTGTACAGGGCTGGTCTTGCCATGCATGACCTGGCGGGCACGCACTACATCACCGCCGAAAGCTTGGCCGATGGACTGGTGGCCAAGGCATACCCCCAGGATCGGCAGCTTGCCAGCGAAATGCAGGATGGCATCGATGGATACGCCGGCTTCGCTTGGAGTGCATGGCCCTGGCGACACGACGATGCGCTCAGGGTTGAGCGCTTCGATTTCGGCGATGGTCATTTCGTCATTGCGAATGACCTTGACCTCGGCACCGAGCTCGCCAAGGTACTGAACGACGTTGTAAGTGAATGAGTCGTAATTGTCGATCATCAGTAACATCGGGCTAAACCTCTTGAATCTACTGACTTCAGATAACGAACCTTCCTACAGCAACTGCGGGCGCGGATTGGCCACAAGGGCAGTCACTAAACAATAAGGAAGGCAAACGGGGGCGGGCCGGACGGGCCGGCAGGAGATAAAGTCAGGCGCGCCAACGCCAACGGGCGTGGGCCTTGATAACGCGCATCAAGAGTTTGCTGACGATCAACACAGAATAGGTCTCGCTCATACTTGCACGCACAGTAGCCTACCGGGACGGCGGGCGCAATATGCCCGTAAACACGGTGAAACCAATCGACTTGGGAGGCATGCCCGGCGATTTGCTAAGGTCAAGCAGCTAGTTCACATAAAAACAATGAAAAGGATGTTCAACGATGCGAAAAGCACCTTTGCTGGGCTTTGCCCTCGCCACCCTAGCCCTGGCCTGCAGCCAAGCCCTGGCGGGGCCATCCCCCTACTCGACCCTGGTAGTGTTCGGTGACAGCCTCAATGATGCGGGGCAGTTTCCTGACCTGACCGGTGGCACTTTGGGCATGCGCTTCACCAACCGTGATGCCGATGGCCAATACGCTCCGGTATCGCCGATGATTCTCGGTGGCAAGCTGGGCCTGAGCGCAGCCGAGCTCGGGCCGTCGACCTCGCTGAGCCACCAGGCCCTTGGCCTGCCCGACGGCAACAACTGGGCAGTTGGCGGCTATACCACCCAGCAGATCCTCGACTCGATCACGACTACATCCAGGGCTGTCATACCACCCGGCCAAATTGGCGCGGGAACATCGCTGCGCGATCGGCCTGGCTACCTGGCCAACGGCTTGAGCGCCGATCCAAATGCTCTGTATTACCTTGCCGGTGGCGGCAATGACTTCCTCCAGGGCCTGGTCAACAGCCCTGCCGATGCCGCTGCGGCCGGTGCTCGCCTGGCCTCAAGCGCCCAAGCGCTACAACAGGGCGGCGCCCGCTACATCATGGTGTGGATGCTGCCAGACCTGGGGCAGACGCCAAACTTCAGCGGCACACCACAGCAGACTGCACTCTCGCAGCTGTCCGGCGTGTTCAACCAGTCGTTGGTCAGCCAGCTGGGCCGTATCGACGCCGAGATCATCCCGCTCAACATCCCGGTGCTTCTCAGCGAAGCGGTAGCCAGCCCGGCGCAGTTCGGCTTGGCGGCCGATCAAAACCTCATCGCCACCTGTTACAGCGGTAACGGCTGTGTGGAAAACCCACTCTATGGAGCCAACGGCACCCTACCTGACCCGAGCAAGCTGTTGTTCAACGACTCGGTGCACCCGACCATCGCCGGGCAGCAACTGATCGCAGACTACGCCTACTCGATCATATCCGCGCCATGGGAACTGACCCTGCTGCCAGAGATGGCACATGCCAGCCTGCGCGCACATCAGGATGAACTGCGCAATCAATGGCAATCACCATGGCAGGCTGTCGGCCAATGGCAGGCTTTCGTCAGCACGGGCGCCCAGCACTTGGACTTTGACGCGCAGCCCGGCGCTGCCAGCGCGGACGGGCGTGGCTACAACCTGACTCTTGGCGGCAGCTACCGGCTTAACGATGCCTGGCGCGTCGGTCTTGCCGGCGGCGTATACCGGCAGAAGCTGGAAGCCGGTGAACAGGACTCGGACTACAAACTCGACAGCTATCTGGCCAGTGCCTTCGCCCAGTTCAGCCAGAACCGCTGGTGGGCCGATGCTGCACTCAGTGCCGGCCAATTGGACTATCGTGACCTCAAGCGGACCTTCGCGCTGGGCATCAACGACCGTAGTGAAAAAGGTGACACCGATGGCCAAGCCTGGGCCGTTACTGCGCGCCTAGGCTACAACCTGGCGGCCGACGGCAGCCGCTGGCAATTGGCCCCCTTCATCAGCGGCGACTACGCGCACGTGAAGGTTGATGGCTATGACGAAAAGAGTGGCCGCTCGACAGCGCTGGGCGTCGATGACCAAGACCGTACATCACGGCGCCTGGGGCTTGGGCTGTTGGGCAGTGTACAGGTAATGCCGAGCACCAAGCTGTTCGCCGAGGTGGCGCAAGAGCACGAGTTTGAGGATGACCAGCAGGATGTGACCCTGCACCTGACGACATTGCCGGGCAATAACTTCACGCTGACAGGTTATACGCCCCACAGCGACCTGACCCGGGCGAGCCTGGGGGTGAGCCATGAACTGGTGGCGGGGGTGCACCTGCAAGGTAACTACAACTGGCGCAAGAGCGACGAGCTCAGGCAACAAGGTGTGAACCTGAGTGTCAGCGTCGATTTCTAGAGAGGCGCGACCCAGTCATGGGTGAACCCGCTCCTACAGGCAGCACAATTGTCGAGTACGGCAATCGCCTGTGGAGCGGGCACCTGTTACTTAGCAGAGGTCTGTTCGGCCAAGGCCACTGCGCGGAACATGGCACGGCGCTTATTGATGGTTTCTTCCCACTCCAGCGCGGGCACCGAGTCGGCGACGATACCGCCACCCGCCTGCACATGCAGCTCCCCATCTTTGATGACTGCGGTACGGATGGCAATCGCGGTATCCATGTTGCCGTTCCAGGCGAAGTAACCCACCGCACCACCGTAGACGCCGCGCTTGACCGGCTCCAGCTCGTCGATGATCTCCATTGCGCGGATCTTCGGCGCACCCGACAACGTCCCTGCCGGCAAGATCGCCCGTAACGCGTCCATCGCGGTCAGGCCCTCGCGCAAGTGGCCTGTTACGTTGGAAACGATGTGCATCACGTTCGAATAACGCTCGATGACCATTTTCTCGGTCAGCCGCACGCTACCAGTGGAGGACACTCGGCCAACGTCGTTACGGCCGAGGTCGATCAGCATCAAGTGCTCGGCGATTTCCTTGTCATCCGAGAGCAAATCGTCTTCCAGCGCCCGGTCGGCCTCCTCGGTCGCGCCGCGCGGGCGAGTCCCGGCAATCGGCCGCACCGTCACCAGATTGTCTTCCACGCGCACCAGCACTTCCGGCGAGCTGCCAACCACATGGAAGTCGCCGAAGTTGAAGAAGTACATATAAGGCGTCGGGTTGAAGCAACGCAGGGCACGGTAGAGGTCGATCGGTGCAGCCTTGAAATCGATCGACATGCGCTGGGATGGCACTACCTGCATGCAGTCACCCGCCAGAATATATTCCTTGATTCGCCCTACCGCATTTTCATAATCGTCGCGGGTATAGCTTGAGCGGAACTCAGGCTCGGCTGCCATCGGGCCACTGAGGTCCAGGCCCCGGCGTGGGGTGATGGGCTGACGCAGTTTCTCCAGCAAGCCTTGCAGGCGGGCCTGCCCTTGCTCGAAGGCCTGCTCCTGGGCAGGGTCGACCAACACGATGGCGTGCATCTTGCCCGCTAGGTTATCGAATACCACCACCGCATCGGAAACCATCAACAGGATGTCCGGCACGCCCAACGGATCTGGGTTGGGGCTTGCACCGAGGCGTTTTTCCACATACCTGACACAGTCGTAGCCGAAATAGCCAACCAGGCCGCCATTGAAACGTGGCAGCCCAGCAATGTCGGCGACCTTGTACCGCTCCTTGAAGCGCTCGACGAAGGCCAGCGGGTCTTCGACGTCATGGCTTTCGATCTCTACGCCATCATGCAGAATGCTCACGTGATAGCCATGCACGCGCAACACGGTGCGCGACGGCAGGCCAATCATCGAGTAACGGCCCCACTTCTCGCCGCCCTGCACAGACTCGAGCAGATAGGAGTTGGGTTGATCGGCCAGTTTCAGATAGATCGACAGCGGTGTGTCGAAGTCGGCCAGGGTTTCACAGGCCAAAGGGATGCGGTTGTAGCCGGTAGCGGCCAGGCGCAGAAATTCTTCGCGGGTCATGGGTAGCCTCGTGGCAAGCAGCAATAGGGTCGGGCAAGCGGACGGGCCGGCAGGCGCCGGCGGGCAGGAGTCAGGCGCGCCAGCGCCAACGGGCCAGGGCCTTGATGACTTTCATCCAGAATTTGCCAGTGACCGCCACGGGGGACTCTCTGTCTTGGGAGGCTTGAACGTCCGCCAACGTTATCCCAGTGGCCGGGTCTGCGCAACCGGGCAGCAATGCGCGAAGGTCGTCGACTACCAGGCTGGGGGATTCTTCGGTGATCGGCCGGCCGTGGTTGTAGCCGTAGGTCAGGCCCACCGATTGCACGCCTGCCGCCTTGGCCGCCTGCACATCGCTGCGCGAGTCACCGACGAACAACGACTGCTGGGGGCTGACGCCGGCCATTTGCATGACGAACAGCAGCGCCGCCGGGTCGGGCTTTTTCTGCGGCAGCGTATCGCCGCCAATGATCCAGCGGAAATACCGGCCGATTTTCATCTGGTCGAGCAACGGCGCGACGAATCGCTCCGGCTTATTGGTAATCAGCGCCATCTCGACGCCCTGCTTGTGTAGCCAGCGCAAAGTATCCTTCACACCCGGATAAAGCACGGTGAGCTCATGGCTTTGGGCATAGGCCTCCATGAACAACGCCAGGCCTTTTTCGGCCAAAGCATCATCCACGGTATCGTGCTCGATGCCGCCTGCCAGGGCACGGCGCACCAGCACCTGGGCGCCATTGCCGACCCAGTGGCGTACTGCCTCCAGGCCTGCCGGTGGGCGCCCAAGTTCGAGCAGCATGCGGTCCACGGCAGCGGCCAGGTCAGGTACCGAGTCGATCAGGGTGCCGTCCAGATCAAACATCACCAGCCTGGGCAGCGCCCCCGGGAACAGCTGCTCGAAGCCGCTCATGGGCGGGCCTGAGCCAGTTCGGCGCGCATCTTGGCGATGACTTCCTGGTAGTCCGGCGCGTTGAAGATCGCCGAGCCCGCCACGAAGGTATCCGCGCCAGCGGCAGCGATTTCACGGATGTTGTTGACGTTGACGCCACCGTCGATTTCCAGGCGGATGTCGCGGCCACTGGCGTCGATCAAGGCGCGGGCTTCGCGCAGCTTGTCGAGGGTGCCTGGGATGAACTTCTGCCCGCCAAAGCCTGGGTTCACGCTCATCAGCAGTACCATGTCGACCTTGTCCATCACGTACTTCAAGGCATCCAGGCTGGTGGCCGGGTTGAACACCAGGCCGGCCTTGCATCCGCCATCCTTGATCAACTGCAGCGAGCGGTCGATGTGCTGCGAGGCTTCCGGATGGAAAGTGATGTAGGTGGCACCGGCTTCGATGAAGTCGCCGATGATACGGTCGACCGGGCTTACCATCAGGTGTACGTCGATCGGTGCGGCCACGCCGTATTTGCGCAGCGCGGAGCACACCATCGGGCCGATGGTCAGGTTGGGGACGTAATGGTTGTCCATGACATCGAAGTGAACGATGTCGGCACCCGCAGCCAATACCTTGTCGACGTCCTCGCCAAGACGGGCGAAATCGGCAGAGAGTATGGAGGGGGCAATAGCGTAGGGCTGCATGGCGCACCTGTTGGCAGAATCACGGTGGCACGCATTGTAACTCAGGGAAGCAGTTGAAGGCTGATTAGCATCAACCTGAACCGGCCTCTTTGCGGCGAAAGCCGCTTCCACGGTTTTCAGTGCGTCTCACTGCCTGCGCAGGCTCGGTGAGAGCGGCTTAGCCGCGAAAAGGCCGGTTCACGGGGTAACCTGATCAGGCAGGCTGCTGGGTCCTGAGCTTCTCGCTGCGCCCGCGCAGCCACTCCAGCGTCAGCAACAGCACCACCGAGAAGGCGATCAGCAGGGTCGCCGCCGCTGCAATGGTCGGGCTGAGGTTTTCGCGAATGCCACTGAACATTTGCCGTGGCAAAGTCGCCTGCTCAGGCCCGGCGAGGAACAGCGTCACCACCACTTCATCGAAGGAAGTGGCGAAGGCGAACAGCGCGCCTGAAATCACACCCGGGGCAATCAGCGGCAAGGTCACCCGACGGAAGGTCAACAGCGGCGAGGCACCCAGGCTGGCCGCAGCGCGTACCAAGTTGTAGTTGAAGCCCTGCAAGGTTGCCGACACGGTGATGATGACGAAAGGTACGCCCAACACCGCATGCACCAGAATCAACGAGGTAAAGCTGTTGCCCAGGCCCAGCGGCGCAAAGAACAGGTAACTGGCCACACCGATGATTACCACCGGCACCACCATGGGCGAAATAACCAGCGCCATCACCAGCGACTTGCCCGGGAAATCGCCACGGGTCAGACCAATCGAGGCCAGGGTGCCGAACACCATCGCTAGTACGGTGGCCGCTGGCGCGACGATGATGCTGTTCTTCAGCGCACGCATCCACTCGGCCGAGGCGAAGAAGTCGTGATACCACTGCAGCGAAAAGCCCTGCAGCGGATACACCAGAAAGCTGCCGCTGTTGAACGAAAGCGGCACGATCACCAGCACCGGCAGCACCAGGAAAAGCAGTATCAAGCCGCAAAGGATGCGCAGGGTGTAGAACCAAACCCGTTCGACGGGCGACATGTAGGGGCTCAGCATCTCAAGGCTCCTCAGCTCAGGCGCAGGCGGCTGGCGCCGACCAGCCAGCTATAGATCAGGTACAGCAGCACGGTCGCCAGCAGCAACAGCCCGCCTAGCGCGGTAGCCATGCCCCAGTTGATGCTGGTGTTGGTGTAGAAGGCGACGAAGTAACTGACCATCTGGTCGTTGGGGCTGCCGAGCAGGGCCGGGGTGATGTAATAGCCGATGGCCAGAATGAACACCAACAGGCAACCGGCGCCCACCCCCGCGTATGTCTGCGGGAAATACACCCGCCAGAAGCTCGCAAACGGGTGGCAGCCAAGGGAAATCGCCGCGCGCATGTAGCTGGGCGAGATCCCCTTCATGACGCTGTACAGCGGCAGGATCATGAACGGCAGCAGGATGTGCACCATCGAGATGTAGACCCCGGTGCGGTTGAACACCAGTTCCAGCGGTTGGTCGATGATGCCGATCGCCATCAGAGCACTGTTGATCAGGCCTCCGGACTGCAGCAACACGATCCACGCAGCCACTCGCACGAGGATCGAAGTCCAGAACGGTAGCAGCACCAGAATCATCAGCAGGTTGCTTTGCCGCGTCGGCAGGTTGGCCAGCAGGTAGGCCAGCGGGTAGGCCAGCACCAGGCAGATGGCGGTGATCACCACACCCATCCACAGGGTGCGGGCGAAGATGTCCAGGTAGATCGCTTGGTCCGGCGTGGTCTTGGCCAGCTCGCCGAGATCATCGATGCGGTGGTCCACCGAGGCCAGCAGGTAGAACGGGGTCACCGAGCTGGTGTTGCGGCGGATCGCCTGCCAGTAAGCAGGATCGCCCCAGCGCTCGTCCAGCGCCTGCAGGGCATCCTTATAAGAAGCAGGCTCGGCCTTAAACGGCATTGCCCGTGCAGTTTTGGCCAGCAGGCTGCGGTAACCGGCCAACTCCATGTTCAGGCGTTTGGAAAGGTCGCCCAACGTTTGGTTCTTGCGCGATTCGGCCAGGTCCTGGCTCAGCGCCTTGTAGACGTCTTCGCCTGGCAGGCTCTTGCCGTCCCACTGGCTGATCAACTCGACGGTGCGCGGCAAGCCGCCGACTACCTCCGGGTTGCCGACGCTCTTGTACAGCAGCGCGGCGATCGGCACCAGAAACACCAACAGAAGAAACAGCGCCAGCGGCGCGATCAACGCCTGCGCTTTCCAGCGGTTGACCCGCTCGGCACGTTTGAGGCGCTGTTTAAGATTTGGACCTGCGCCTTCGTTGAGGGGCACTGCAATGGCCATGGCGAACTCCGCGATACAGGCTGAAATTGGGGCCGCCAAGCGGCCCCGCTTCCCGGGTTGTTACTTCTTAGCCGCCCAGGCGTTGAAGCGTTGCTCCAGCTGCTCGCTGTTGTCAGCCCAGAAGGCCACGTCGATCTGCACCTGGTTGGCAATGTTCTCAGGCGTGGTCGGCATATCCTTCTTCACCGCTTCGGCCAGCAGTGGTACGGCTTTGGAGTTGGCCGGGCCGTAGGCGATGTTCTCGGAGTAGATCTTCTGCTGCTCAGGCTGCAAGGTGTAGGCGATGAACTTCTTCGCTTCGTCGGCATTCTTGGCGCCTTTGGGGATCGCCCAGGCGTCGAAGTCGTAGATGCCACCGTTCCACACCACCTTGAGGTTACTTTCTTTCTGCACCGCAGCGATGCGGCCGTTGTAAGCCGAACTCATGACCACGTCACCGGAGGCAAGGTACTGCGGTGGCTGGGCACCGGCTTCCCACCATTGAATGCTTGGTTTGAGTTCGTCGAGTTTCTTGAAGGCGCGGTCCACACCTTGTTTGGTGCCCAGCACCTGGTACACGTCTTTGGGCGCAACGCCGTCTGCCATAAGGGCGAACTCGAGGGTGTACTTGGCCCCTTTGCGCAGGCCACGCTTACCCGGGAATTTCTTGGTGTCCCAGAAGTCTGCCCAGCTGGTAGGTGCGGTCTTGAGTTTGTCGGCGTTATAGGCCAGCACCGTCGACCAGACGAAGAAGCCCACGCCGCATGGCTGGATTGCGCCCTTCACATAGTCGGACTCGTTGCCGAACAGCGCAGGGTCGAGCTCTTCGAACATGCCTTCATCGCAGCCGCGGGCCAGCTCCGGCGACTCTACCTCCACCAGGTTCCACGACACACTGTTGGTATCGACCATGGCTTTGACCTTGGCCATTTCACCGTTGTACTCGCCCGCAACGATCTTGCCCTTGCCGGCCTTCTCCCATGGCTCGTAGAACGCCTTGACCTGGGCCGCCTTGTTGGCACCGCCGAAGGAAACCACGGTCAGATCCGCCGCCATGCTTTGGCCAGCGGCGCACAGGCCGAGGGCCAGGGCGGTCAGTTTCAACTGCTTGCGCATTATTATTCTCTCCACAGTACAGGGTTGGTGAAGCAATCGATCAGTGGGCTTCGGCAATCGGATCGAGCGCGCGGGCGTGCTCCACCTCCCAGCCCAGCGGTACCACATCGCCCACGGCCAGCGCCGGGTCGAGTTCGGCGATTGGCTGCTTGACGAAGAAGTCAGCTTTGCCACAGACCTCCAGGCGCACCCGCACGTGGTCGCCCAGGTAAATGAACTCAGCCACCCGGCCGGAGAAGCGGTTGACGCAGTTTTCGCTGTGCCCGTTGAGACGCACCCGCTCGGGACGAATGGACAGGGTCACTGGCTCACCGGCCTGGCCCACGTTCACTGCCAGTGCCTCGACCTTCTCACCACGGGCCAGTTGCACCTGGCAGCGGTTACCGTCCCGGGACACCAGGGTGCCGTTGATGCGGTTGTTTTCGCCGATGAAGTTGGCAACGAAGGTATTGCTGGGTTGCTCATACAGTGTGCGGGGGTCAGCGATCTGCTGGATCTCGCCCTGGTGGAACACCGCCACACGGTCGGACATGGTCAGTGCTTCACCCTGATCGTGGGTCACATAGACCACGGTCACGCCCAGGCGCTGATGAATGTGCTTGATCTCCATCTGCATGTGTTCACGCAGTTGTTTGTCCAGGGCACCCAGCGGCTCGTCCATCAGCACCAGCTGAGGCTCGAACACCAAAGCCCGCGCCAGCGCGACGCGCTGCTGCTGGCCGCCCGACAGCTGGCCGGGGTAGCGCTTGGCGAATGCATCGAGCTGTACCATGTTCAGCACACGTTTGACCCGCTCGCTGATATCGGTTTTGCTCAGGCCGCGCACGGTCAGTGGAAACGCCAAGTTCTCAGCCACGGTCATGTGCGGGAACAGTGCGTAGTTCTGGAACACCATGCCGATGTCGCGCTTGTGCGGTGGCACATTGTTGATCGACCGCCCGGCCAACTGAATTTCACCGGCGGTGGGGGTTTCGAAGCCGGCCAGCATCATAAGGCTGGTGGTCTTGCCCGAGCCGGAAGGGCCAAGCAGGGTGAGGAACTCACCTTTGCGAATGTCCAGGTTGAGGTTTTTGACGATCAGCGATTCGCCGTCGTAGCTCTTTTGCACACCACGGAAACTGACCAGCGTCTCGCTGGTAGCAGCGTTCGAGTTCGCCTCGCTCATGCCTGCACCTTCTTGTTGGAATGACTGCGTAGGCAAAAGATTAGATGAGCCGCGAACGCTGGAAAATCGGCTGCGCTGAGAGAATGCCATCATCCACATGGAAGATTCGCTGTAGGGATTGCCCTACAAGAGCGGCGCTTTCAGCACAGCCATGAATCGCTATGCAAGCGAGCTCGCCCGTGATCGGGCCAGCCAAAGCCCCGCAGAAGGCAGGCCAGGCGCCTTGCGAGTAAATCGGCCCACTGCAAGGTTGGCCACGCCATACAGGGGGCAGCTGTCGCGATCAGAACAGTCAGACCAGTTTGTGCTCCATGGCGTACTTCACCAGCTCCGCCAGCGAATTGACCTTGAGCTTCTGCATCAACCTGGCTTTATGGGTGCTTATGGTTTTGCTCGACAGCGCCAACTGCTGGGCGATGTCGTTGACATTGGCGCCGTGGGCCAGGCGCTCGAATACCGAGAACTCTCGTTCCGACAGCAGCGTGTGCAGCGGGCGGGTTTCGGTCAGCCCCACTTCGAAGACCATACGATCGGCCAGCGCCGGGTCGATGTAGCGCCCACCGCTGGCAACCCGCCGGATCGCGGTCAACAACAAGGCCGGGTCACTGTCCTTGGTCGCATACCCGGCGGCGCCAGCCTTTAGCGCGCGTGCTGCCATCTGTGCTTCATCGTGCATCGACAACATCAGAATCGCCGGGGCATCGTGCAGGGCACGGATGCGCGGGATCGCCTCCAGGCCGCTGACCCCCGGCATGGAAATATCCAGCAGTACCACTTCGCAGGGGCTGTGGCGCAGGGCTTCGAGCAACTGCTCACCATTGCCCGCCTCCCCTACCACTTGCATGTCCTTGGCCAGGCCGATCAGCTGTTTGATGCCCTCACGGACAATGGTGTGGTCCTCGGCCACCAGCACTCGAATCACGCTCACTCTCCTATTCCAAAGGTATGGCCACGCTCAGGCGGGTGCCTTCGCCGGGCTCACTGTCCAGCACCATGGTGCCACCGAGCATCAACACACGCTCTCGCATGCCGACCAGGCCGAACGATGCGGGCCTGGGCTGATCGCAACAGAACCCACTGCCATCGTCACTGACCGTCATGCGCAGTTGCGCATTCTCACGTATCAGCTCGATCTCCACGCTATGCGCCTTGGCGTGGCGCATCACATTGGTCAGCGCCTCCTGCAGAATGCGGAACAACCCCGTGGCCTTGGCATCGCTCAATGCCGGCAGATTATCCGGTACCTGCACCAGGCAAGGTATGTGCGTACGCGCCTCGAAGCGCCGCGCCTGCCATTCGATGGCCGAAGCGATGCCAGCGTCGAGGATCGGCGGGCGCAGGGCGGTGGCGACATCGCGCACCAACTGGAACAGTTGCCCGATCAGGCGCTTCATACTACCCAAGCGCTCATGCAGCGCCGGGTCGAGCTCGGCGAAGGCCAGTTCGCACATCGACACTTCCAGTTTGAGTACTGTCAGCATCTGCCCCAGCTCGTCATGCACCTCACGGGCAATCCGCGCCTTCTCTTCTTCGCGCACACTCTCAAGGTGCGCCGACAACTCGCGCAACTGCTCCTGGGAGCTGGCCAGCGCCAGCTCGGCGCGTTTGCCTTGGGTGATGTCCCAGACGATGCCGTCCCACGCCACCCGCCCGTTGGGCAAACGGCGGGCGCTGGCCTTGATGTCGGCCCAGCGCTGCTCGCCATGGCGAGTGAGGATACGCCCCTGCCACGACCAGTCCTGATCACCGGCAATGGCTAGATCCTGAACCTGGTGGTAATCGGCCCGGTCGTCAGGGTGAACCAGGTTGCGCAGCCCCATCTGCGGGTGCTGGATTTGCGCGGGGGTGTAGCCGACCAGGGCCTCGCTGCCCTCGCTGATGTAGGGAAATTCCGGCTCCCCTTGCGCTGGCGCCGGCTCAAGGCGGAACACCAGGCCTGGCACGTTGCCCGCGATGCCTTTAAGCCGCGCCTCACTTTCACGCAGCGCTGCCAGGGCGCGATGGCGTTCAGTCACATCGGCCAGATACACCACCAGGTATTCGGCATCGCGAAAGCGCAGGAAGCTCAGCGACAGCTCCACCGGCAGCAGGCTGCCATCGGCCCGCCGGCAGTGCGTCTCGAAACGCCGTGTTTCGTCTGCGCCGGCACGGGCGCCCTTCCAGAGCTCGAGCCAACGGTCCATGTTCAGGTTAGGCTCGAAATCTATCAGTGGCCGCTCCAGCAACTGGGCCTCGGCGTAGCCGAGCATATTTTCGGCTGCCTGGTTGGCATAGCGCACGTGGCTGTCCCAGTTGACCCAAAGAATGCCTACAGTGCTTTGATCGATGGAGAACTGGCTAAGGCGCAGCGCCTGCTCGCGCCCCTGACGTTCAGCCAGGTTTTCCCGCGCCGCCAGCAAGCCGCGCTCCAGTTGCCGTTGCTGGCGGCGCTGCCACACCACTGTGGCCACGGCGCATAGCAGCAACAGGCCGAACAGCAATGCCAGGTTCTGCCAGAACCCAGGTGATTCGCTCAAACGAGGGTACTTGGGCTGCAACCAGCGCTGGTGCATTTGCTCAAGTGACTTGGCCGGGATGGCCTGTAAGCCCCGCTCAAGCACATCGGCCAGCACCGGCCAGTCGCGCCGCGAGCCTACCCGAAGTAACTGCGGCAAGCCGATATCACCTACCACCACCAACTCGGCGAACTCGCTTTCGCGAGACAACCGACTCAACTGGGCTTCATCGAGCACCGCATAACCGGCCTGGCCTGCGACCACCAGTTGCAAAGCCTCGCGCTCACTCGGTACGCCCTGTAGGTTTAGGTTGCTGTAGTTGCCGCGCAGGTAATCGGCCAGGGCACTGGGCATGCGTACCGCAACGCGGGTTTGCCCGTCGAGTTTTTCCAGCTCCACGGCCATCGCGCCGGTGCGCGGCCCCACCACCAGCTGTGGAACCCGCATGTAGGGGTCACTGAACAGCCATAGGCGCAGGCTGGCCGGTGTTTGCATCAAGCCGGGCGCAAAGTCGATTTCACCGGCCTGCAGGGCATGTTCAAGGCTGGCCTGGTCAGTAAAGTTACGCCAGGTCAGGTCCAGGCCTAGCGCCTGGCCCAGTTGGGCAACCAACTCGACGTTGGCGCCGTAAAGCTGCTGCAGACGGTGATCGAATTGCGCATACGGCGCCTGCAATACCAGGCCCACCCGCAAGCTGCGATGGCTGTCGAGCCATTGCTGCTGAGCAGGCTCCAGCACCACAGTCGGCGCCGCTGGCGGCAGTGCCAGAGCGATCAAGGGCAGGCACAACACGCCGATAACCAACAGGCGACGCAATCGCTTCATCAATACGCTCATCTGGGTAAGGGCGGCCATGGGGCGTGGCCGTCGCGGGCAAATACTATTAGGCTGCCGGAATCATTCTGGCCTTGGGTTGATTCATGATCACACTTTATCGCACGACACTGGCAATGTGCTGCCTGGCCTCACTCCTGCCATTTGGCGCCGTGGCTGGCGATGCCGCCAAACCAGAAACCGCTGCCCAGGCCGGCGCTGCCCCCGTCACACGCCCACCCCTGCTCGAACGCAGCCAAGAAGATGCACTGGCCCTGGAGCGGCAAGTACCCAAAGCCGAACAGCAGACCTTGCAAGCCGGGGCAGACAACTTTCTAGCGCTCTGGAAGCCGGCCAATGACAGCGACCCCAAGGGTGCCGTGATCATCGTGCCTGGCGCAGGTGAGAATGCCGATTGGCCCAACGCCGTCGGCCCGCTGCGGCGCAAGTTCCCTGATGCCGGCTGGCACAGCCTGAGCGTAAGCTTGCCCGATCTGCTGGCCGAGGCGCCGCAAGCGCGAGTCGATGCCAAACCAGCGTCAGAGCCTGACAACAAGCCCGGCGAAAGCGCGCCGGCCAAGGACACACCTGCCGACGCCAACGCCAACGTCGCGCAAGCCACCGCTGCCGATGTCGATACCGCAGAAAGCACCGACGCCGTGCAAGCCAGCGACCAGAATGACGCAGCCGATGCCGAACGCATCTTTGCCCGCTTGGACGCAGCCGTGGCGTTTGCCCAGCAGCACAATTCGCGCAGCATCGTGCTGATCGGCCACGGCAGCGGTGCTTACTGGGCCGCGCGCTACCTGAGCGAAAAGCAACCTCCGCAAGTACACAAATTGGTGATGATCGCTGCACAGACGCCAGCACGGGTCGAACATGACCTGCAAAGCCTGACGCCGACCCTCAAAGTGCCCACCGCCGACCTTTATTTCGCCACCCGCACTGCCGACCGCAATGCCGCAGCGCTTCGCCTTCAGGCCAGTAAGCGGCAGAAGGACAGCCAGTACAAACAGCTGTCGCTGATTGCCATGTCGGCCAACCAGGAGGGTGAGCAGGAGCAGGTGTTCCGCCGCGTGAGGGGCTGGCTGAGCCCACAACAGCAGTGACGTCAAGGCGCGCTAGGCGCCCTGCTGCTAGAAACCGCGCCGCTTGCGCACGATGGCATAGGCCTGGTGCAGCTCGCGAGTGCGCTCGGTCGCCTCGCGCACCTGCGCCTCGCTTGCGCCACTCCCCGCCAGCTTGTCTGGGTGATGCTTGCTGACCAGGCGTCGGTAGGCCTGCTTGACCTGATCGGCTTCGGTGTCGGCCTCCACGCCCAGCAAGCGCAGGGCGGACGCGTAATTCATCACCCCACTTGCAACCTGCGCCTTGCGCGGTTCGTATTCCAGCGACATCGCTTGAACCTGGCGGCGGCTGAGGCCCAACTTGTGCCCCCATTCCAGCAGCAGCTCGCGCTCGTGCCGACCGGCCTTGCCATCAGCCCATGCCATACGCCAGCAAGCGCGCAGCGTGCCCTCGGCGGCATGGGGCTGCATACGGATACGACGCAGGTGGCCTGCCAGCCGGTCTTTGCCCGCCTTGCCCCGGTTGAACGCGGCAATGGCCCGCAAACGAGCAGCTTCGGGCATGTCGAGGCGGACCATTTCCTGGCGAGCCTGCTGGATGTGCTGCTCGGCCACACGGCCATCGCTCTTGGCCAACCGCCCAAGCAATACGAACAGCAATTCGTCATCCTGCAGTGGCGAGCGACCGCCAAGGCGCTCGCGCATGTCGTCCCAACCCTGCAAACGCAGGCGTCGGTCCATCGCCTGGCCCAACAAAGCTCCCAGCAATGCACCGGGAATGCTGGCAACCGCAAAACCTGCGCCCAATCCGATCAGCGTGCCTGGCCACCACATCTCAGGCGCGCTCGCTGATCAAGCGCTCGGCCTCGGCCAAACGCTCCAGAGTGCCGACATCCACCCAATGGCCGCGGTAGTGCTCGCCAGTCACCTTGGCTTCGGTCATGGCCCGGCGCAGCAATGGCGCCAGCTTGAAGGCACCGGCCTGGCAGCCTTCGAACAAAGCCGGATGCAATACCGAGAGGCCGCTGAAGGTAAGCGTACCAGGGGCGTCGTCGCCATCGATCACCCGGCCGGCGCTTAGGCGGAAGTCGCCCCGCCCGTGGTGCCCAGGGTTATCGACCAACACCAGATGCGCAAGCCCCGGCAACGGTGCGCGCAGGCGAGCAAGATCGTAATCGGTCCAGACATCGCCATTGATCAGCGCAAAGGGCTCATCGCCCAGCATCGGCAAAGCCTTGAAGATCCCACCGCCGGTCTCCAGCGGCTCGCCTTCGGGCGAATAACGGATGCGCAGGCTGAAACGGCTACCATCGCCAAGATGGTCTTCGATCTGCTGGCCAAGCCAGGCGTGGTTGATCACCACGTCGGTAAAACCGGCTGCTGCCAGCGCACGCAGGTGGTACTCGATCAACGGCTGACCCGCGACCGGCACCAGCGGTTTGGGGGTATGCAGGGTGAGCGGGCGCATGCGCTCGCCTTTACCTGCTGCAAGAATCATTGCCTTCATGCACGCGCTCCGGCTTGCAACTCGCCGATCAGGCGGCCCAGCTCGGCGAGCTCAGGGCGACGGCTGACCACTTCTTCTATATAGGCGAAGAATCGCGGAACGTCGGCCAGATAACGAGGTTTTCCGTCACGGTGGCAAATGCGCGCGAAGATCCCGATGACCTTGAGGTGGCGCTGCACGCCCATCAGGTCGCTGGCGCGCTGGAACTCTTCGAATACCGGCTGCACTGGGATGCCAGCGGCTCGCGCCTGGTCCCAGTAGCGACGCAGCCAGCCCTGGACCTGTGCTTGCGGCCAGCTGAGGAACGCGTCCTTGAACAGACAGGTGATGTCGTAGGTGACCGGGCCGTAGACAGCATCCTGAAAGTCCAGCACGCCTGGGTTGGGGCTACTTTGCATCAGGTTGCGCGGCATGTAGTCACGGTGCACCAGCACTTTGGGCTGGGCCAGGGCGCTGTCGATCAGCAACTGGCTGACGCGCTGCCAGGTGGCCTGCTGTGCGGCGGTGAAGGCAAGGCCCAGCTCCCGTCCCACATACCACTCGGGGAACAGTTCGACTTCGCGGCGCAGCAAGGCGTCATCGTAATGGGGCAGCGGCGCATCCATTGGCAGGCGCTGGAAAGCCAAGAGCGCGTCAATGGCATCGGCGAACAGCGCATCGGCGTTGTCCTGTTGGATGATGTCCAGGTAGGTCTGGTGGCCCAGATCCCCCAGCAACAGGAAGCCACGTTCCAGGTCCTGGGCATGGATTTGCGGCACATGCACCCCGGCGCCTGCCAGCAAATGGTCGATGGCGACGAACGGTCGGCAATTTTCCTGAGGTGGGGGCGCGTCCATGATCACGAAGCTGCGCCCGGCCCCCTGCCAACGGAAGTAGCGGCGGAAGCTGGCATCACTGCTGGCGGCGGCCAGGCTGCCCTCGGGCACATCGCCCCAGGCGTTGTCGCGAAAGAGTCGATCGAGCTGCTCATGGAGCCAGACAGTCAGTTGTTGCAGGCGTACATCGTGATCAGGCATTACAAGGGTCTCCGACGGCCCTAGCCGTCAAGCGGGTCATGCTTTATTATCCAGCATCTTTTTCAGACCATCGAGAGGCGTGCGGCCCCACACGCGGGCAGATGGCACGCAGGAAGCCCGGACTAATAAGATGGCATTGAAATCCCCCGCGTTTCGTAGAAAGTTTCCGTTGCTGGTAACCGGCGGTCTGCTGGCCATGCAACCTCTGGCCACCTCTTATGTGGTGGCAGCCGAGCAGTTCGACTGCCAAGTGTCCGCCTCCGGTGGTTGGGACTGCAAGCCCAAGACCCCAGTCAGCAATCTGCCTCCGCGTCCGGTGCATGACGGTGCCGCGCTTACGGCCGGTACTGAAGCCGAGCCGGTCGAAGCCCAGAGCGCCGACAAGCCGATGCTGGTCACCGAGGCCAAGGGCCGTGGTCTGAAGTCGCGCAGCGAAGACTACAGCCACCTCGACTGGGTACCCCGCGATAAGCTCACTGCAGCCCAGCTGGCCGAAACCGGCCCGTACTGCGGCGGTGCATACATCGAGCCCATTCGCCCCGGCATGGCTGACACCACGCCCAAGGACGAGTCGCCAACCTACATCAACGCCAAGGTGTCCAAGTACCAGCAGGAGCAGCAAATCGCTACCCTCGCTGGCGACGTGGTCATGCGCCAGGGCAGCATGCAGGCAGAAGCCGACGAGGCCAACCTGTACCAGGCCGAGAACCGTGGCGAGCTCAAGGGCAACGTCAAGATTCGCGACAATGGCTCGCTGGTCGTCGGTGACCAGGCACAGATCCAGCTCGACACCGGTGAAGCCCAGGTCGACAACGCCGAATACGTGATGCACAAGTCGCACATCCGCGGCAATGCCCTGTACGCCAAGCGTGGCGAAAACGCCATCATCCGCCTCAAGGACGGTACGTACACCACGTGCGAACCAGGCAGCAACGCCTGGCAGCTCAAAGGCAACAACATCACCCTGAACCCGGCGACCGGTTTCGGTACTGCGACCAACGTCACCCTGCGGGTCAAAGATTTTCCGGTGCTCTACACACCGTACATCTACTTCCCGATCGACGACCGTCGTCAGTCCGGCTTCCTGCCGCCATCGTTCAGCAGCACCAGCGACACCGGCTTCATGCTGGTCACGCCGTACTACTTCAACCTGGCGCCGAACTATGACGCCACGTTGTACCCGCGCTACATGACCAAGCGCGGCTTGCTGATGGAAGGCGAGTTCCGCTACCTGACCAAGTCCAGCGAAGGCCAGTTCGGTGGGGCGTTCCTCAGTGATGAGAGCGACGACCGCAAGCTACAGACGGACTACAAGAAAGACCGCTGGATGATCAACTGGCAGCACAAAGGTGGCCTGGACGAGCGCCTGATGACTGAAGTCGACTACACCGACATCAGCGACCCGTTCTACTTCCAGGATCTTGAAACCGATCAGATTGGCGTCAAGAGCCGCGATGTGGTCAACCAGCAAGGTGCCCTGACCTGGCGTGGCGACACTTACACTGCTCGCCTAAATGCGCAAGCGTACGAAATGGCGACCTTGTCGCAGATCACTCCGTACGACAAGCTGCCGCAGATTACTTTTGACGGCGCACTACCGTTCCACCCAGGCGGCTTGAACCTGGGCTACGAGACCGAGGCCGTTCGCTTCGACCGCGATTTGAAAAATGGCACGGTGTACGACAAGGACGGCAACCTGGACATCACCGCTGGCACCGATGGACGTCGGCTGGACCAGAACATCACTGGCATTGCACGGGCCAACGGTACTCGCCTGAATGTGGCTCCTTCGATCAGCCTGCCGATGCAAGCGAGCTACGGCTATTTCACGCCAAAGCTGAAATACGCTTACACCCAGTATGACCTTGACCTGGACAGCCAGGGCAAAGCACAAGCGATTGCTCAATCAGCGGACTCTGCGTATGGCAGCTATAACAGCAGCGTGAGCCGTGACATTCCGATCGCCTCTATCGACAGTGGCCTGTACTTTGACCGCAACACTTCGCTGTTTGGCACCAACTATCGCCAGACACTCGAACCGCGTCTGTTCTACCTCTACGTCCCATACAAGGACCAGAAGGACATCCCGCTGTTCGACACCAGCGAAACGCTATTCAGCTACGACTCGCTGTTCCGCGATAACCGCTTCTCCGGCACCGATCGCATCGGTGACGAGAACAAATTGTCGCTGGGCGTGACCACCCGCTGGATCGAAGACAACGGCTTCGAGCGTCAGAACTTCAGCATCGGCCAGGCTTACTACTTCAAGGACCGCAAGGTCCAGCTGCCAGGCATCGACTATCGCAACCGTAAGGGCGCTCAATCCGATGTATCGCCGTACGCCCTGGTGTACAACTACTACTTCAACCGCGACTGGCGCTTCAATTCGGACTTCAACTGGGACCCGGATAGCCACAGCACCCGCTCGGGCAGCGCGATGTTCCATTACCAGCCTGAGGACAACCCGAACAAGGTGGTTAACGTCGGTTATCGCTACCGCAACGACACCATCGCCTATGACTCCACCACCGGTACCTGGAAAGTGGACGGCGGCGACTACGGCACCCCAGGCGATCCGAACTACATCAAGGACTACTACAAGATCCAGCAGCACGACTTCTCGGTCATCTGGCCGATCGTGCCGCAATGGAGCGTCATCGCCCGCTGGCAGCATGACTACAACCGCAACCGCACCCTGGAAGCCATGGGTGGTTTCGAGTACGACAACTGCTGCTGGAAGCTGCGCCTGATCAACCGTTACTGGATCGACTACGACGACTTCAGCCAGGCTACCCCGCAAAATGAAAAGGGTGACCACGGCATCTTCCTGCAGATCGTGCTGAAAGGCCTCGGTGGTGTAGTAGGCAATAAAGTCGAATCGTTCCTCGACCAAGGCATTCAAGGTTACCGTACACGTGAAGACCAAGCTTATTGATCGACTGCGCCCAGTGTTGCTGGGCGCTGCATTGCTGAGTGGCGCGGTACATGCCGCGGTACAACCTCTGGACCGCGTGGTGGCCATCGTCGACAACGACGTGGTTATGCAAAGCCAACTGGACCAGCGCGTCCACGAGGTGCAGCAGACCATCGCCAAGCGCGGCGGCGGCGTGCCGCCGTCCGGCGCGCTGCAGCAGCAGGTACTGGAACGCCTGATCGTCGAGAACCTGCAATTGCAGATCGGCGAACGCTCCGGCATCCGCATCACCGACGAAGAACTGAACCAGGCCATCGCCACCATCGCCCAGCGCAATGGCATGTCCCTGGAGCAGTTCCGCGCCGCCCTGGCCCATGACGGTCTGTCGTTCGACGACGCCCGTGAGCAGGTCAAGCGCGAGATGATCATCAGCCGCGTGCGCCAGCGCCGCGTTGCCGAGCGTATCCAGGTTTCCGAGCAGGAAGTGAAGAACTTCCTCAATTCAGACATGGGCAAGATGCAGATGTCGGAAGAGTATCGCCTGGCCAACATCCTCATCCCGACCCCGGAAGCCGCCAACTCTGACGACATCCAGAAAGCCGCACGCAAAGTGGGTGACCTGTACCAGCAACTGCGCCAGGGTGCTGACTTCGGCCAGCTCGCTATTGCCAACTCGGCCAGCGAAAACGCCTTGGAAGGCGGAGAAATGGGCTGGCGCAAAGCTGCGCAGTTGCCACCGGACTTCGCCAAGATGCTCAGCAGCATGGCTGTGGGCGACATTACCCAGCCTATCCGTATTCCTAACGGTTTCATCCTGCTGAAGCTGGAAGAGAAGCGTGGCGGTGGCGAGAACGTGCTGCGTGACGAAGTGCATGTGCGCCACATCCTGATCAAGCCGAGTGAAATTCGCAGCGAAGCGGCTACCAAGCAACTGGCCGAGCGTCTGTACGAGCGCATCCAGAACGGCGAAGACTTCGCCGAACTGGCCAAGAGCTTCTCGGAAGACCCAGGTTCGGCGCTCAACGGCGGCGACCTCAACTGGGTAGACCCGAACAGCCTGGTACCGGAGTTCCGCGAGCAGATGGCCAACGCCCAGCAAGGCGTAGTGACCAAACCGTTCAAGACCCAGTACGGCTGGCATGTCCTGGAAGTGCTGGGCCGCCGCGCTACCGACAGCACTGAACAGGCACGCGAGCAGCAAGCCATGAATGTGTTGCGCAACCGCAAGTACGACGAAGAGCTGCAGACTTGGCTGCGCCAGATCCGCGATGAAGCCTACGTTGAAATCAAACTGCCTGGCGCCGACCAGGCTGCACAGTGAAGCCTCTGCGCTTCGCCGTCACTCCCGGTGAACCAGCCGGCATAGGCCCTGACCTGTGCCTGCTGCTCGCCGCCGAGGCCCAGCCCCACCCCCTGATTGCCATCACCAGCCGTGACCTGCTCGCCGAGCGGGCCGCGCAGCTGGGGCTGGCTGTCAGCCTGCTACCGGTAATGCCGGGCCAATGGCCCGAGCAGCCCGCACCTGCAGGCAGCCTCTATGTGTGGGACACCCCTTTGGCCGCCAAGGTGGTGCCAGGTCAGCTGAACGGCGCCAACGCGTCATTCGTACTGGAAACACTGACCCGTGCCGGCCAAGCGTGCCTCGACGGGCAATTCGCCGGAATGATCACCGCACCGGTGCACAAAGGCATCATCAACGAAAGCGGTATCCCCTTTTCGGGCCACACCGAATTCCTCGCCGACCTGACGCACACCGCTCAGGTTGTGATGATGCTGGCAACTCGCGGTTTGCGCGTTGCCTTGGTGACCACTCACCTGCCGCTGCGCGATATCGCCGATGCCATTACCGCCGAGCGTGTGGAGCGGGTCACCCGTATCCTGCACGCCGACATGCGTGACAAGTTCGGCATCGCCAACCCACGCATCCTGGTTTGCGGCCTCAACCCGCATGCTGGGGAAGGCGGCCATCTTGGCCGCGAAGAAATCGACATCATCGAGCCAACACTGGCCCGCTTGCGTACCGAAGGCATGGACCTGCGCGGCCCGCTGCCGGCCGATACCCTGTTTACCCCCAAATATCTGGAGCACTGCGACGCGGTGCTGGCGATGTACCATGACCAGGGCCTGCCCGTACTCAAGTACAAAGGCTTTGGTGCTGCCGTCAACGTGACCCTGGGCCTGCCGATCATCCGCACGTCGGTGGACCACGGCACCGCCCTGGACCTGGCCGGAAGCGGCAAGGTCGACACCGGCAGCCTGCGAGTCGCCCTGGAAACCGCCTACCAGATGGCCGAGAACCGACCATGAACGAGCAATACCAACACCGGGCGCGCAAGCGCTTCGGGCAAAACTTCCTGCACGACGCGGGTATCATCGACCGCATTCTGCGGGCCATCAACGCCAAGGCTGGCGAACACCTGCTGGAAATCGGCCCGGGCCAGGGTGCTCTGACCGAAGGCCTGCTCGGCAGTGGCGCGCAGCTGGACGTGGTGGAGCTGGACAAGGACCTGGTACCTATCCTGCAACACAAGTTCGCCGGCCGTGACAACTTCCGCTTGCATCAGGGCGACGCCCTGAAATTCGACTTCAACCAGCTGGGCGTTCCGTCGCGCAGCCTGAAGGTGGTCGGGAACCTGCCCTACAACATCTCAACCCCACTGATCTTCCACTTGCTCAGCCATGCCGGGCTCATCCGCGACATGCACTTCATGTTGCAAAAAGAAGTGGTCGAGCGCATGGCTGCCGGCCCTGGCGGTGGCGATTGGGGCCGCTTGTCGATCATGGTGCAGTACCACTGCCGCGTGGAACACTTGTTCAATGTTGGCCCCGGTGCTTTCAATCCACCGCCGAAGGTGGACTCGGCGATCGTGCGCCTGGTCCCGCACGAAGTGCTGCCACACCCGGCCAAGGATGCACGCCTACTGGAGCAGGTAGTGCGCGAAGCGTTCAACCAGCGCCGCAAGACCCTGCGCAATACCCTCAAAGGCCTGCTCGACAGTGCAGCCATCGAGGCTGCGGGCGTGGACGGCAGCCTGCGCCCCGAGCAGCTTGACCTGGCAGCATTCGTGCGCCTGGCCGACCAGCTGGCAGCCCAACAAGGCTAACCGCCTGCACCGACGTCTTTGCCAGGCAAGCTCGCAAGGACGTCGGCCCCAGTTGTCAAAGCCCAGCACCGCTGGCCCTCCCCCCTATCAATGGCCTAGACTGCATTATTGCGTCAGTTCCCCAAGGCCTTTGCATGTCCGACCCTCGCTATCAAATCGACGTCAGCGTCGTGACCCGTTACCTGAAAGATCAATCCGACCCCGAAAGCAGTCGCTTTGCCTTCGCCTACACCATTACCGTGCAGAACAACGGCTCGGTCAAAGCCAAGCTGCTGTCACGGCATTGGCTGATCACCAACGGTGACGGTGAAGTCGAGGAGGTACGCGGCGCCGGTGTCGTTGGCCAGCAGCCGACCATCGAACCCGGCCAGAGCCATACCTACAGCAGCGGCGCAGTGATCAGCACGCGCGTTGGTACCATGCAGGGCAGCTACGAAATGTTCGCCGCGGACGGTAAACGCTTCGAAGCGCCCATCGCGCCCTTCCGCCTAGCCGTTCCTGGGGCGCTGCACTGATGGCCACGTATGCCGTGGGCGACCTGCAAGGTTGCCTGGAGCCGCTCAAGTGCCTGCTTGCACGGGTCGACTTCAATCCGGCGGTAGATCGTCTGTGGCTGGTCGGCGACTTGGTGAACCGCGGCCCCGAGTCGCTCGAAACCCTGCGCTATCTTTACTCGATCCGTCAGTCACTGGTGTGCGTGCTGGGCAACCATGACCTGCACCTGCTGGCCGCTTGGCGCAATGTCGAGCGCTTGAAGAAAAACGACACCTTGCGCGAGATCATCGAAGCGCCAGATGCCGACCGGCTGTTCGACTGGCTGCGCCAGCAGAAACTGCTGCATTACGACGAGCCGCGGGGTATCGCCCTGGTCCATGCCGGCATACCACCACAGTGGACACTGGGCCAGGCCCTGGAACGGGCCCATGAAGTCGAGCAGGTGCTGCGCGACGACAACCGCCTGCCGCTGTATCTGGATGGCATGTATGGCAACGAGCCCAGCAAGTGGAGCAAGAGCCTGGCCGGCGTGGAGCGGCTGCGGGTGATCACCAATTACCTTACCCGTATGCGCTTCTGCACTGCCGGCGGCAAGCTGGACCTCAAAAGCAAAGAAGGTTTGGCCACTGCGCCCAAAGGCTACAAGCCATGGTTCGCGCACAAAGAGCGCCGCTCGCGTCATGTGAAGATCATTTTCGGCCACTGGGCTGCGCTGCAGGGCCAGGTCGACGAGCCTGGCATCATTGCTCTGGACACTGGCTGCGTATGGGGCGGCGCCATGACCCTATACAATGTCGACACTGGGCAATACCACCGCTGCGACTGCACTGACGACGGCAACGCCCGCCAGTCGGCGCCGCCCACTACACTGAACGATCAACCCCCAAGAGAGCCGTACCCATGAGCGAATTCAAACGCATCCCTCCCGAGCAGGCCCTGGCCTTGCGCGCGCAAGGTGCGGTCGTCGTCGACATTCGCGACCCGCAAGCCTTCGCCGCCGGCCATATCACAGGTGCCCGGCACCTGGATAACCATTCGGTTGCAGACTTCATCCGCAATGCCGACCTCGACGCCCCGACGCTGGTGGTTTGCTACCACGGCAACTCCAGTCAGAGCGCTGCCGCCTATCTGGTCGGCCAGGGCTTCTCCGAGGTCTACAGCGTCGACGGCGGCTTCGAGCTATGGCGTACCACCTACCCCGCCGAAACCGCCCAGGGCGCTGCCGAATAAATTTTTTCATTTTCACTGCAGCCCGCGCCGCACGTGGGCTAGCAGCCCACCTGACGAACGGTCGTACGCAACTTCTCGATCTCGCGCCCTTGACCTTGCGCATAACCAACTATCCTTAAGCGCAGGCCATCCAAAAAAGGGGAGAGCCGGTACACCGGCGTGCGGGTCATCGGTAGCGTTTCAGGGTGTTCTGGGGGGTACACAGCAACCGGCGAACCCGGTTGCATGCCAGCATCAGCTGACTGATCCGGCGTCGTCTCAACGTATCGAGCGAGGTGACGTCATGAGTATTTTTAGCCACTTCCAACAACGTTTCGAGTCCACGCGCCAGGAAGAACTCTCGCTGCAGGAGTACCTCGAGCTGTGCAAAGAGGATCGCAGTGCCTACGCATCGGCGGCCGAACGGCTGTTGCTGGCCATCGGTGAGCCAGAGCTGATCGACACCTCTACCAACTCTAGGCTGTCGCGAATCTTCTCCAATAAGGTGATTCGCCGTTACCCGGCCTTCGCCGACTTCCATGGCATGGAAGAGTGCATCGATCAGATCGTGTCCTACTTCCGCCACGCCGCCCAAGGCCTGGAAGAGAAGAAGCAGATCCTCTATCTGCTGGGCCCGGTAGGCGGCGGTAAGTCGTCGCTGGCCGAAAAGCTCAAGCAACTGATGGAAAAGGTGCCCTTCTACGCGATCAAGGGCTCGCCAGTATTCGAATCGCCCCTGGGCCTGTTCAACCCTACCGAAGACGGGGCCATCCTTGAGGAGGAATACGGGATCTCCCGTCGCTACCTCAATACCATCATGTCGCCGTGGGCTACCAAACGCCTGCAGGAATTCGGCGGCGACATCACCAAATTCAAGGTGGTCAAGCTATACCCCTCCATCCTCAATCAGATCGCCATCGCCAAGACCGAGCCAGGCGACGAGAACAACCAGGACATCTCCGCGCTGGTGGGCAAGGTGGATATCCGCAAGCTCGAGGAATTCCCGCAGAACGACGCGGACGCCTATAGCTACTCGGGCGCCCTGTGCCGGGCCAACCAGGGCCTTATGGAATTCGTCGAGATGTTCAAGGCACCGATCAAGGTGCTGCACCCGTTGCTGACCGCGACCCAGGAAGGTAACTACAACAGTACCGAAGGCCTTGGCGCGATCCCCTATACCGGGATACTGCTCGCTCACTCGAACGAATCGGAGTGGCACACTTTCCGCAACAACAAGAACAACGAAGCGTTCATCGACCGGATCTACATCGTCAAGGTGCCGTACTGCCTGCGGGTTAGCGACGAGATCAAGATCTACGACAAGCTCTTGATCAACAGCTCGCTTTCCAAGGCCCATTGCGCGCCGGACACCCTCAAGATGCTCGCTCAGTTCACCGTACTGTCGCGGCTCAAGGAGCCTGAGAACTCCAACATCTACTCGAAGATGCGGGTATACGACGGCGAGAATCTCAAGGACACCGACCCTAAAGCCAAGTCGATCCAGGAGTACCGTGACGCAGCAGGCGTCGATGAAGGCATGAACGGTCTGTCTACCCGCTTCGCCTTCAAGATCCTCTCCAAAGTGTTCAACTTCGACCCACACGAAGTTGCGGCCAACCCTGTTCACCTGCTGTATGTGCTGGAGCAGCAGATCGAGCAGGAACAGTTCCCGGCCGAGGTGCGTGAGCGCTACCTGCGCTACCTGAAGGAATACCTGGCACCGCGCTACATCGAGTTCATCGGCAAGGAAATCCAGACCGCTTATCTGGAGTCCTACAGCGAATACGGGCAGAACATCTTCGATCGCTATGTGCTGTATGCCGACTTCTGGATTCAGGACCAGGAATACCGCGACCCGGAAACCGGCGAAATTCTCAACCGCATTGCCCTGAACGAAGAGCTGGAAAAGATCGAAAAACCCGCAGGCATCAGCAATCCGAAGGACTTCCGCAACGAAATCGTCAACTTCGTACTGCGTGCCCGCGCCAACAACAATGGCAAGAACCCCAGCTGGCTCAGCTACGAGAAGCTGCGGGTGGTGATCGAGAAGAAAATGTTCTCCAACACCGAAGACCTGCTGCCGGTCATCAGCTTCAATGCCAAGGCCAGCAAGGAGGACCAACAGAAACACAACGACTTCGTCACGCGGATGGTGGAGCGTGGCTACACCGACAAGCAGGTGCGCCTGCTGTCGGAATGGTACCTGCGGGTCAGAAAATCGCAATAAAGCGGCAAGCTACAAGCCGCATGCAGCAAGCTAACCAGCGCCGAGCGCAAGCCCGGCGCTCTAGCTTGCAGCAGCGGTGGCTGCACTTTCCTGCAGCCTGAAGCTTGTGGCTTGCAGCTGCTCCCAGCTACCGGAGGGACCATGAGCTACGTTATCGACCGACGCCTGAACGGCAAGAACAAGAGTACGGTCAACCGCCAGCGCTTCCTGCGGCGGTACCGTGAACACATCAAGAAGGCCGTTGAAGAGGCCGTAAGCCGCCGTTCCATCATGGACATGGAGCACGGTGAGCAGATCAGCATTCCTGGACGCGACATCGATGAACCGGTGCTGCACCACGGCCGTGGTGGCAAGCAGACCATCGTCCATCCAGGCAATAAGGAATTCACCGCTGGCGAACATATTCCGAGGCCCCAAGGCGGTGGGGGTGGTGGCGGCCGCGGCAAGGCCGGCAATTCCGGCGAGGGCATGGATGACTTCGTTTTCCAGATTACTCAGGAAGAATTCCTCGAATTCATGTTCGAGGACTTGGAACTGCCCAACCTGGTCAAACGCCACTTGACCGGTGCCGACACCTACAAGACCGTGCGTGCCGGTATCGCTAACGAAGGCAATCCTTCGCGTATCAACATCGTGCGCACTCTGCGCTCGGCACATGCCCGACGTATCGCCCTGACAGGCAGCAGCCGTGGGTTGCTGCGAGAAGCACAGAAGGAGCTAGACCGGCTAAAAGTCGAGGAACCCGACAATTTCACCGACATCCAGGAAGTCGAACAGGAGATCGAACGGCTCAAGGCACGCATCAACCGCCTGCCCTTCCTCGATACGTTCGACCTCAAGTACAACCTGCTGGTCAAACAGCCCAACCCCAGTTCCAAGGCGGTGATGTTCTGCCTGATGGACGTATCTGGTTCGATGACCCAGGCCACCAAAGACATCGCCAAGCGCTTTTTCATACTGCTGTATCTGTTCCTGAAGCGAAACTATGACCGCATCGAAGTAGTGTTCATTCGCCATCACACAAGCGCGCGTGAAGTCGACGAGGAAGAATTTTTCTACTCCCGCGAAACCGGCGGCACCATCGTTTCCAGTGCGCTGAAAATGATGCAGGAGATCATGGCCGAACGGTACCCAGCCGCCGACTGGAACATCTACGCCGCTCAGGCCTCCGACGGTGACAACTGGAACGACGACTCGCCGATCTGTCGTGAAATCCTGACCAAGCAGATCATGCCGCATGTGCAGTACTACACTTACGTCGAGATCACCCCGCGTGAGCACCAGGCGTTGTGGTACGAGTACGAGCGAATCGGTGAGGCCTTCCCAGACACCTTCGCCCAGCAGCAGTTGGTATCGGCCGGTGATATCTATCCGGTCTTCCGTGAACTCTTTCAGCGCAGGTTAGCCACATGACCGCCAGAGCACAGAGACGCCAACCCATTTCCACCGGCTCCGAATGGACGTTCGAGCTGATCCAGACCTACGACCGTGAAATCAGCCGGCTGGCCGCTAGATACGCCCTGGACACCTATCCCAACCAAATCGAGGTGATCACCGCAGAGCAGATGATGGATGCCTATGCTTCCGTCGGCATGCCTCTGGGTTATCACCATTGGTCCTACGGCAAGCAATTCCTCAGTACAGAAAAGTCCTATAGCCGCGGGCAAATGGGCCTGGCGTACGAGATCGTGATCAATTCCGACCCGTGCATCGCGTACTTGATGGAAGAAAACACCATGTGCATGCAGGCACTGGTAATCGCCCACGCCTGCTATGGGCACAACAGCTTCTTCAAAGGCAACTACCTGTTCCGCACCTGGACGGATGCCACATCGATCATCGACTACCTGGTGTTCGCCAAGCAGTACATCGCCCAATGCGAAGAACGTCACGGCATCGATGCTGTGGAAGACCTCATCGACTCCTGCCACGCGCTAATGAACTATGGCGTGGACCGCTATAAACGCCCCTATCCCATCTCTGCCGAAGAGGAGCGCCGGCGCCAGAAAGACCGTGAAGAACACCTGCAGCGGCAGATCAATGACCTGTGGCGCACGATCCCCAAAAGCGCGGAAAAGGGCGGCGAGCGCGACGATGCGCGCTTCCCCTCCGAGCCCCAGGAAAACATTCTCTACTTCATCGAGAAGAACGCCCCACTGCTCGAACCCTGGCAGCGCGAAGTGGTGCGCATCGTGCGCAAGATCGCTCAGTACTTCTACCCCCAGCGCCAGACGCAAGTCATGAACGAAGGCTGGGCAACTTTCTGGCATTACACGCTGATGAACGACCTGTATGACGAAGGCCTCATCACCGAAGGCTTCATGATGGAGTTTCTGCAGTCGCATACCAGTGTGGTGTTCCAGCCTGGCTTCGACAGCCCGTACTACAGCGGCATCAACCCCTATGCGCTGGGCTTTGCCATGTACACTGACATTCGCCGCATGTGCGAAAACCCAACCGACGAGGATCGCCACTGGTTCCCCGACATTGCCGGCAGTGACTGGCTTTCAACCCTTAAGTTCGCCATGAGCAGTTTCAAGGACGAGAGCTTCATCCTGCAGTACCTGTCACCCAAGGTGATGCGCGATTTGAAGCTGTTCAGCATCCTCGACGACGATCAGCGTGATGACCTACTGGTGCCTGCCATCCATGACGAAGCAGGCTACCGCATCATCCGTGAGCAGTTGGCCGCCCAATACAACCTTGGCAACCGCGAACCCAACGTGCAGATCTGGAGCATCGACCGTCGTGGCGACCGCTCGCTCACGCTGCGTCACCAGCAGCACAACCGTAAACCTCTGGGCGACTCGACCGAGGAAGTGCTCAAGCATCTGCACCGGCTGTGGGGCTTTGATATCCACCTGGAGACAGTCCAGGGTGACAAAGTGATCAAGACTCACCACATGCCGCCGCGAGGTGAGCACGCCGATAGCGGTGACTATGGGCGCATGGACCTTGCCGTGGTTCACCACCTCTGATGCACCGCCATAACTGCCAACGGGGTATCCTGTTGGCAGTTATGGAGGCTGCACATGCACATCTACAAAGTCGGCGGAGCAGTACGCGACCGCTTGCTCGGGCGCCCGGTCAGCGATATCGACTGGCTGGTGGTAGGCGCTACGGCAGAAGAAATGCACGCCAAGGGCTATCGCCCGGTGGGTGCTGACTTTCCGGTTTTCCTGCATCCAACCACGGGAGAGGAATACGCACTGGCACGCACCGAACGCAAAAGCGGGCGCGGCTATGGCGGGTTCACCTTTCACGCAAGCCCTGACGTAACACTGGAACAAGATCTGATCCGCCGCGACCTGACCATCAACGCGATGGCCGAGGATGAGCACGGCACAGTCTACGACCCGTATCACGGCCAGGCAGACCTTGAGCAACGCATCTTGCGGCACGTTTCTGCTGCGTTCGCCGAAGACCCCTTGCGCGTGCTTCGGGTTGCCCGCTTTGCCGCCCGCTACGCGCCCTTGGGTTTTCAAGTTGCCGATGAGACATTGGCGCTGATGCGCCAGATCGCCGAGTCGGGCGAGTTGCAGGCGCTGACAGCCGAGCGTAGCTGGAAAGAAATAGAGCGGGCGCTGATGGAAAGCCAGCCTCAAGTCTTCATTCAGGTATTACACAGTTGCGGGGCCCTGAGGGAGCTGATGCCCGAGCTTGAGTATGGCGCGGATACAACAATGGCGCTGCAGCGAGCGGCTCAGCACCAGCAGCCACTGGCGGTGCGATGGGCCTGCTTGCTGCGAGCCCTGGAGCCGGCTGCCATCAAAGCGCTCAATCAGCGCTTCAAGGTGCCGCGCGAGTGTCAGGAACTGGCTCTGCTGGTGGCTGAATGGGCACCATTGGCCGACGACGCATTGCAACTGGCGCCGGCAAAACTGCTGGAAATGCTGCAAAAATTCGACGTCTATCGGCGGCCGCAGCGGTTCGAGGATTTTCTTGCAGCGTGCCAGATGGCCGTATCGGTAGGTTATCCACAGGCTGCTTACTTACGCGGGGCAGCGACGGCAGCCCGGACGGTTGATGCACAGGCCCTGATGCGATCGGGGCTAACCGGCCAAGGCTTGGGCGAGGCGCTCAAGGATGCACGGCTTACAGCGCTAGAGGCATACAAAGGCGACTGAACCTGCCGGCCTCTTCTCCGCTAAAGGCGCGAAGAGGCCGGCACATACTTACAATGCGGTCAGCTGCAACCCACGCCACTCGAAGGCGACAGGCGCCAGCACTTGGTCGATCTGCGCTTCCTGCCATAACTGCGACATGCACTTCCCTGCCCCAGGGTGCACCAAGTCCGGTGCCAACAGCGACAATGGCCACAGCACAAAAGCGTTTTTCAGAATCTCCGCCCTCGGCAACACCAGCCCGTCGAATGTGCCGTGCAGGTCGTCGTACATGAGCACATCGATATCCAGGGGCAAGCCCTTGCGCTCTGGCGCATAGCGGCCGTTGTCCGCCTCGATGAACTTGAGCCGGCGGTCCAGCTCCAGCAGCGGCAGATCGGTCTTGCCGGTGACGACGAAGTTGATGAACGGCCCACTCTTGATGCCTACCGCCTGGCTCTCGAAGGCTGGTGAACAACGCAGATCACTGAGAATGGCGGCCAATGCATCGAGCCCCGCGCACAAGTGCTGGTAGCGATCGGTATTGCTGCCAAGGCCCAGGTAAACCGTGCTCAGAGACATCCGCGCTCGATCTCCACGCCAACACCGCCGCGGGCCGCTGGAACGGCGCCCGGCTTGGTCAGCTTCAGTCGCACCCAGGGAATGTTGAATTCTTCCATCAGCGTCGCCACCAGCCGTTCGGCGAAGGTTTCCACCAGCTCGAAGCGCGCCTGCTCGGCGAACGCCTGCACACGCGCCGAAACACTGGCGTAGTCCAGCGCCAGGTTCAGGTCATCACCGGCTGCCGCAGGGCGGTTGTCCCAGGCGAAACTAAGGTCCAGGCGCAGGCACTGGCGGATATCCCGTTCCCAGTCATAGGCACCAATGACGGTATCGACTTCCAGGCCTTCGATGAACACTCTGTCCAAGCACTTCTCTCCACAGCACGACAAGGGCGACGGGCGCCGTTAGAATCAGGGCGTCCTCGCCCGGAATAGTTAGCATGTTTTGGTTACTGGCGCTGCTCGCCTACCTGCTTGGCTCGCTGTCCTTCGCCATCCTCCTAAGCCGCCTTTCAGGCAGCCCGGACCCGCGTTCCAGCGGATCGGGCAATGCTGGCGCCACCAACATGCTACGCCTGGCGGGCCGTAAAATGGCGATCCTGACCCTGCTGGGCGACCTGTGCAAGGGCTTGTTACCGGTTCTGCTCGCCCGCGCTGCCGGCCTTGGCCTGCAGGAGCAGGCATGGATCGGCGTTTGCGCAGTGCTCGGTCACCTGTTCCCACTGTATTTTCGGTTTCGCGGAGGTAAAGGTGTCGCCACCGCGGCCGGCATGCTCACGGCACTGTATTTTCCAGCGGCGTTACTTGCCGTCGGCGCTTGGCTTCTGACCTTCTACCTCACCCGCACAAGCTCCCTGGCGGCTCTGGTTGCTACCCCGCTGACCCTGCCATTGCTGGCTTGGCGCGAACCAGAGGCACTCCTGCCGATCGCCGTTCTGACAGTGATGATCGTCTGGCGCCACCGCAGCAATTTGCGCGACTTGTTTGCCGGGCGCGAAAGGCATTTCTGACGCCCCCGTAGGCATTCACAAAGGTGGCAACTGCTCCATCGGCCAGCGCGCTTGCACGCTGATCGCCAGGTCCTGCTGCTGGCCGGCGAGCAGGCGCTGACAACCGGCGTAGGCAATCATCGCGCCGTTATCGGTACAGAACTGCGGTCGCGCGTAGTAAACATTGCCCTTCAGACCTGCCAGCATCTCTTCCAGCGAGGCACGCAATGCTTTGTTGGCACTCACACCGCCTGCGATCACCAGGCGCTTGAGGCCAGTTTGCTTAAGTGCGCGCTTGCACTTGATGGTCAGAGTCTCCACCACCGCCTGCTGGAATGCCAGGGATACGTCGCAACGAGTTTGCTCGCTGTCGTCACCAGCGCTCTTGCACTGCTGCCAAGTATTCAGAGCGAAGGTCTTGAGGCCGCTGAAGCTGAACTCAAGGCCCGGTCGGTCGGTCATTGGCCGCGGGAACACAAAGCGCCCCGGCACACCCTGCTGTGCCAGGCGGGCGATCTCCGGGCCGCCTGGGTAGTTGAGGCCGATCAGCTTGGCGGTCTTGTCGAAGGCTTCACCAGCAGCATCGTCCAGGCTCTCGCCCAACAAGGCGTACTGGCCGATGCCATCTACCCGCACCAACTGGGTATGGCCCCCGGAAACCAGCAAAGCGACGAACGGAAACTGGGGCGGGTTCTGCTCCAGCATCGGTGCCAGTAAATGGCCTTCCATATGATGCACGCCAATCGCCGGGATATCCCAGGCGAAGGCCAGGGCCTGGGCGCACGATGCGCCGACCAGCAGCGCGCCGACCAGGCCAGGGCCTGCGGTGTAGGCGATCGCGTCGATATCTGTTGCAACGCAACCGGCCTCCTCCAGCACCTGGCGGATGAGCGGTAGCATGCGTTTGACATGGTCACGCGAGGCAAGCTCGGGTACCACGCCACCAAATACGCGGTGCAGGTCGATCTGACTGAACAGCGCGTCGGCTAACAAACCGCGCTCGCTGTCGTATAATGCGACGCCGGTTTCGTCGCAGGATGTTTCTAATCCCAGTACTAGCATGGGCTCGTCCCTTGTAGGGGCTGAATTCGAAGCCGCGCATGATAGTCCCCGTGCCGGGTGCCGACCAGCGGTTTTCGATCAGAGGCTTTGCATTCCGGCGTACTAAGGGTTAACATCCGCAACCCTTGAAAACCGACGTTCTCCAGCACACCTTTGTTTTGCCAGGAGCACGTCTACCCCGGTAATGAATTAAGGTAGCCCTGGATGCCAGCCGTCAAAGTTAAAGAGAACGAACCCTTCGACGTAGCTCTGCGTCGTTTCAAGCGCTCCTGCGAAAAAGCCGGTGTACTGGCTGAAGTTCGTAGCCGCGAGTTTTACGAGAAGCCGACCGCCGAGCGTAAGCGCAAAGCAGCTGCTGCTGTTAAGCGTCACGCCAAGAAAGTTCAGCGCGAACAGCGCCGCGCCGTTCGTCTGTACTAATACAGGCGTTCTACGCTAGAGCTTCTGCCTTGCCCGGCTCACCGCCGGGCTGATGGCAGCGGTTTGCTTGGCCTTGAGCAGCTAGCTCGAGGAGCCTGCCGCAACACGCAGCGGGCAAAAGGTTTCAAAGCGTCAGAGCTGGCTTCGGCCAGGCGTGCACGTCCTGACTGACGAGCCCTCGGCAACCTGGGCTGGCGACGAGCACACACCCCCTCGTACTTCTCCTAGCATCGCTCGCCCCCGTTAGCGTTTAGACTTGCCAGTTCCAGATGACGAGACTGCCATGGCCGGGCTGATTCCCCAAAGCTTCATCGACGACCTGATCAACCGCCTCGACATCGTCGACGTGGTGAGTTCACGCGTTCAGCTGAAAAAAACCGGCAAGAACTACTCTGCCTGCTGCCCGTTCCACAAGGAAAAAACCCCATCCTTCACGGTCAGCCCCGACAAGCAGTTCTATTACTGTTTCGGCTGCGGGGCTGGTGGCAACGCCCTTGGCTTCGTCATGGACCACGACAACCTGGACTTCCCCCAGGCCGTCGAGGAACTGGCCCGTGCTGCTGGCATGGAAGTACCCAGGGAGCAAGGCCGTCGCGACAACAAACCGCGCCAGCCAACCGACTCGCCGCTGTACCCGCTGCTGGATGCAGCCTCGGAGTTCTACCGCCAGGCCCTGCGCAGCCACCCAAGCCGCAAGGCAGCAGTGGATTACCTCAAAGGCCGCGGGCTGTCCGGTGAAATCGCCAGGGACTTCGGCCTGGGTTTCGCACCACCGGGCTGGGACAACCTGCTCAAGCACCTGGGCGCCGATAGCCTGCAGCAAAAAGTCATGATTGACGCCGGCCTGCTGATCGAGAACGCCGAAAGCGGCAAACGCTACGACCGCTTCCGCGACCGGGTAATGTTCCCCATCCGTGACAGTCGCGGGCGCATCATCGCCTTTGGGGGCCGGGTATTGGGTGACGACAAGCCCAAGTACCTCAACTCACCGGAAACCCCGGTATTCCACAAAGGCCAGGAACTGTACGGGCTGTATGAGGCTCGCAAACACAACCGCAACCTCGACGAAATCATCGTCGTCGAAGGCTACATGGACGTCATCGCACTGGCCCAGCAAGGCTTGCGCAATGCTGTCGCCACCCTGGGCACCGCCACTAGCGAAGAACACCTCAAGCGCCTGTTCCGAGTAGTACCCAGCGTGCTGTTCTGCTTCGATGGCGACCAGGCCGGGCGCAAGGCCGCTTGGCGCGCACTGGAGTCCACCCTTTCCGCCCTGCAGGACGGGCGCCGGGCGCGATTTCTGTTCCTGCCCGAAGGCGAAGACCCAGACAGCCTGGTGCGCGCCGAAGGCACCGACGCATTCATGGCGCGGATCAACCAGCACGCACAACCACTGGCCGATTACTTTTTCGAGCAACTGAGCAACGAAGCCGATCCACGTTCGTTGGAAGGCAAGGCACACATGGCCACCTTGGCTGCACCGTTGATCGAAAAGATCCCCGGAGCCAACCTGCGCCAGCTCATGCGCAACCGCCTCAAAGAAATCACCGGCCTCGACCCGCAGCAGGTCGAGCAACTGGCACAGCATGCCCCAGCGGCCAGCCCGGTGCCCGATTACGACCCAGGCTATGACTACGATGCCATGGCCAGCTACACACCCGACTACGGCGACATGCCACTGCCCGACTACGCTGCCGTTCATCAGGAACCGGAGTGGAAGCCAAACAAAGGCGGGGGCAAAAAGCCATGGAGCGATAAGCCCTGGGACAAGAACCGCAAAGGCGGCAAGCCCTGGCAACGGCGCGACGAAGCCCCGCCACGGGTACCGGCGCCAGTCGAACCGCCGACCCTGGCGGCCCTTCGCACCTTGCTGCACCACCCGCTGCTGGCCGGCAAGGTCGAGGACGCCAGCCATTTCGCCGACGAAGAACATTTGTACAGCCAGCTATTGGTAGCATTGATCGAAGCTGCTCAGAAAAATCCTGGGCTAAGCTCAATGCAGCTGATCGCACGCTGGCACGGCACAGAACAAGGCCGCCTGCTGCGCGCGCTGGCAGAAAAGGAATGGTTGATCGTGGCTGACAACCTTGAACAACAGTTTTTCGACACCATAACTAGCTTGTCCGCCCGCCAACGCGAGCGCAGCCTGGAACAACTGCTCAGGAAATCACGTCAAAGCGAATTGACCAGCGAGGAAAAATCCCAGCTTCTCGCCTTGCTGAGCCGGAATGTTCCCGCACAAACGCCGACCTCATCTGGCGCGTGAGGCCCATGCTCGGGTATAATCCTCGGCTTGTTTTTTGCCCGCCAAGACCTTCAGTGGATAGGGTGTTATGTCCGGAAAAGCGCAACAGCAGTCTCGTATCAAAGAGTTGATCACCCGCGGTCGTGAGCAGGGCTACCTGACTTACGCGGAGGTCAACGACCACCTGCCTGAGGATATTTCAGATCCTGAACAGGTGGAAGACATCATCCGCATGATCAACGACATGGGGATCAACGTATTCGAGAGTGCTCCGGATGCGGATGCCCTTCTGTTGGCGGAAGCCGACACCGACGAAGCAGCGGCCGAAGAAGCCGCTGCTGCGTTGGCGGCAGTTGAAACCGATATCGGCCGCACGACCGACCCTGTGCGCATGTACATGCGTGAAATGGGTACCGTCGAGCTGCTGACCCGCGAAGGCGAAATCGAAATCGCCAAGCGGATCGAGGAAGGCATCCGTGAAGTCATGGGCGCCATCGCTCATTTCCCGGGCACTGTCGACTACATCCTCGGCGAATACGACCGCGTCACCGCCGAAGGTGGCCGCCTGTCAGACGTTCTCAGCGGTTATATCGACCCTGATGACAACATCGCCGCGCCGACCGACGAGGTGCCAGTCCCTGGTGCCAAGGCGCCTGCCGCCAAGGAAGAATCGGAAGACGAAGAGGAAGAAAGTGACGGCGACGACGAGGAAGAGACCGAAAGCGGTCCTGACCCTGTCATCGCGGCCCAGCGCTTCGGCGCCGTTGCCGACCAGCTTCAGGTCACGTCCAAGGTCCTGAAAAAGCACGACCGTAGCGCCAAGGAAAGCATCGAAGCGCTGCAGGCCCTTGCTGACCTGTTCATGCCGATCAAGCTCGTGCCTAAGCAGTTCGACGTTCTGGTCGAGCGTGTGCGCGATGCCTTGAGCCGTCTGCGTCAGCAGGAGCGCGCGATCATGCAGCTGTGTGTGCGTGACGCCCGTATGCCGCGTGCCGACTTCCTGCGCCTGTTCCCAGGCAACGAAACCGACCAGACCTGGTCCGGTGACCTGGCCAAACGCAGCACCAAATGGGCTGCCGCCCTGGGTGAAAAGGACGCCGCGATCGTCGCCTGCCAGCAGAAGCTGATCGACCTTGAGAACGAAACCGGTCTGACCGTTGCCGAAATCAAGGAAATCAACCGTCGCATGTCCATCGGTGAGGCCAAGGCCCGCCGCGCCAAGAAGGAAATGGTCGAGGCGAACCTGCGTCTGGTGATCTCCATCGCCAAGAAGTACACCAACCGTGGCTTGCAGTTCCTGGACCTGATTCAGGAAGGCAACATCGGCCTGATGAAGGCGGTGGACAAGTTCGAATACCGTCGCGGCTACAAGTTCTCGACCTACGCCACGTGGTGGATCCGTCAGGCAATCACCCGCTCGATCGCCGACCAGGCGCGCACCATCCGTATTCCGGTGCACATGATCGAGACGATCAACAAGCTCAACCGTATTTCCCGCCAGATGTTGCAGGAAATGGGCCGTGAACCGACCCCGGAAGAGCTTGGTGAGCGCATGGAAATGCCTGAGGACAAGATCCGTAAGGTATTGAAGATCGCCAAAGAGCCGATCTCCATGGAAACCCCGATCGGTGATGACGAAGATTCGCACCTGGGCGACTTCATCGAGGACTCGACCATGCAGTCCCCAATCGACGTAGCCACGGTCGAAAGCCTCAAGGAAGCGACCCGTGACGTGCTCTCGGGGCTGACCGCACGGGAAGCCAAGGTGCTGCGCATGCGTTTCGGTATCGATATGAACACTGACCACACCCTCGAAGAGGTGGGCAAGCAGTTCGACGTGACCCGTGAACGGATCCGTCAGATCGAAGCGAAGGCGTTGCGCAAGTTGCGCCACCCGACTCGCAGCGAGCACTTGCGCTCCTTCCTCGACGAGTGATGACGAACCCCGGCCCAGGCCGGGGTTTTTCTTATCCGACAAATAGTTGTGTTCAGTTGCTCGGCAGGCGTAATGCCCGGCTACACTCGACTTCAGACCACCTGAATGCGAGGCCCCTATGCTGCCGATGCCGGCCATTCTGTTGTCGTTCCTGATGCTGTGGAACACAGCGGCCGGCGCCCTGACCCTGACAGACGATGAAAAAACCTGGCTCACTGCCCACCCGCAGTTGAGGCTGGGCGTCGACGCCTCTTGGCCACCGTTCGAATTTCGTGACCAGGAGGGCCGGTACCAGGGATTGGCCGCCGACTACATCGCTTTGATCCAGGACCGTCTTGGGGTATCACTCAAACCGGTCGAACCCACTAGCTGGACCGAGGTGCTGCAGCAGGCACGCGATGGCCGGATCGATCTATTGCCGGGGATCATGTCAACGCCCGAACGCCAAGGTTACCTGGCTTTCACCCGCCCCTACCTCGACTTCCCCATCGTTATCCTGGCCCACGAGAAAGGCCCGCAGCCACGCACGCTCAAAGACTTGTACGGGCTGAAGGTGGCGGTTGTGGAGAACTACGCCCCTCACGAACTGCTGCGTACCCATCACCCAGACCTTAACCTGGTGGCCTTGCCCAATGTGAGTTCTGCTCTGCAGGCCTTGGCCACCGATGCGGTCGACGCCGTGGTCGGCGATCTCGCCTCGAGCATCTGGAGCCTGCGCCAACTCAAACTGGAAGGGCTGTATGTCAGCGGCGACACGCCTTATCGTTACCAGCTGGCAATGGCCGCCCCCCGCGACCAGCAGGCACTGATTGGCATCCTCGACAAAGTGATAGCCGACATGTCCAGCGATGAGGTCAGTGAGATCCAGCAACGCTGGGTGGGCAACGTCGTGGACCAACGCAGCTTCTGGCAGGACACGCTGCTCTACGGCCTGCCCGCCGTGTTGTTGCTGATTGCCATTCTGGCGGCGGTCATTCGCATCAATCGCCGCCTCAGCTCGGAAATTTCCCGGCGCATAGCGCTGGAGCAGGAGCTGCGCAGCAGCGAATATCATTACCGCGGCCTGATCGAAAGCCTGTCGGCCATCGCCTGGGAGGCCGACGCCAACGACTTCACTTACAGCTATGTTTCACCCCACGCCGAAGATCTGCTGGGCTACCCGCTGCATGACTGGCTCAAGCCTGGCTTCTGGCGCAGCATTCTGCACCCTGACGATGCGCTCTGGGCCCAGGCCTTGTGCGAAAGCGAAACCGCCGCGGGGCGGGACCATAGCCTTGATTACCGGGTTATGCGCGCCGATGGCCAGCCGCTATGGGTGCGCAACATCGTCAGCATGATCGAGCACGGCCCCCGCCCGCTCATGCGTGGCCTGATGATCGACATCAGTGAAACCAAACGTACCGAAGATGCTTTGCGGCTGTCGCAACAGAAGTTCGCCTCGGTGTTCGAGCAATGCCCGGACATCCTGTTGATCGCACGGCACAGCGACGGCGTGCTGCTGGAAGTCAATGAAGCCTTCGAAGAACAAATTGGCTTAAGCCCGGGTCAGGTGATCGGCCGCACCGCCACCGAGCTCAATTTGTGGGCAAAGGAAGGTATGGGCCCGAAGCTGCTGGAGCGCCTGCATCAAGGGGGCATCCGCAATGTGGAAATGACCTTCCGGCGCAACGACGGCGAGTTGTTCACGGGGCTTACTTCAGCCGAAACCTTCGAGCTGGACGGCAGCCTGGCGCTGGTGGTGGCAGTGCGCGATATCAGCCAGCTCAAACAAACCCAGCAACAACTGCAAACCTCCGAAGAGAAGTTCGCCAAGGCTTTCCACGCCTCGCCGGACGGGCTGCTGCTGTCGCGTCAAAGCGATGGCTTGCTGCTGGAAGTCAACGAAGGTTTTTGCCGCCTGACCGGTTACGAGTTCAACACACCGATCGACCAGACTTCGTTCGATCTCGGGATCTGGGTCGACCTCAATGAGCGCAAGCGTTTGATCGGCCAGCTGGGCCGAGATGGCTTCGTGCGTGACTTCAGTTGCCACATCCGCCGCAGCGATGGGCAAATCCGCCTTTGCGAGCTATCGGCAAGGCCGCTGCCAATCGGTGGTGTGGACTGCATGCTGACCATCGCCCGTGACATCACCGAGCGCCACCTGATGCAGGAAAAACTGCAGCTGGCTGCAACCGTGTTCGAAAACACTGCCGAAGGTGTATTGATCACCGACACCGACCAACGCATCAGCGCGGTCAACCGCGCCTTCAGTGAAATCACCGGCTACAGCGAGATCGAAGCCCTTGGCCAGACCCCGCGCCTGCTTGCCTCAGGCCAGCATGACAGCGCGTTCTACATCGCCATGTGGCACCAGCTCACCGCTGAAGGCCACTGGCAAGGCGAGATCTACAACAAGCGCAAAAATGGCGAGCTGTACCCCAGCTGGCTGACGATCAGCGCCGTACGCAACAGTGAGCATGTCATCACACACTTCGTCGCGGTATTTGCCGACATTTCCAGCATCAAGCACGCCCAGGCCAAGCTCGACTACCAGGCCCACCACGACCCGCTCACCGGCCTGCCCAACCGCGCGCTGTTCGAAAACCGCCTGCAAGCTGCGTTGACCTGCGCACAAGTGTCCAACCGCCAGGGCGCAGTGCTGTTCTTGGACCTTGACCGTTTCAAACACATCAACGACAGCCTCGGCCACCCGGTCGGCGATCTATTGCTAAAAGGCATCGCGCAACGCCTCAAGGAGCAGGTGCGCGACGTCGACACCGTGGCCCGCCTGGGTGGCGACGAGTTCATCATCCTGCTGCCGGGGCTTCACAAACCCACCGATGCCCAGGCTATCGCCAACAAATTGCTAGCGTGCTTCGTCGCCCCGTTCCAGGCGGGCGAGCACGAGTTTTTCACCAGCGCCAGTATCGGCACCAGCCTCTATCCGCAGGACGGCACCGACGTCGCGACCTTGATCCGCAACGCCGACGCCGCCATGTATCGCTCCAAAGCCAAAGGCCGCAACCGTGTGGAAGCCTACACCTGCGACCTGACCGTGCAGGCCAGCGAACGCATCGCCATGGAGCATGAACTGCGCCGCGCCATCGAGCGTAACGAGATGAGCCTGAGCTTCCAGCCCAAGCTGAGCCTCAAGACCCAGACGCTGGTGGGCGCCGAAGCGTTGATCCGCTGGAGCCACCCGACCTTTGGCGAAGTACCGCCTGAGCACTTCATTCACCTGGCCGAAGAGAACGGGACCATCTTGCAGCTAGGGGACTGGGTGCTGGAGCAGGCGTGCCAGCAGATGCACAGTTGGAAGAAGACCTACAGGGCCTTTGGCCCCCTGTCGATCAACCTCGCGGGGGCACAACTGCGCCAACCCAACCTTGCCAAACGTATCGAGCACCTGCTGAAGGTGTATCAACTGACGGCAGGCGACCTGCAGCTGGAAATCACCGAAAACTTCATCATGAGCCAGGCCGAAGAAGCCCTGGCCGTGCTGCATCAACTCAAGCAATTGGGCGTGCAGCTGGCGATCGATGACTTCGGCACCGGCTATTCATCGCTCAGCTACCTCAAGCGCCTGCCGCTGGACATCCTGAAAATCGACAAATCGTTCATCCGTGGCTTGCCGGATGACCCCCACGACGCCGCAATCGCCCGCGCCATCATCGCCCTGGGGCGCAGCATGCAGCTGACGATAATCGCCGAAGGGGTAGAGAACCAGGCACAGCAGCGTTTCCTTGCCGCTGAAGGCTGCGAGCAGATTCAGGGATACATCGTTAGCCTGCCATTGCCACCTGATGAATTCGCAGCGAGCTTTCTTCGTATAGCACTAAGCGATCTTTCGGATGGCACGGTATCGAAACCCTCGTTATAATCCCGGCACTTACTGAGGGCCTATAGCTCAGTTGGTTAGAGCAGAGGACTCATAATCCTTTGGTCCACGGTTCGAGTCCGTGTGGGCCCACCAAATACAAAAAGCCGCGCTCTGCGCGGCTTTTTGGTTTTTCAGGGGGCAGCACCCGAACAGCCCAAGATTCAAACCAGCTCTTGGCACCCTCGCCGCGTAATCTGGATTTTCCGATAACCTACCTTTGGAATGCTCTCCAGCGCTTCGAGGCATGCATCCGGATCATCCAAGGGAAGCGCCTTCAGTTGCTCGATGTCACGCTCCCACCACTGCGACGCCAACAGGCGCTCGATCACTTCAGGGGGGAATCGGTAACGGATGACCTTGGCTGGGACGCCAGCAACCACCGCGTAGGGCGGTACATCCTTGGTGACCAACGAACGGGTTGCGATGACGGCACCTGTGCCGACCGACACCCCTTCCATGACCATGGCAGCATGGCCAATCCACACGTCATGGCCGATCGTTGCAAGATCAAAACGAGCGGTGTACTCAAGGCCTGTGTCCGTGTACTGGAAAGGATGTGTGCTTAGCCAGTTCAACGGGTGTGTGTGCTTTTCCTGGCCAAGAACAACACCGGTACTGATCGAACAGAAGCGGCCAATGGAGCCGACTACCTGCAACAGGCATTCGCTGCGGATGTAGGTGTTCGCCCCTACGCTAAGCTCGCGGGTATCGATAGCGACTTCCCCGATGCGTACCCCTTCCTCGATCTTGAGGGTGGACTTGCTACTGAGCTCTGAGACAGCGGTGCTGAACTTCAGCCCGCGACGGCGAATCCAGCGCTTCCAATACCAATCCGTGACCCGCATCACTGCTCCTGAATGTTCAGCATTCAGCCAGACGGTGGCCGAATGTCTGTCATGAAAACCATCGGGCATGGATTCTAACCCGCCCAGCACCACAAAGGGCGCCGCCGTACCCGCAGACTTCGCGCCATGTAAAAGGAGTGAACGAACGCGCTTCGCTGCCTGACTGGCAACTCAAGCTGGGCTTGCCCTGCTGCTATAGCGCTGGATAGGCTAGCGAACCCACCGTAGAGACCCTGCCATGTCGGACGCCCGCCCCATCATTCTCGACGAAATCGACCGCCAGTTGCTCGCCCTGCTGCAGATCAACGCCCGCGAAAGCGTCGCTACCCTGGCTAGGCAACTGGGCATTGCGCGCACCACGGTCAACTCGCGCCTGGAACGTCTGGAGAAGAACAAGGTGATCACCGGCTACGGAGTGCGCCTGGGCCAACGCCTGAGTGGCGGTGGGTTGCAAGCCTATGTGGGCATCAAGGTCCAGCCACGTTCCGGCAAGGAAGTGGTGCGGCGGCTAAGCGCCATGGGGCAAGTGCAACAACTGTGTGCGGTGAGCGGCGAATTCGATTACGTAGCCTGGCTGCGCAGCGATTCGCCAGAGCAACTGGACCAACTGCTGGACCAGATTGGCAGCGTCGAGGGCGTGGAGAAAACCACCACATCGATCATCCTCAGCAGCAAGGTCGATCGCGGGCAGCCGGTTTGACTTTGGCATTGCACAAGCCGAAGCCATCGAAATAGTCAATGCACCCGTCTAAATGACAGATAAACATGCATTCCGACGACGTTATGCATCTTAATAACGAGCACCACCCTTCATAAAATGACCCACAGCCATCTCCTATACTCAGGCTCCGCCCCACGCGCAGCCGCTCTGGCAAGGTCCATTCATGAACAAGAAAAACCGCCACCCCGCCGACGGCAAAAAACCCATCACCATTTTCGGCCCAGACTTCCCGTTCGGCTTCGATGACTGGCTAGAACACCCGGCCGGCCTGGGCACTATTCCAGCCGAGCGCCACGGCGAAGAAGTCGCGATCGTCGGCGCAGGCATCGCAGGCCTGGTCGCCGCTTACGAATTGATGAAGCTCGGGCTCAAGCCGGTTGTGTATGAGGCCTCGAAACTCGGAGGGCGCTTGCGCTCGCAAGCCTTCAACGGCACCGATGGCATCATCGCTGAACTGGGCGGCATGCGCTTTCCAGTCTCGTCCACCGCCTTCTACCATTACGTCGACAAGCTCGGCCTGCAAACCAAACCCTTCCCCAACCCGCTGACCTCAGCCTCGGGCAGTACGGTGATCGACCTTGAAGGCCAGACGTACTACGCCGAAAAGGCCAGCGACTTGCCCAAGCTGTTCCATGAGGTCGCCGATGCCTGGGCTGATGCGCTGGAAAGCGGTGCACAGTTTGCCGACATCCAGCAGGCGATCCGCGAGCGGGACGTACCTCGGCTCAAAGCCCTGTGGAACAAGCTGGTGCCGCTGTGGGACGACCGCACGTTCTACGATTTCGTCGCCACTTCGCGCTCGTTTGCCCAGTTGAGTTTCCAGCACCGCGAAGTGTTCGGCCAGGTCGGTTTCGGCACCGGGGGCTGGGATTCGGACTTCCCCAACTCCATGCTGGAGATTTTCCGCGTGGTGATGACCAATTGCGACGACCATCAGCACCTGATCGTAGGGGGTGTAGAGCAGGTGCCACAAGGTATCTGGCGCCATGTGCCGGAGCGCTGCGCCCATTGGCCAGAAGGCACCAGCTTGAGTTCTTTGCATGGCGGCGCACCACGCTCAGGAGTAAAACGCATAGCACGGGCCGCCGACGGGCGCTTGGCCGTCACCGACAATTGGGGTGACACACGCCATTACGGTGCGGTGCTCGCCACCTGCCAGAGCTGGCTGCTGACTACCCAGATCGACTGTGAAGAGTCGCTGTTCTCGCAAAAAATGTGGATGGCCTTGGACCGCACCCGTTACATGCAGTCGTCGAAAACCTTCGTCATGGTCGACCGGCCGTTCTGGAAGGATAAAGACCCGCAGACCGGCCGCGACCTGATGAGCATGACATTGACCGACCGCCTGACCCGCGGCACCTATCTGTTCGACAACGGTGACGACAAGCCGGGCGTGATTTGCCTGTCCTACGCGTGGATGAGCGACGCTTTGAAGATGTTGCCGCATCCGGTTGAGAAGCGCGTGCAGCTTGCCCTGGATGCACTGAAGAAGATCTATCCGAAAACCGATATTGCCGGGCATATCATCGGCGACCCGATCACCATTTCCTGGGAGGCCGACCCGCACTTCCTCGGCGCTTTCAAAGGCGCGCTGCCGGGCCACTACCGCTATAACCAGCGCATGTACGCACACTTCATGCAGCAAGACATGCCCGCCGAACACAAGGGCATATTCATCGCTGGCGACGACGTGTCCTGGACCCCGGCCTGGGTCGAGGGCGCGGTGCAGACATCGCTCAACGCGGTGTGGGGTATCATGAACCACTTCGGTGGCCATACACACCCAGAAAACCCAGGCCCTGGCGACGTGTTCGACCAGATCGGCCCCATCGCCCTGGCTGACTAACCAAGGAGGCAACATGCGCATCGCTCTGTTTCAGGGTACCCCCAGCCCGTTGGATGTACCCGGTAACCTGCAACGCCTGCGCCACCAGGCGCACCTGGCGGCCGAGCGAGGCGCACAGTTGCTGGTGTGCCCGGAGATGTTCCTGAGCGGCTACAACATCGGCCTGGCCCAGGCAGAACGGCTGGCCGAAGCCGAAGATGGCCCTTCGGCCATGGAGGTGGTGGAGATCGCTCAGGCGCACCGCATCGCCATCGTTTACGGCTATCCCGAGCGCGCCGAGGACGGGGCGATCTACAACAGTGTGCAGTTGATCGACGCCCATGGCAGCAGCCTGTGCAATTACCGCAAGACTCACCTGTTCGGCGAGCTGGATCGGGCGATGTTCAGCGCAGGTGCCGATCACTTCCCGGTGGTGGAGCTGCAAGGCTGGAAGCTCGGCCTGCTGATCTGCTATGACATCGAATTCCCGGAAAACGCCCGGCGCCTGGCGCTGGCGGGGGCCGAGCTGATCCTTGTGCCGACCGCTAACATGGTGCCGTACGACTTCGTCTGCCAGGTGACCGTGCGCTCGCGGGCGCAGGAGAACCAGTGCTACTTGGTGTACGCCAACTATTGCGGCGCTGAGGACGAGATCCAGTACTGCGGGCAAAGCAGCATCATCGGGCCGGACGGCAGTTTGCTGGCCATGGCCGGGCGCGACGAGTGCCTTTTGCTGGCAGACCTGGAACACGACCGCCTGATGCGAGCACGCGAAGCATTCCCCTATCTGACCGATCTGCGTCAAGAGTTGAATTGGCGTAGAGGCTGAGGGGTCGCCACCGCGCCCAGTCGCGGATGAGCCCGCATTCATCAATGGATACCTGTGGTTAGCATGAGCGACACCAACAGCCACGTCACGCTGGCCAACGGCCTGCAGCTGACAATACGCCATGCGCCACATCTCAAGCGCTCGGCTGCAGCCCTGCGCGTGCACGCCGGCAGCCATGATGCTGCGCCCCAGTGGCCTGGCCTGGCGCACTTTCTTGAACACCTGTTCTTCCTGGGTACAGCGCGCTTCCCACTGGAAGATGGGCTTATGCGCTACGTTCAGGCCTTGGGCGGCCAAGTCAATGCCAGTACCCGTGAACGCACCACCGACTTTTTTTTCGAAGTCCCGCCTGCCGCCTTGGCCGGGGGGCTGGAGCGTCTGTGCCAGATGCTTGCCGAACCTGACCTTGGCATCGAGCGCCAACGGCGCGAGCGTGAGGTGATCCACGCCGAATTCATCGCCTGGTCGCGCAACCCTCAGGCTCAACAGCAGTTTGCTCTGCTGCAATCAGTAACGGGCAATCACCCGCTCAGCGCTTTTCATGCCGGTAACCGTTATTCCCTCCCACTGCAGAGCAGTGCTTTCCAGGATGCCCTGGTGGGGTTTCACCAACGCTTCTATCACGCCGGCCAGATCACCCTGAGCCTCTGCGGGCCACAGCCGCTGGATGAACTGGAACGACTCGGCAGACGATTGGCGGGCGTCTTCAAACGGGCGGCCGCGGTACCCCAACCTTTGCCGCCGGCTTTGGCCAGTGACGAACCGCTACTGTTCGCCCATCAGGGCCTGCCGACGGGGGCAGAACGGGCGTTGGCACTGCTGATGGCCAACCTCAGCGACAACCGCCCCGGCAGTTGGCTGGGTGAACTGCAGCGCCGGGGATGGCTCAAGGAGTGCAAAGTCGAGCAGCTGTATGCTTTCGCCGGGCAACTGCTCTGGCACATCGATTTGAAGCTCAACCCCTGTGCCGATAGCAGCGAGGTACTGAAGCTGTTGCACGGCTGGTTCAGCTATATTCGCCAAGCATCGCCCACAACGCTCAACCAGGCGTTCGGACTTTTGCAGCAGCGTCGCCAGCGCAGTGCCGGCGCCTTGGCGCTGGCCCGCGCAGACAGCGCCGCGCAGCCATTTGCGGCACTGGACAGCCAAGGGCTCACCGCACTTGCGGCGCTGCTCGAGCAATTGCCACAACGCGCCTACCACCCATGGCAGTTGCCCGAGCCTGACCCCTTGTTGCTCGACGAGATGCCCGCTCATCAGGCAGTAGCGCTGCCGCCTTCACTCAGTGTCAGCCGCCTGTTGCCGCCAACCCGGCACCATGCAGCGCTGTTTCTGCGTTGGCACATAGCATCACCCTCGCGTCGGCCTCTTCAGCGGGGACTTGAACGTGCCTTGCAACCTTTACAGATGCGCTGCGAGCAGGCCGGCGTGCAATTGCAATTCAGTGGGGCCGGTGACTACTGGCAATTGCGCTGTGCTGGGCACCCAGCAGCGGTGGTACGCGCCACCGCCCAGGCCCTGACGAGCTTGCAGGCACCTTGCGACTGGCCGTCCCCTGCACCTGAAGCCCCCGCCCTGATACCTATCAGAGCCTTGATCGGTCAGTTGCCGGATGCCGTACTCGGCTCACGCGCAGAACCCCAGGCGCACTGCGCGGCTGACCAAACGCAGCTCGACGACGCCTGGCAGCACAGCCGCTGGCACGGCCTGGCCGTAGGCTTCGATACAGATGCGTTGCAGGCTCTGGGTGCATTGCTGCAAAGCTGCCCTGGCCAAGGTGTGTCGCCTTCACCTGCGGCCCGCTGGGCTGGCCGCCGCTGGCAGCGGGCCAATGTGCCTGGCAGTGAAAATGCCCTTCTGCTGTTTTGCCCCGTGCCTGACGGGCAGCAAGGCTGCGGCCGCCTACTGGCCCAGAGCCTGCAGGGGCCGGTGTATCAACGCCTGCGGGTCGAGTTGCAATTAGGCTACGCGGTATTCAGTACCTTTCGTCAGATCGAGGGCGTAGGTGGCCTGCTATTCGGCGTGCAGTCGCCACATGCCAGCCAGGCAGAAATCCTCGGCCACCTGCACGCGCTTCTACGCAATGGTGTGACACTGGACGAGCATGCGCGCAAAGCCCTGGCCGAGCAGTTCGACGAACCCGCCATGGCCAACGCCGATGTAGCCGAATGGGCATGGCAAGCACGATTGGCCGCTGAACCTGACGATTTGAGGGGTTTGAAACGGGCTATTCTGGACGTGCGACAAGCGGATCTGTATGGTCTGCTTCGCCAGTTGCTCGCTGAAGATCACGCTTGGCTTTGCGTGGCCAATGCCGCAGCGCCGGACAGCTCCTGGAAGTGATCCAGGGCGGATTATTACGTTTGCTGCAAGGGCGCTTATCAAACAATTAACCTTTCGGTACAAAAATTTCTTGTAAGATAACGCTATCTCAGTCAGCGGAACCTCTTACTCGAATCAGCACTCGAGTAGTAGTGAAGCAAACACAACCCATCCGGAAGGAGAACGCCCATGTGGACCAAACCAGCTTACACTGACCTGCGTATCGGCTTCGAAGTGACCATGTACTTCGCCAACCGCTAAGCCTTGCTGTGCGGCATGACGCCTCGGCCCGCCGGGGCGTCGTCGTTTTTCGGATACGGCTTTTCGCAGAAGGAGTGGCCATGTACATCCAGATTCTCGGTTCCGCCGCCGGCGGGGGTTTCCCGCAGTGGAACTGCAACTGCGTGAACTGCAAGGGCTTTCGCGATGGTAGCCTGCGCGCCACGGCACGCACCCAGTCGTCCATTGCCTTGTCCGACGACGGTGAGCACTGGATCCTGTGCAACGCTTCGCCCGACATTCGCGCCCAACTGCAGGCCTTCGCGCCCATGCAGCCTGCGCGCGCACTGCGCGATACCGGCATCAACGCTATCGTCCTGCTCGACAGCCAGATCGACCACACCACCGGCCTGCTCAGCCTGCGCGAAGGCTGCCCGCACCAGGTCTGGTGCACGGACATGGTCCACCAAGACCTGACCACCGGCTTCCCGCTGTTCAACATGCTCAGCCACTGGAACGGCGGACTGCAGTGGAATCGCATCGAGCTTGAGGGCAGCTTCGTCATCGACGCCTGCCCAAACCTCAGATTCACACCGTTCCCCCTGCGCAGCGCAGCGCCGCCCTACTCGCCGCACCGCTTCGACCCGCACCCGGGCGACAACCTTGGCCTGCTGGTCGAAGATTCCCGCACAGGGGGCAAGCTGTTCTACGCACCCGGCCTCGGCCAGGTCGACGCCAAACTGCTGCAGATGATGCACAGTGCCGACTGCCTGCTGGTCGACGGCACGCTGTGGGAGGATGATGAAATGCAGCGGCGCGGTGTCGGCACCCGCACCGGCCGCGAGATGGGCCACCTGGCGCAGAACGGCCCCGGCGGCATGCTCGAAGTGCTCGACGGCTTCCCACGCCAACGTAAGGTGCTCATCCACATCAACAACACCAACCCAATCCTTGATGAAGACTCACCCGAGCGCGCCGAGGTCCAGCGTCGTGGGGTGGAAGTCGCCTTCGACGGCATGAGCATCGAGTTGTAAGGAGGCCCCGTGATCGACGCACTGCCATTGTCACCTGCCGAATTCGAACAGGCCCTGCGCGCCAAGGGCGCGTACTACCACATTCACCACCCCTACCATGTGGCGATGTATCAAGGCCGCGCCAGCCGGGAGCAGATTCAAGGCTGGGTGGCCAACCGCTTCTACTACCAAGTCAACATCCCGATGAAGGATGCCGCGATCCTGGCCAACTGCCCGGATCGCGAAGTGCGCCGTGAGTGGATCCAGCGCCTGCTCGACCACGACGGCGCACCGGGTGAAGATGGCGGTATCGAAGCCTGGCTACGCTTGGGTCAAGCAGTGGGTCTGGACCCTGATCAGCTGCGCTCACAAGAGCTGGTGCTGCCAGGCGTGCGCTTTGCCGTGGATGCCTACGTCAACTTCGCCCGCCGTGCGAGCTGGCAGGAAGCGGCCAGCAGCTCGTTGACCGAACTGTTCGCCCCGCAGATCCACCAATCGCGCCTGGACAGCTGGCCGCAACACTACCCGTGGATCGACCCGGCCGGTTACGAGTATTTCCGCACCCGCCTGGGCCAGGCCCGACGCGATGTGGAACATGGCCTGGCGATCACCCTGCAGCACTACACCACCCGCGCGGGCCAGGAGCGCATGCTGGAGATCCTGCAATTCAAGCTGGATATCCTCTGGAGCATGCTCGATGCCATGAGCATGGCCTACGAGCTGAACCGTCCGCCTTACCACACCGTCACCCAGCAACGGGTCTGGCACAAAGGGATAGCCCTATGAGCTTGCAACGTAACCAAGTGCCAAACTGGCGCCCTGGCTACCGCTTCCAGTACGAACCGGCGCAGAAAGGCCACGTGCTCTTGTACCCAGAGGGCATGATCAAGCTCAACGAAAGCGCCAGCCTGATCGGTGGGTTGATCGACGGCAAGCGTGATGTGGCGGCGATCATCGCCGAACTCGAACAGCAATTTCCTGGTGTGCCCGAGGTCGCTGACGACATTGAGCAATTCATGGAGGTGGCCCGTGCCGAACACTGGATCACCCTCGCCTGAAGTGCCGGTCGGCCTGCCGCTGTGGCTGCTGGCCGAGCTCACCTACCGTTGCCCGCTGCAGTGCCCGTATTGCTCCAACCCGCTGGACTTCGCCGCCCAGGGCCAGGAGCTGAGCACTGCGCAATGGTTCAAGGTGATGGCCGAGGCCCGCGAGATGGGCGCTGCGCAAATCGGTTTCTCCGGTGGCGAACCGCTGGTGCGCCAGGACCTTGCAGAGCTTATCGGTGAGGCCCGCCAACTGGGCTATTACACCAACCTGATCACCTCGGGCATTGGCCTGACCGAAACGCGTATCGCCGCTTTCAAGCAAGCCGGCCTGGACCATATCCAGATCAGCTTCCAAGCCAGTGACGAGCAGGTCAACAACTTGCTCGCCGGCTCGAAAAAAGCCTTCGCTCAGAAGCTGGAAATGGCCCGTGCAGTGAAGGCCCACGGCTACCCGATGGTGCTCAACTTCGTTACCCACCGGCACAACATCGACAAAATCGACCGCATCATCGAGCTGTGCATTGCGCTTGAGGCAGACTTCGTCGAGCTTGCCACCTGCCAATTCTATGGCTGGGCCCATCTCAACCGTCTGGGCCTGCTGCCCACTCGTGCGCAGCTTGAGCGCGCCGAACGTATCACCAACGAATACCGGGCCAAGCTCAAAGCCCAGGGCAACCCTTGCAAGCTGATCTTCGTGACCCCGGATTACTATGAAGAGCGACCCAAGGCTTGCATGAACGGCTGGGGCAGCCTGTTCCTGACCATCACGCCCGACGGCACCGCCCTGCCCTGCCACGGCGCGCGCCAGTTGCCGGTGCAGTTCCCCAATGTGCGCGACCACGACCTGCATCACATCTGGTACGACTCGTTCGGCTTCAATCGCTTCCGTGGATACGACTGGATGCCCGAGCCTTGCCGTTCGTGCGACGAGAAGGAAAAGGACTTCGGCGGCTGCCGCTGCCAAGCCTTCATGCTCACAGGCGATGCCAGCAATGCCGACCCGGTGTGCGCCAAGTCGGCCGACCACGGCATCATCCTCAAGGCTCGCGAAGAGGCAGAAACTGCCCAACTCGCCATCGAAGAGATGACTTTCCGCAATGAGCGCAATTCCCGTGTCATCGCCCGCGGCTGATTTCAGTGCCGCCCAGGCTGTCGCCGCTGGCACCGACTTCGCAGACCTCAAGGTCAATGAACAGGGCCTGTTCTGGAACGAGTTCCGCCCAACCGATGGCGCCTGCCGCATCTGGCACTGGCGTGACCACCAGGCGCGGTGCCTGACGCCTGATGGCTTCAGCGTGCGCAGCCGCGTGTACGAGTATGGTGGCGGCAGCTTTTGCCTGGGCGGCGACGGCCTGCTGTTCGTCAACGAAAAGGACCAGCAGGTGTACACCCAGAGCCTTGCGGGTACTGCACCACGGCCCCTGAGTAACGAAGACGCCTGTCGTTATGGTGATCTGCAGTGGCACAACGGCCAGGTATTGGCCGTTGAGGAGCGCCATGGCCAACAGGTTGAGCATCGCCTGGTGGCATGGGATGAAACTACCCGCCAAGTGCTCGCCGAGGGCGCCGACTTCTACGCCTCACCGACGGTCAGCAGCGACGGCCAGCGCCTGGCGTGGATCGAGTGGGACCGCCCGGCACAACCGTGGACCGTCACCCGGCTGATGTGCAGGCAACGCGACACAACCGGTAACTGGGGCCCCGCGCAGTGCGTTGCCGGCGCAGATGAATCGCTGCAACAACCGCGTTTCGATGCTGACGGGCTGTTGTACTGCCTGTCTGATCGCAATGGTTTCTGGCAGCCCTGGGGCGAGGTCGACGGCAACTGGCAAGCACTTGCCGCTGAGCCGGCGGACCATGCCAGCGCCCCGTGGCAACTGGGCAACAGCACCTGGCTGCCCATCAGCCGCGAGCACTACTTGGCCACTTGGTTCGAAGGCGGCATCGGGCAACTGGGCTTGCGTGATGAACAAGGCCGCTTGGAACGTTTCGCCAGTGCCTACACCCGGTTCCGCCACTTGGCCATGGACGGCGAGTATCTGTATGCCGTCGCCGTTTCGCCGATCAGCCCTGCAGCAGTGATCACCATCAACCGAACCAACCATGAGGTCAGCGTATTGGCTGGCGGCAGCGAGGTGCTGCCCGCCGAGCAGATCAGCCTGCCACAGTCGATCCATTACCCAAGCGGTGATGCATTTGCCCATGGCTTTTTCTACCCGGCCCACGGCATCAAAGGCGCTGCCCCGCTGCTGGTGTTCATCCATGGCGGCCCGACTTCAGCCTGCTACCCCGTGCTCGATCCGCGTATTCAGTACTGGACCCAGCGCGGCTTTGCCGTAGCCGACCTGAATTACCGTGGCAGTAGCGGCTACGGCCGGGCTTACCGCCAGGCGCTGCACCTGCGTTGGGGCCAAAGCGATGTCCAGGACGCCTGCGCCGCCGTCGAGTATTTGGCTCAGAGAGGCCTGATCGATGCTGGCAAAGCGTTCATCCGCGGTGGCAGCGCTGGGGGTTACACCACCTTGTGCGCATTGGCGTTCCACGACGTGTTCAGGGCCGGCGCCAGCCTTTATGGAGTCAGCGACCCAATTGCTTTAGGCCACGCCACGCACAAGTTCGAAGCCGATTATTTGGACTGGCTGATCGGTGACCCGCAACGCGATGCTGAACGTTACCGCCAGCGCACGCCCTTGCTGCATGCCTCACGCATCAATGTGCCGGTGATCTTTTTCCAGGGCGAGCTGGATGCAGTGGTGGTGCCTGAACAGACCCGTTCAATGCTGCAGGCGTTGCAGGCCAATGGCGTCGAAGCCTCGGGGCATTTCTATGCTGGCGAACGGCATGGTTTGCGCAAGGCCGAAAACCTGGCACATGCGCTGGAAGAGGAATGGAAGTTCTATTGCCGCGTACTTGAAGGCTGACAGCCGGCGTGGCGCCGCCTGGCGGCGCCCCCGGCACACTCAGCGCTTGGCGATGATGTAGACCGCATGCACGATGCCTGGGATGTAGCCCAGCAGAGTCAGTAGGATGTTCAGCCAGAATGCCCCGCCAAAACCCACCTGCAAAAACACACCCAGCGGCGGCAGGATAATGGCGATGATGATGCGAATAAAGTCCATGCGGGTTTCTCCTTAAAGGGGTTACACCAAAGACTAGCCGCGCATCCCAGAGGTTCCGCAGGTAAAAAAAACGCCCCGGCCAAATGAAACAGGCACGGGGCGATGCGCAGGAACGCTAGACGGTTCGTTGAATTCGAGATCAGGCAGGTACCTGGCCGCCAGCTTGCTGTTGGGTGTGCAAGCGAGCGAACGCCCGTGCCAGGCGCAGGAGCATTTCATCGATGTTGCCCTTGCTCACCGTCAATGCCGGCGAGAAACGCACCACGTCAGGTTGCGCGGCATTGAGCAGCAAGCCTTCGTGCAGAGCGGCTGCAACCAGCTCTTTGGCGAGGTTGTCCTGCAGTTGCAAGGCCCACAGCAGGCCCTGCCCGCGCACCTGCCCCTGGCCGTAGCGGCCGGCCAGGCGAGCCAGGCCATCGCGCAAATGCCGGCCACTGTCTTGCACCTGCTCGAAGAAGCCCGGCTCCAGCACCGTATCGAGCACCGCCAGGCCGGCGGCGCTCATCAGCGCATTGCCGTGATGGCTACCTTCCAGCTCGCCTGGTTCAGCACAGCAGGCCGTGCCACGGGCCAGCAAAGCGGCCAGTGGAACCCCTGCACCCAAGCCTTTGCCGAGGGTGACGATGTCGGCGCGCACGCCAAAGGTTTGCTCGGCCAGCAACGCGCCGCAGCGGCCGATGCCGGTTTGAACTTCATCGAGAATCAGCAAAATGCCCAGTTCACGGCAGAGCTTTTGCACGCCTTGCAGGTATTCGCGGGTCGCCGGGATAACCCCGGCCTCGCCTTGAATCGGCTCGAGCATGATCGCCACGGTGCGCGAATCGACGGCGGCATGCAGCGCCGCCAGATCATTGAATGGCACCTTGCTGAAGCCGGGCAGACCTGGTTCGCAGCGGTTGCACGCCAGCGGGTCGGAAGCCGAAAGCGCGCCCAGGCTACGGCCGTGGCAGGCCTGGTTGGCGGTGATGATGTGGTAGGCGCCGTTACGGTGCAATTGGCCCCACTTGCGCGCCAGCTTGATCGCACCTTCACAGGCTTCGGCACCGCTGTTGAGCAGGTAGGCCTGGTCGCTGCCAGTGCTCTGGCACAGGCGCTCCACCAACGCTAGCAAGCCATGGCTATGGTAGCCGACCCCTGGATTGATCAAGGCCTGGGCCTGGTTAGACAGGGCCTTCACCAGCGCCGACGGGCTATGCCCAAGGCTGTTGACCGCGCCACCCTGGGTGAAATCCAGGTAAGCGTGCCCTTCGCTGTCCCAAAGCCAGGAACCCTGGCCACGTACGAACACCTGCCGCGCATGTTCGGTACTCGGCATGAGGTAAGTGCGCGCCGGCACTTTTGGATGGGCCTGCGCCACCGGTGCACGCTTGGGCTCAGCAACCGCGGCAGGGGCCGAGCGGCGCAGGTTGAACAAGTTCATCGGGGCTCCAACCAATCACGGAAGCGGCCAGTGTCGCTAAAGCAGCCGGCCTGAATTATTTTGTCGTGCCTATCAAAAGTGTTTTTCAAACGAGGTAACAATACAGCAACCGACTGCTGTAACCCGTTGTAATACGGCGATAGACTAGGCCCCGACAGGCTTTGCGGCCATTTCGTTTTCCCAGCTTTTTCGATAAGTATTTCTTATGGATTTTCGCCAGCTGCGTTACTTCGTCGCGGTGTATGAAGAGGGCCATGTTGGGCGTGCCGCCGAACGCCTGTACCTGTCGCAACCGGCGCTATCGCAACAGATCCGCCAGTTGGAACACAGCCTGGACCTGAGCCTGTTCGAGCGCAGCAACAAACGCTTGTTGCCCACCCTTGCTGCGCACACGCTTTATAACCATGCGTTGCCATTGCTCGATGGCTTGCAGCGAGCCCATGAGGCCATGCGCAACTTCAAAGGCCAGTCACTGCGCACGCTGGCCATCGGCGTCTTGCAAACCGTCAGGCCGAGCCTGATACCGCAACTGCTGGAACGGCTACGCAAAGCCCAGCCGCACCTGGTGGTACAGATCTACGAGTTATCGGGGCTGGAAATCGAACGGCGGCTGCTCAATGGCAACCTGGATATCGGCATCAGCTACCTGCCACCCCGCCAGCCAGGGCTGCATGGCTTGCTGCTGTACGAAGACGAGCTGCAGGTTGTGATACCGGCTACTCATCCGCTGAAGGACTTCAAGAAGGTATCCCTTAAGCAGGCTGCCGAATTGCCCATGCTGATGCTGGGGGAAGAGTTCCAGATCCGTCAGATCTGGAAAGATCAGCTCGCCGCCCAGGGCCGTCGGCCACAGGTACAAGCCGAGATGAACAACATGGCGGGGATCCTCGACAGCTTGGCCCATACGGCGCTGGCGACCATTCTGCCGGGGCGTGCCAAGGACGCCGCCGACGACCAACAAAGTTTGTTATGGAAACCGCTGAGCGAGCCGCGGGTACCGCTCAAGGTCGGCCTGGTTTACCGCGACGCACAGCGCCAGCAGGCGTCGGTGGAGCTGCTGCGCACATTGCTGGAGGAGGAAACCGACCCACGCCAACCGGGCGTATCACCACTGGAGGCGCTTGGCTGAGCATCACGCAGACGAAGAAAACCCCGCCGAAGCGGGGTTCTCTAGACTGTTTCCCTATGACATCCCTATCGTCCCACCTTCCTGGCAGGTAATCCTTCGTTGTCCCTGTTCTGTCCTTTGCGCTTCCTGCGCAACGTCCATGAACAAAGATTAACCGTGGATCCAATCTGACGCCAGTAGCGAAAAGTCACTACGTTGTGTAGGAGAAAGCTTACACGCCGTAGGTTTTTGAAATACTTTCAACCTCAAAACTGTTCTGCATCCAGCAGGTAAAGCGACTCACTGCCTGCCTTCACCGCAGCCACCAATGACTCTACCCGCGGCAACAAGCGCGCGAAGTAGAACTGCGCGGTGCCCAGCTTGGCGGCATAGAACGCCTCGTCACCCTCGGCAGCCTTGGCGGCACGTGCCATCAAGGCCCACATGTAAGCGTAAGCCACATAGCCGAAAGCATGCAGGTACTCAACCGAAGCGGCGCCGATCTCATTCGGGTTAGCTTTGGCCTGCTCCAGTACCCACTCGGTCAGGCCATCGAGCTGATCGAGGCTGGCGCTCAGGGGTTTGGTGAAGGCTTGCAGTTCAGTGCCTGCGCTGGCAACGAACTGGCGGATCTCGTCCGAGAACAGCCTGTAATAGGCGCCACCGCTGGCCACCACCTTGCGCCCCATAAGGTCCAACGCCTGAATACCGTTGGTGCCTTCATAGATCTGGGTGATACGCACATCGCGCACCAGTTGCTCCTGCCCCCATTCACGAATGTAACCATGGCCCCCGAATACCTGCTGGCCATGCACTGTGCATTCCAGGCCAAGGTCGGTTAGAAACGCCTTGGCAACGGGTGTCAGCAGCGCCACCAGTTCTTCGCTGCGTTTGCGCGTTGCCGGGTCTTCGCTGTATTTGGCGCTATCGAGCTGCATGGCGACGTAGGTGGAGAAGGCACGCCCACCTTCGATGAGCGCCTTCATGGTCAACAGCATGCGCCGCACATCCGGGTGTACGATGATCGGGTCGGCAGCCTTGTCTTTGGCCTGTGGCCCGGTTGGCGCACGGCTTTGCAGGCGATCACGGGCGTATTCCACAGCGTTCTGGTAGGAACGCTCGGCCGACGCCAAGCCCTGGATACCCACACCCAGCCGCTCATAGTTCATCATGGTGAACATGGCCGCCAGGCCCTTGTTCGGCTCGCCGACAAGGTAGCCGACCGCTTCATCGAAGTTCATCACGCAGGTGGCCGATGCTTGGATGCCCATCTTGTGCTCGATGGAGCCACAGGTGGCCGGGTTGCGCGCGCCTAGGCTACCGTCGTCATTGACCAGGAACTTGGGCACAAGGAACAGCGAAATACCCTTAGGCCCTGCTGGTGCATCCGGCAGCTTGGCCAGCACCAGATGGATGATGTTCTCGGTCAGGTCGTGCTCGCCGCCGGTGATGAATATCTTGGTACCGCTGACCTTGTAGCTGCCATCGGCCTGGGGCTCGGCCTTGGTGCGAATGATGCCCAGGTCGGTGCCCGCATGGGGTTCGGTCAGGCACATGGAGCCGGCCCAGACACCGGCATACATGTTCGGCAGGTACTTGTGCTTCAGCGCCTCATCGGCATGGGCGTTGATCGACAGGCAGGCACCTGCGGTCAACATCGGGTACAGGCCAAAAGCCAGGCTCGCAGCGTTGACCATTTCTTCGACCTGGGCCGAAACCGCCTTGGGCATGCCCATGCCGCCAAACTGCGGATCGCCGCCCACGCCAACCCAACCGCCTTCGGCGTAGGTATTGTAGGCTTCGATGAAGCCGGCAGGCGTATGCACCGAACCCTGGTCCCAGCGGCAGCCCTCTTCGTCAGCGGCGCGGCTGAGCGGTGCAATGCTCTTGCTGGTGACTTTGCCGGCTTCTTCAAGCACCGCCATGGCGGTGTCCGCATCGACCGCTTCAGCCAGTTCGGGCAACTGCGCCCACTGTTCGGCCACGTTGAAGACTTCATTCAGTACGAAGCGCATGTCGCGCAGGGGCGCTTTATATTCAGCCATGACAACCTCTCGCTGGTCGGTCGGAGCGGCCACAGGGACCGCGGCACGGGGTTGGAACCCGGGGTTGAAACCAGTGTAACCGAACAACTTTTGCGAGACATAGGTTCATCAAGTGACCGTATGGTCAATCATGGTCACGACATCCGCACCGCCCCGCGCTGGGATTGTTGACCATGCACCATGACACAGTTACGACCCGCGCCCTTTGCACTGTAGAGCGCCTGGTCGGCGCACTTGAGTACTTCTTCCGGGTTACGGTGCTCGGCCTGGCGCTCGGCCACGCCGATGCTGATGGTGACCGAGACCGTGCCACCCGCGCTGCCGCTGCGTCGCTGGCGCCCGGCAGTGTCATCCTGCGGACGATTGCTCTGGTCTCGCAAATGCATGGTGTAGTTGGCGATCATTTCACGCACCGCTTCTACATGGGGCACGCACTCTTCAGCCGTCTTGCCAGCGAATACCAAGGCGAACTCTTCCCCCCCGTAACGGTAAGCCCGCCCG
>NZ_JAFGYW010000228.1:0-499 GCF_017491595.1 Pseudomonas sp. 51_B
TCCGCTGGCCCGACGGCAGCCTTCACTGGCTGGAGATCAGCGGTAGCCTGCTGCCAGACAAGAACGGCCGGCCCCGAATGATCGGGGTGATTCGCGAAATCACCCACCAGCGCCAGCGCGAGCAGGGTGGTGGCAACTTCGGCCTTGAGGGTCAAGTGCGTGCGATTGACCGCCACCAGCGCAGTGGTTGCATACAGCGCCAGATTGCCCAGCGCCGCCGTGCAGGCGAGCACTTGCAACAAGGGAATCGCATCGGCCCATTTCGCGCCGAAGATCAGCAGGATGATGTCCTCGGCGGTCAGGGCGATGCCGAAGAACAGCGGTGTCAGTACGAAACCGCTGATCGCCGTGGAATCGCCGATTACCCCTATCAGCCGCGCCGGTTCGGCACTGCGCCGGGCGAACACCGGCAAGGCGTAGCTCATCAAGCCGTTGTAGATCGCCGAGCGCGGCAGGTCGATGATGCGCATGGCCAGGTTGAACATGCCCACTGCATGGG
>NZ_JAFGYW010000229.1:0-498 GCF_017491595.1 Pseudomonas sp. 51_B
GATGTACTGTTCTGTCATCCCTACGGTGGTGTGCCCAAGTTGGTCTCGAGCTTCTCTGATGTTCCCTGTTGACTCCTCTTTATCCGTGGCCGCTTTTGCTCGTAGGTCGCGCATCTGAAATTCTGCTTTTGGAATCCCGGCTGCTTCCCTGGCGTCATCGAACCTTTTTCTGAGCATTCTGGTCGTCATCGGCTGCCCAGAGTCGATTACTACCAGGCGTGTTGATCTGATTTTCTGTCCGGTCTTTCGCGCCATGATTCGATCTATTACGACTTTGAGCTCACCAATGATTTCGATCCTTCGTTTAGCCCCAGTTTTGCCTTGCTGGACGGAGAGCTTTCCGTCCTTTATGTCGCGCTCATCCATCTTCAATGTGTCAGCGACCCTCTGACCTGTTAGATAGAACAGGTCCAAAGCATCTCTTAATGGTTGATCGGCATGCTGGTAGGCTCGGGCAAGGACGTCGTCTTCAACATATATGTCGCGACCGGTTTCTTT
>NZ_JAFGYW010000230.1:0-498 GCF_017491595.1 Pseudomonas sp. 51_B
GATTGGTTCTGGGCTGCTCGTACTCTGCCGCCGTTGATCCTTCCAGATGCGTATCCGGAGGATGGCGTGCTTTGCCAATTGCTCGCCAGCGGCCCGGCGGATGCCTACGAAACCTGCTCGCTGTTTTTCGTCGAAGCCATTCACGCAGCAACGCAACGGGTCTGGATTACCAGCCCTTACTTCGTCCCGGACGAAGCGGTGTTCGCGGCATTGAGGCTGGCGGTGTTGCGTGGTGTCGATGTGCGCCTGCTGTTGCCGTCGCGGCCTGATCATCGCATCGTTTATGCCGCCTCCAGCCTGTATGCCTTCGAGGCGGTGCGTGCCGGCGTGCGGGTGTTCCGCTATCGCCCAGGTTTCCTGCATCAGAAAGTGGTGCTGATCGACAGCGAAATCAGCGCCATCGGCAGCGCCAATCTGGACAATCGCTCGTTTCGCCTGAATTTCGAAGTGATGTTGCTGACCGTCGACAGCGAGTTCGCCGCCGCCGTGGAACATATG
>NZ_JAFGYW010000231.1:0-498 GCF_017491595.1 Pseudomonas sp. 51_B
CATTAAACGGCACCTTCACTTTCTTCAACCAGGTCGAACTGCACGACCCGACGTTTGCTCTGGTCACCGAGCAAGAGTTTTTCCACGACAAAAATCAGCGTCAGCAAGCCGCCCAGGGGGATCGGCAGATAGGTCACGCCAACCCGCAGATCGGGCAGGGCGGCCATGAACTGGTTCCAGGTGGAGATGCACAGCTTGGTGCCCCAGATGGTCATGAAGATGCAGATGGCCGCCATCAGCAGTTGCGAAAAAATCGCCGCTGCGGATTTCAGCTGCGGTGGCATGCGGTCGGTGAGCATGGCCACGGCCATGTGCGCACCGGCGCGGTAACTGGCGGCGGCGCCGATGAAGGTGAACACCATCATCAGCAGGATCGCCGTCGGCTCTGGCCAGCTGGAGCCGGTGCCGAGCACGTAACGGGCGAAGACGCCCCAGGGAATCATCAGGGAAATCGCCAGGACGGAGAGGCCGGCGACCCAGATGCACGTCATGTAGATC
>NZ_JAFGYW010000232.1:0-497 GCF_017491595.1 Pseudomonas sp. 51_B
GCAATATAGTGCATTCTGGCAGCCGAAGACGCCCCAAATCTGCAACAAAATGCACATCAGCCCTCGCTACTAACTTACCAACTGCAAAATAATGCAGATAAGCATTTAACTTCACGCTGATAAAAATGCCGTCTTCAAGCGAAAGCTGTAGGAAAAAGAACAAGCGGCGCCGCGCAAAAGAATTGTTTGCGAAATCCAGTGAGGATTTTCCACAGAACGATCCGATGTCGCCTGCGTGGATGCGGGAAGCGGCCGACATCGGTTTTTCTCGGGTAGCAATAGAGTTGGATTTTCTCGATACGGAAATCGAACCTGATGCCCACTCAACACCTATTCGCACCAAAACACCTGGCTCTGGCTATTTCACTGGCGCTGGGTGGCGCAGCGCTGGCTAACGCCGAGCAGTCCACTGAAGCAATTGAGCAGCCCCCAAGCATGGAAACGACGGAGCAGCCCGAAGCCAACCCCAAGCAACAGGCGATGGAACGGCTCCAGGG
>NZ_JAFGYW010000233.1:0-497 GCF_017491595.1 Pseudomonas sp. 51_B
CTACGATATTCACTCGCCACGGATTCCTGATGTGTCGGAAATGGTTGGCTTGCTGCGCAAGGCGGCGCAGCGTATTCCGGTTGAGCGGCTGTGGGTCAATCCGGATTGCGGGCTGAAAACCCGAGGCTGGCCAGAGACCGAAGCGGCGCTGGTGCACATGGTCAGCGCCGCGCGGCAACTGCGCAAAGAGTGGGCCTGACCCTTTACCGCCCTGGAATACAGAACCCTGTGGGAGCGAGCCTGCTCGCGAAAGCGGTGTGTCAATCGACACCATGTTGGATGACCTGACGCCTTCGCGGGCAGGCTCGCTCCCACAGAATTCGCGTTCTCCCCGTCATTCACGGCAACACACAAATCCTTTGTGGGAGCGAGCCTGCTCGCGAAAGCGGTGTGTCAGTCGACACCATGTTGGATGACCTGACGCCTTCGCGAGCAGGCTCGCTCCCACAGAATTCGCGTTCCCCCTGTCATTCACGGCAACACACAAACTCCTTGTG
>NZ_JAFGYW010000234.1:0-497 GCF_017491595.1 Pseudomonas sp. 51_B
GCCGTGAACGGCACCGCGGCGGGCGCCGGTGCCAACCTCGCGTTCGCCTGCGATCTCGTCATCGCGGCGAAATCGAGCAGCTTCATTCAGTCGTTCGTGAAAATCGGCCTCGTTCCGGATTCCGGCGGCACGTGGTTCCTGCCGCAGCGCGTCGGCTTCGCCCGTGCGCTCGGGCTCGCACTGACCGGCGACAAACTGAGTGCCGAACAAGCCGAACGTTGGGGACTCGTGTGGCGGGTCGTCGACGATGCCGAACTCGCGGGCGCCGCCGCACAACTCGCCCGAGAACTTGCGCAACAGCCGACGCGGGCGATCGCGGCGATCAAGCAGGCGATGCGTGCGAGCCTCACCCATACGCTCGACCAGCAGCTCGATCTCGAACGCGATCTTCAGCGCGAGCTCGGGCAATCGTACGACTACGCGGAAGGGGTGCGCGCGTTCATCGAAAAGCGCGCCCCTCGCTTCGAAGGACGCTGAGATGGCTGCACGCTCTCCCG
>NZ_JAFGYW010000235.1:0-496 GCF_017491595.1 Pseudomonas sp. 51_B
GGTTCGCGAGCCGCGTATAAAAGTCCTTGCCGACCATCTTGCCGATGCTCAAGCACGCCCGCATCAGCTTCGACAGAAACGGCGACGGCCCGCGCATCGCCCACGTGACGACCGTCGCGTCGCCGTCCGGGCGCAGCGCGAATTCGGCGACGTCGTGCGCGTCGAACCGCCTCACGAAGTCGAGCCGTGTCCTCACGTGCGACGGCTCGCCGAGCCCGGTGGTCCCGAAGCGCCCCACGCCGGCCTTCTCGCGCGTCCATGCATCGCCCGCGCCGACGCCGGACCTCACCGCGCCGTACGCGCCGCGCAGCGCCGGGGCCTTGCGTTCGCACGGATTGCACGCGTCGAAGCGGCGCAGGTCCGCCGGGGCCGGAAAGATGCGCGCGGCGCCCGCCTCGATCCGCGCGCGGTGCTCGACGCGACGCGTTCCCGGGCGCGATGCCGCATACAGCATCAGCGGCAGCGCAAACGCGAGCGCCGCCGCTGATGCTGTATG
>NZ_JAFGYW010000236.1:0-495 GCF_017491595.1 Pseudomonas sp. 51_B
TTGAGCACGACCAATAGCAATGTCGCGTCGCTGTCGAGTTCCACGTCGACGGGGTTGTCCTCGGCCAATAGCGCGGTGGCGTCACTGTCCACGTCGACGTCGACGGGTCTTTCGAGCGCCAACAGCAACATCGGCTCGTTGTCGACGGGTTTGTCGACCACGAACAGCACGGTTGCGTCGGTGTCGACGTCCACGGTTGCCGGCCTGAATTCGCTGTCCACCGGATTGAGCACGACCAATAGCAATGTCGCGTCGCTGTCGAGTTCCACGTCGACGGGATTGTCCTCGGCCAATAGCGCGGGGCCCTTATTCACAACTGACGCGGCCGCCGGTCATTCGAGCGTCAACCGCAACATCCGCTCGTTGTCGACGGGTTTGTCGACCACCAAACGCCCGATTGCGACGTTCTCGACGTCACCAGTCACAGGCCTGACTTTTCAGTCGCACGGATCACGCACGACCAAACAAAATGAACCAACCAAGACGAGGTACACA
>NZ_JAFGYW010000023.1:0-71351 GCF_017491595.1 Pseudomonas sp. 51_B
CTCCGGCCTTGCTCCCGGGAGGACCGCGCTGCAGGCCCCATCCTGGGGCCCAGCGCTTGACGGGCATCCATGCCCGTCACCTCCCTCCGCAAGCCCTGCGTTCGGCCTCCTGAAGTCGCAATCTGCGTCGCCTGAACTACCGTGCGCTTAGAAGCAAAAGCCAAGAGCAAGAGCAAGAGCAAGAGCAAGAGCAAGAGCAAGAGCAAGAGCAAGAGCAAGAGCAAGAGCAAGAGCAAGAGCAAGAGCAAGAGCAAGGATCCAGCAATTGCTGCCTTCGTTAGGGATGCGAAGCTATCGCTTTCTCGATCGCGGCGCGGAATTCAGGATCATCAGGTTTGGTCAGGCTCGAGAAGTTGCCAATCACCCTACCCTGGCGATCTATAACGTACTTATAGAAATTCCACTTTGGCGCACTGCTCTGATGGGCCAGCTCAGCGAACAGCGGTATCGCATCCTTGCCCCTAACCGCCTGGGCCTTGGTCATGGTGAACGTCACACCGTAGTTGGCATAACACACCTTGGCCGTCTTCTCACTGTCCGCATCTTCCTGCTTAAAGTCATTCGATGGCACCCCCAACATCTCCAGGCCCTTTTCGTGGTACGCCTTGTAGGTCGCCTCCAGCCCCTCGAATTGCGGCGCGAAACCGCAATAACTCGCCGTATTGACTACCACCAACGGCTTGCCGGCAAAACGCTGGCAAAGGTCCACCTGCTCCTTGCCACGCAATTCCGGCAGGCTACCCTGCAACAACGCCGGACATTCGGCAGCCCAAGAAGCACTAGCACCCATCAAAACCAGCAAAGGCATCGTCAACCAATGAGCACGCATCGTTCGTTTCTCCTGCAAGCCAATTCTTCACTTGCAGGGTAGCGCCTAACAAACACTCATGCCCAGTTGCATCAACGCCAGCCCACCTCGCTGCCAGCCCCACCACACCAGCGCCAGCAACAAGGCCAAGGCTGCCAGCAGCAGCCCACGAGCCAGCAAGCGGCTCATGCGGCTTGTGCCTGCAAACGGGCAACGGGGCGCTCGCGCACCGGCCAGTTCAACCCCGCCGCCAGCAGGCTGAGCAGAATGGAAATTTGCCAGACCAAGTCATAGTTGCCAGCCTGGTCGTACACCACGCCGCCCAGCCAGCCACCCAGAAATGCCCCCAACTGATGGAACAGGAAAACGATGCCACCGAGCATCGATAGGTTACGCACGCCAAATACCGTGGCTACGGTACCGTTGGTCAACGGCACGGTGGACAGCCAGAGCAGGCCCATGGCAATACCGAACAGGTAGGCACTGACCTGAGTGATCGGCGCCCACAGAAACAATGCAATTACCACGGCGCGCAGCAGATAGAGCGCGGTGAGCAAACGAGGTTTGGACATACGACCGCCCAGCCAGCCGGCAGTGTAGGTCCCGACAATATTGAACAGCCCGACCAATGCAAGCACGGTGGTGCCAGTGGTCGCCGGTAGGTGTTGATCGACTAGGTACGCCGGCAGGTGCACGCCAATGAACACCACCTGAAAACCACACACAAAGAACCCCAGGGCAAGCAGCCAGAACCCGGAATGCGAGCAAGCCTCACGCAAGGCTTGGCCCAGTGTCTGCTCCACACCGTGGCTTGCCAGCGGCCGATCACGCAGCAGCCCGACAAAAGGCACGATCAGTGCCACCAGCAAACCCAGCACCAAAAGCGCCGACGACCACCCCAGCCATTCGATCAGGCCGAGGGTGCCTGGGAGCATGGCGAACTGCCCGAAGGAGCCGGCAGCGCTGGCAATACCCATTGCCATACTGCGCTTTTCCGCGGGCACAGCGCGGCCCACCACGCCGAGAATCACCGAAAAAGAAGTACCCGACAGCCCCATACCGATCAACAGGCCGGCGCTCAGGGACAGCGACCAGGCCGAATCGGCGGTACTCATCAAAAGCAGGCCAGCGGCGTAGAGGATGCCACCGATGATCACCACGCGCGCCGCCCCGAGGCGGTCAGCCAGCGCGCCAGCAAACGGCTGTGCCAGCCCCCAGATCAGGTTCTGCAGGGCAATGGCAAAAGCGAACACGCCACGGCCCCAGCCAAAATCGGCGCTCATCGGCGCCAGGAACAGGCCAAAGCCGTGACGCACGCCTAAAGACAACGCCAGGATCAACGCCGCCCCCACCAGTACCCAGCCGCTGGTTCGCCACACCGAAGCCATTGTCGTTATCTCCAGTCCATCGCAAGGTGTACGGGTGTGAGCCCGCTATTTTTGGTCTTGATTCACGCCAGGCGCTCAAGCAAGCGCACGAGTGTCTCACGCTGGCCCTCGCCCAGCTGGTCCAGCAGCGACGACTGCGCCTGCTCCCACGCCGGAAGAGCGGCTTGCAAGCGTGCCGCGCCAGTGGCTGTCAGCAGCACAACACGGTTGCGCTGGTCGTCACCCTCGACCAACGCAACCAACTCCTCTGCCTGCAGCACCTTCAGGTTACGGCCCAAGGTACTGCGCTCAAGGCCCATGGCCTCGGCCAATACCGTGATGCTCGGGCGATCGAGCCTTTGCAGGTGACGTAGCAAGGAAAACTGGGCGACATTGATCCCGGCGCTGGCAAGCGCCTCGTCGTAATGCCGGCTCACCCCGCGGGCAGCACGGCGCAGATGCGTGCAGATGCAATCACTGGTCAACATGAATACGTGTATATACCCGCATGAGTCGATGTTGCAAGAAGTTTCAAAGGATGGGCCAAGTCACTTCACCAGCGCCAACCCGAGTACAACCGTCAGTTCCAGCAACTCCAGCATCGCGCCCGCTGTGTCACCCGTGGTCCCACCCAACCGCCGGCACATCAGATGTCGCAACCAGCAGAACCCAGCAACCGCACCCAGCAAAGGCCACAGTGCTTGCCAACCGCCGATCAGCGAGCACAGCAGCAAACTGCCCAGCAACATCCAAACCGCTTCACGGCGCGGCAAATGCTCTGCCAACGCCTGCCCCAGGCCGCCCTTGCGCACATAAGGTGTCACAAGAAACAGCCCAAGCATTGCGCTGCGCCCAACGACAGGCGCAAGCACCAGCGAAGCGCCTGCGCCTCGCTCGACCAGCACCCACAGCGCACAGAACTTCAGCAGCAGGACCAACACCAGAGTGACCACGGCAATCGGCCCACTGCGCGGGTCTTTCATGATCTGTAGCGTACGCTCACGGTCACCGAACCCACCTAGCCAGGCATCGGCACTGTCGGCCAGACCGTCCAAGTGCAGCGCCCCACTGAGCAAGACCCACAAGGTCAACAGCAGCGCTGCCTGCAAGGGCGCGGCGACGCTTTGCAGCAGGTAGCTGGCCAACCACAGCAACACCCCGAACAACAGCCCGACCAAGGGGTAGCACAATATTGAGCGGCCCATTTCGCGGGGCGCTGGCATCCCCGGCAAACGCACCGGCAAGCTGCTCAGAAACTGCAAGGCAATCCAGAACGCCAGCATGTCAAAGCACCTCCTGCAGCGTGCCGTCTTCACTCACCCTCAGGTGCAGCAAGGCCCCGTGGCCCACTTCTACTTGCAACAACTGCTCTTTAGGCAACCCACGGGCACGCGCCATCAGCAGGCGCATGACGCCGCCATGGGTAACCAGCAATACGCGTTTGCCTGCGTACCGCTGGCGCAGGCGGGCGATCGCCATTAGCACACGTTCGGCAAAAGCTGCCACAGGCTCCCCAGCTGGTGGCGTGTAACTGTAGGGATCGGCCCAGAAGCGCCCCAGTTCATCAGCCTGGGTTTGCATGATCTGCAAGGCCGTGTGCCCTTCCCACTCGCCAAAATGCAATTCCTGCAGCCCTGCTTCCAGTTGAACCGGCATGCCAAGCTGCTGGGCAAAACGTGCACAACGCTGCAGCGGCGAGCTGACCACCGCATCCCAAGGGCCTGCGCCTGCAACGGCCTCGCGCATCTGGCGCCAGCCCTTGTCTGTCAGGGCATCGTCCAGGCTGCCACGCAGGCCACCACCCAGCTCGGTTTCGCCATGACGCAGCAGGTCCAATATCATGCCGGACGATCCGCTACGGCGGCTTCTGCGAAGGTCGCCATCTGCCCGTGCAGGGCACAGGCCAGGCGCATCAAGGGCACGGCCAGGGCAGCACCGCTGCCCTCGCCCAGACGCAGCCCCAGCGCCAGCAACGGCTCGGCCTGCAGCGCTGTCAACACGGCTCGGTGGCCAGGCTCCGCGCCTTGGTGGGCGAACAGCAACCAGTCACGGCTCTGCGGGTTGATGCGTACCGCCAGCAGTGCCGCGACACTGCAGATGAAGCCATCTACCAGCACACCTATACCCTGCTGTGCGCAGGCAAGGTAGGCACCGGTCAGCGCGGCGATTTCAAAGCCGCCGACGCAGGCCAGCGCCTGCAGTGGTTCATCCATCGGCAGGTTGTGCAGCACCAGGGCACGCTCAATGACATCGGCCTTGTGGCTGACTCCTGAGTTGTCCAGGCCAGTGCCCGGCCCGCTCAATTCCCGAGCCGGGCAGCCCAGCAAGGCGCTGGCTACGGCAGCGGCGGCGGTGGTATTGCCGATGCCCATCTCGCCACCGATGAACAGCTGCGCGCCAGTGGCCGCTGCACGCAGGGCACTGTCACGACCGGCCTGCAGCGCAGACTGCAGTTGGGCCTCGGTCATGGCCCGCTGGCGGGCGAAGTTAGCGGTGCCAGCACCCAGGCGTAAATGGCGCACCCCAGGCAGTTCCAGTTCGGGGTCGATGGTGCCCAAGTCGACCACTTCCAGGCTCGCCTGCAACTGACGCGCGAGCACGCTGATTGCCGCGCCGCCCCCTACGAAGTTGCGTAGCATTTGCCCAGTGACCGCTTGCGGATATGCCGAAACCCCTTCTTCGACTACGCCGTGGTCGCCTGCGAAGAGGGTAATGGCGACCTGCTCCAGGCTTGGCCGCTCCTGGCCTTGCAACCCGGCAAGCCGCACGGCCAGGCCTTCCAGTTGGCCCAGCGAGCCGGTTGGTTTGGTCAGCTGCTGCTGACGGGCACGCGCCTGCTCCATGGCTGCATTGTCGAGGGGGTGGCAGGCGTCACGCCACCAGGCTGGGTTCATAGTGCGGGTCCTTTGAGCATGAGGGGTAAGCCGGCCACGGTCAGCACTACGCGCTGGCAGCGCTCGGCAATGCTTTGGTGCAGCCAACCGGCCAGGTCGACGTAACGACGGGTGAGTTCGCCCATGGGCACCACGCCCAGGCCGGTTTCATTGCTGACCAGAATGATCGTGCCGGGCAGTTGCTCCAGGCAGTCGAGCAGCGCATCGCGCTCTGCCGCCAGCCGTTTCGGATCGTCTAGCATCAGCAAGTTGGTCAGCCACAACGTCAGGCAGTCCACCAGCAAGCAGCGGCCCTGTAACGCCTCTGCACGCAACACTGCCGCCAGCGCCAGGGGTTCTTCGATCAGTTCCCAGTGGGCTGGCCGACGCTGACGATGCAAGCGCACACGGTCGTTCATTTCACCATCGAGCGGTTCGCTGGTGGCGATATAGGTGACTGCCAGGCCGCTGTCGATGGCCAATTGCTCGGCCAGCCGGCTCTTGCCCGAACGGGCACCGCCAAGGATCAAGTTGCGCATGTCAGGCCATTCCACAAAGCTCGCGCAGCCGCGCGGTATCGAGATGTGTGTGCACAAGGTCGGCCAGGCGCTCGATATCACGCTCGCGCAGGGCCTGGTAATCGATGCTCTGGACCTGCTCCAAGCCAGCCCAGCGCAACAGCGCGGCGCACGACTCGCTACCCTCGAACAGGCCGTGTAGATAGGTGGCAAGAACCTGGCCGTCCGCACTGATCGCGCCATCCCAGCGGCCATCGGCGAGCTGCACGGCAGGCTGCTCCAAGGCAGGGCCTGTGGTAACGCCGGCATGAATCTCATAACCGGCCACCGCTGAAGCGTCCAGGCTCAGGGTGCCGGCCACGTTGCGCAGTTGTTTGTCAGCCTCCAGCACGGTCGCATAGTCGAGCAAGCCCAGCCCAAGGCTTGAGCCCGCAGGGCCTTCAAGGCCCAGCGGGTCGTGCACTTCACGGCCAAGCATCTGCAGGCCGCCGCAGATCCCGATCACTTTGCCGCCATAGCGCAAGTGCCGGGCGATGGCCTTGTCCCAGCCGCGCTCGCGTAACTGTGCCAGGTCGCCACGCACGCTCTTGGACCCGGGCAGGATGATCAGATCGGCCGGCGGGATCGGCTGGCCTGGGCCGATGAACTGCAGGTCAACCTGCGGGTGCAGGCGCAACGGGTCGAAATCGGTGTGGTTGCTGATACGCGGCAGCACCGGGACGATCACTTTGAGCACCTGGCTGTGCTTGGCACCCTGGCGGTTATCGATGCCATCCTCGGCCTCAAGGTGCAGGTCTGTCACATAAGGCAGCACGCCCAGCACAGGCTTGCCCGTGCGCTGCTCCAGCCAATCCAGGCCCGGTTGCAGCAGCGCGATATCGCCGCGAAAGCGATTGATCACGAAGCCCTTGACCCGCGCCTGCTCGCTGGGCGATAGCAGCTCCAGGGTGCCGACCAAATGGGCGAAGACCCCGCCGCGATTGATGTCGGCCACCAGGATTACCGGGCAATCGACCGCCTCGGCAAAGCCCATATTGGCGATGTCACCGGCGCGCAGGTTGATCTCGGCCGGGGAACCTGCGCCTTCGACCATCACCACTGGGTAGGCCGCACTGAGGCGTTGGTGGGAGGCCAACACGGCCTGCATGGCGATGGCCTTGTAATCGTGATAAGCCACGGCGTTCATGCTGGTGACCGCACGACCATGGATGATCACCTGCGCCCCAGTGTCGCTGTTGGGCTTGAGCAGTACCGGGTTCATGTCGGTGTGGGGCGCCAGCCGGCAAGCCTGGGCTTGTACCGCCTGTGCGCGGCCGATCTCACCGCCGTCGGCGGTCACCGCGCTGTTGAGCGCCATGTTCTGAGGCTTGAACGGCACCACACCGACGCCCTGGCGCAACAGCCAGCGGCAAAGGGCGGTAACCAGCGTGCTCTTGCCAGCATCGGAGGTGGTGCCTTGCACCATAAGCGTGGTCATGCCGTTTCCTTCTGATAATCGGCCAGGGCCTGGGCCAGGCGCTGCTCGTCGGCGGCAGTCGCTGGCAAACCCAATCGCACTGCGCCAGGCTGCTCGAACAGGCGCACCAGGATGCCCCGGCGAGCGAGAAACTCATGTAAAGCCGCCGCCTGCTCGTTGCGCACATACTGAAACAGATCGCAGCCGCCACTGGGTGCAAGGCCATGATTCAGCAGCACTACGGCAAGCCGTTGACTGGCCTGGGCGCAGCGTTCGATCTGCGCCCGATGGGCCTGTTGGTCGGCAAAACACGCTTGGGCCAACACCCGGGTAGGACCATTGACCGTCCAGGGCCCGAGCGACTCAGCCAGACTGTGCAACAATGCAGCGGGTGCCACCACGCAGCCCAGACGTACACCGGCCAGGCCAAAGAACTTGCCGAACGAGCGCAGCACGATCAAGCCTGGGCGCTCGGCACAGTCGGCCAAGCTATCGTGCGGCGTGGTGTCCATGAACGCCTCGTCGACCACCAGCCAGCCGCCCCGCTCTGCCAGAATCCCATGCCACGCCAAGAGCCGCTCTCGCGGCACTCGCTGGCCCGTTGGGTTGTTCGGGTTCACCAGCACCAGTACGTCCAGACCAGCCAGTGCAGCCTCCACCTCGTGTTCAGCCAGCTCGATCAGTTCATGCCCAGCGCGCCGCCAGGCGTAGGGATGTTCTGCATAACATGGCGACAATATCCCTACACGCCCCGTTGGGCGCAATGTCGGTAGCGCCTGAATCGCTGCCTGGGAGCCAGCTACTGGCAATAGTTGCGCCGCGTGGTAATAAGCGCGCGCCGCCTCTTCGAGGCCATCTTCGGTCTCGGGCAAACGCGCCCAGGCGTCCAGTGGTATCGGTGGAATCGGATAGGGCCAAGGTGCGATGCCACTGGAAAGGTCGAGCCACTCTTCGCGCGCGATTGCGTAGCGCTGCACCGCGCGCTGCAGGCGCCCGCCATGTTCAAGCATTGACGTAAGCCCCTATGCAGATCACCAGCACCCACAACCACACACCTCGCTGCACCAAGCTCCAGCCGCGCTCGATGGCATCGGCATCGGCCACAGGCCCCTCGCCCAGGCGCGGGCGCTCGTGCACTTGGCCGTGGTACACCGCTGGGCCGCCCAGCTCTACGCCAAGGGCGCCAGCGCCTGAAGCCATCACCGGCCCGGCATTGGGGCTGTCCCACAGCGGCGCCTGCTTGCGCCAGCAGGCCAATGCCAACCGCGTTTTGCCAAGCAGCGCGTAAGTCAACGCCACCAGGCGGGCAGGAATGTAGTTCAGCACATCATCGATACGCGCCGCGCACCAGCCAAAGCGCTCGAAGCGCTCATTGCGGTAGCCCCACATAGCGTCCAAGGTGTTGCTCAGGCGGTACAGCACCACCCCTGGCGCGCCAGCCACCACGAACCAGAACAACGCGGCGAACACCGCGTCGCTGCCGTTCTCCAGCACCGACTCGGTAGCCGCGCGGGCAACGGCAGGCTGGTCCAGGTCGCGGGTTTCGCGGCTGACCAGAAAACCCACACGGCGCCGCGCCTCGTCCAGGTCACCGAGGCGTAAAGCATTGGCCACCGGCAACACATGCTCACCGAGGCTACGCAGGCCCAGGGCGCAATACAGCGCCAGCACGTCTATCAGCCAGCCGACACCCGGCAGCCAGGACAGGATCAGCGCCACAAAGGTCAGGGGCACCACGGCCAGGAACCAGGCCGTCACGCCGTGGCTACGCCAACCGCGCCCACCCGCGTTCAGACGGCGCTCCAGCCCTGCCGCCAGGTTGCCGAAGCCCACCAAGGGGTGCCGGCGTCGGGGTTCGCCCAACAGTGCATCCAGCGCCACGCCGGCCACGGTTAGCAGCGCTACGCTCATTGACGCTCTCCCCATCGATTCTCGAACAGCATCTCAGTCAAAGGCCGTTCCTCGGCCCAGTTTTCCTGCACCAGCATCGGTTGTGCGTAGAACTCCGTGACCGGCCCCAGGCACAGTACCGCCACCGGTTTGGCGCCGGGCGGCATACCGAGCAACGCGGCCAGGGCTTGAGGGTCGAACAGTGATACCCAACCCAGCCCCAGCCCTTCGGCACGGGCAGCCAGCCATAGGTTCTGGATTGCGCAGGCCAGCGACGCCAGGTCCATCTCCGGCAAGGTACGGCGGCCAAAGATGTGCGATTCTCGGTTATCCATCAGTGCCGCCACCAGCACCTCGGCGCAATCGCTGATGCCCTCCACTTTGAGCTTCATGAAATCATCCGAGCGTTCGCCCAGCGCTTGGGCGGTGCGCACCCTCTCCTGCTCCACCAGCGCCTGGATGCGCCCGCGCAACTCGCACTGACTGATGCGGATGAACCGCCAAGGCTGCATCAGGCCGACACTCGGCGCCTGGTGCGCAGCGGCCAGTAGGCGACCCAGCAGCTCGGGCGCAACCGTGCCACCGGCGAAGTGGCGCATGTCGCGCCGCTCACCGATTGCGCGGTAGATCGCGGCGCGCTCGGCGGCGCTGTAGGCGTGATCGCTCATGGCCGCAACAGCGCCGCCGCCGCGTCAGGGTTGGACGGGAAATAGAAGTGCACGTAAGAGGCCGTCAACCGTCCCAAGCGATACACCGCTTCGTTGCCGCGCCCGCCATTGGGGCTCAGGCCGCGGGCGAGCGGCTCAAGGTCGGTGCTGGTCAGCGAGTGATGATAGGTATGCCCACGCAGGGTGCCCTCGGGCAGTTCCACGGCCTGTAGGGCCAAGGCAGCCAGGCGCTTCTGCATGCTCGCCTCGCCCGGCAGCAAGCCCAACAGCTCAGCACGCTCGCCTGCTACGTCTGTCAGCGCCTCGAGCAGATACAGCATGCCCCCGCACTCGGCCAGCAGTGGTTTACCCTCGGCATGATGGGCACGGATCGCTTGGCACATCGAAATGTTGGCCGCCAATACGTGGTGATGCAACTCTGGGTAGCCGCCGGGCAGATACAGGCTGTCTACCGCGGGCAGTGCCCGGTCATGCAGAGGCGAGAAGAACACCAGCTCAGCGCCAAGCTGACGCAACAGGTCAAGGTTGGCGCCGTAGATAAAGGCAAAGGCTTCATCACGTGCCACGCCGATCCGCACCCCATCGAGGGTTGCGGTGCACCCCTGCGGCGCCGGCGCGGCGAACGTAACCGGCGGCGGCAACGCGGCGTCGCAGCTGGCACCCAAAGCTTGCGCAGCCGCATCCAGGCGGGCATCGAGGTCATTCAACTCGCTGGCCTGAACCAACCCCAGGTGCCGGCTGGGCAACTCGATGCCACGCTCGCGCGACAGGCCGCCATACCAGCGCAGGCCCTCGGTCAGGCTACCTTCGAGCAATTGCGCGTGACGTAGGCTGCCGACACGGTTGGCCAGTACGCCAGCGAAGGGCAGGTCGGCCTGGTAACGTGCCAGGCCCAATGCCAGGGCGCCAAAAGTTTGGGCCATGGCCGTGCCATCGATGACCGCCAACACCGGCACTCCAAAGTGTCGTGCCAGATCGGCACTCGATGGGGTGCCGTCGAACAGGCCCATCACGCCTTCGATCAAAATCAGGTCTGCCTCTTGTGCGGCTTGCCACAGCAACCGACGGCTCTCCTGAGCACCGATCATCCACAGATCCAGCTGGTACACCGGGGCGCCACTGGCGCGCTCGAGGATCATCGGGTCGAGAAAGTCCGGGCCGCATTTGAATACCCGCACCTTGCGCCCCAGGTTACGGTGCAAGCGGGCCAAGGCCGCGGTCACGGTAGTCTTGCCCTGGCCAGAGGCAGGTGCCGCGATCAGCACCGCTGGACAGCTGCGGGTTTCACTCACAATTCGACGCCTTTCTGTGCGCGGATCCCGGCCTGGAAGGCATGCTTGAGCATGCCCATCTCGGTGACGGTATCGGCCAGCTCGACCATTTCAGGCTTGGCCGCGCGACCGGTGACGATCACATGCTGCATCGGTGGCCGGGCCTGAATGTCAGTAAGCACCTGGTCCAGGTCGAGATAGCCGTGCTTGAGCGCGATATTGAGCTCGTCGAGCACTACGAACTGCACGTTCGGGTCTTGCAGCAACTGGCGCGAGACCGCCCATGCCGCCTCGGCGGCAGCGATGTCACGCTGACGATCCTGGGTTTCCCAAGTGAAGCCCTCACCCATCACGTGGTAGCGCACCTGCTCGGGGAAGCGACGGAAGAACAGCTCCTCACCAGTGCTGTTGCGGCCTTTGATGAACTGCACCACTCCGCACTGCATGCCATGGCCCAGGGCACGGGCAAGCATACCGAACGCCGAGCTGCTCTTGCCCTTGCCGTTGCCGGTGAGCACCAGCAGCAAGCCGCACTCGTTGGGGGAATTGGCGATGCGCTCGTCGATGACCGCCTTCTTGCGCTGCATACGCGCCAGGTGGCGCTCGTCGCGTTCGGTGGATTCGCTCATGGAAGGTTCTCCGCAGGCTGCGGCCACGTGGGCAGTGGCGGCAGGTAAAAGGCGGGCAGACGGAGAACGCGCAGCAGCCACGGCCGAGGCCGCGATGCACCGCACATCACCCTCCGTGATGCCGTTGGCAGTATCAGGCCGGTCTCCGGGCTCATGAGCGGGCCGTGGGCCCAGGGCTACGCGCCTTCCCGGGTGTTCACACCCAGTGGCACTGCGCGGCCGTCACTCATTTACCGTTGCGGGGGCAGCGCCGGAATCGCGCCATGCTGGCGACCACCGGCTTCCCAGTTTCACCCTGCCCAGTCGAAGCTGGCAGGGCACCTGAAACACGCCGCGAAGGTTAGAGGGTTGCACCGGGACCGTCAATCGGCGTGGCCATGCAGAGGAACCCGGTGTTCCCTCAGCGATTCTGCGCCAGGTGCTCCTGGGGAATCACACGCTTGGCCTGCAGATAGGCTTTGGCCCAGTAGCTGTTGGACAGGTAATCCAAGCGTACGGTACCGCCAGTGGAAGGCGCGTGCACGAAGCGCCCTTCGCCCACATAAATGCCCGCGTGACTCACTTGCGAACCGCCGGCAGTGGCGAAGAACACCAGGTCGCCCGACTGCAAGGCGTTGATGCTCACCGTGGGCGCGCGCATCACGATCATCTCGCGGGTCGAACGTGGCAGGCTGATACCAGCAGCATCGCGGTACACGTAACCGATAAGGCCACTGCAATCGAACCCGGAATCCGGTGTATTGCCACCCCAACGGTAAGGCGTACCCACCAGGCCGATAGCACGGATCAACACGTCGTCAGCCAGCGGCGAGCCCTCTGGCTGGCTGTAGGTGATGGTGGGCTGAACCACAGGCGCAGGCGCCGGGGCATGGCTAGAACAGGCGGCAAGTAAAGCCACCATGGAAAGGAATGCGAAGCGCGCCATCATCTTCATGGCCAGAACTTCCTGTCAAAGACCGACCGGCCGGAGCCGAAAAGAGTTGAGAATTTAGATTAGACGCTTTCTGTAAATGCGCACGGCGGCGAGCTTTTTTTATCAAGCAACACCGCCGTGGCAGGGTACATCATTTTGATATCAGTTGCGCGCGATATTGGTCGTCGGCGCCATGGCCAAGGCGCGCTTGGCTTCGATGAAGGTCTTGCTCCAGTAGCGGTCACCGAGGCTGTCGATGCGCACACCGCCGCTACGACGGCTGCTGGAGTGGATGAACTGGTTGTCACCCAGGTAGATACCGGCGTGGCTCACACGGCCACGGCCATTGGTGCTGAAGAACAGCAGGTCGCCTGGCTTGAGCTTATTGCGCGCCACCTTCGGCGCATCGACGTTAATCATCTCGCGGGTGGAGCGCGGCAGGTTCATGCCAGCTTCCTCGCGGAACAGATAACCGATGAAACCGCTGCAGTCGAAGCCCGACGCTTCAGAGGTGCCGCCAAAGCGATAGCGGGTGCCGATCAGCGACATCCCACGCTCCAGAATGCTGTCTGCCAGCACCGGAAGCTGATACGGCTTGCTGCTGGAGAAGGCCTCCAGATCGTCTTCAGTGGCCTGCTCTTCTTCACCGAAGACCGACGAAGGCGAAGCTTTGACTTTGTGGACCGACTGCGAGGCAACCGGGGTGTGATCCTGGGGCTGGGAAACTGGGCCTTGGGCCGCACAGCCAAAAAGCAGGGTCACGAGTGCGAGAGGCACGAGGGGTGCGAAGCGCTTTAGCATGGGCACGACCGTGTCAGTAATCCTTTAGTGGGAGGGAACTATGCCCTCTATCATGGCCATTTGCAAATTTTATCGAAAAAAATGTGACTTTTTCGTTTTACCCCTCAAAGCCCTGTGTTTACGGGGCTTACCAGCCGAGGGTTTCCTTCAGGAAAGGGATGGTCAACTTGCGTTGTGCCTGCAGTGAGGCCTGGTCGAGGCGCTCGAGCAAGTCGAACAGTGCGCTCATGCTGCGGGTGCCGCGGGTGAGGATGAAATGGCCGACTTCGTCGGTCAGGTGCAGGCCGCGGCGCGACGCCCGCAGCTGCAGGGCACGCAGCTTGTCCTCGTCGGACATGCCGCGCATCTGGAACACCAGCGCCAGGGTGAGGCGCGACTTGAGGTCGGGCAGCTTTATCGGCAGTTCACGGGGCGAGGCCGAGGCAGCCAGCAACAGGCGGCGCCCGCTGTCACGCAGGCGGTTGAACAGGTGAAACATCGCCTCTTCCCAGTCCGCCTTGCCGGCAATGACGTGCAGGTCGTCGATACACACCAGTTCGTATTGAGCGAGGTAATCCAGCAGCTCCACACCCCGATCGAGCAATTGCGCCAGCGGCAAGTACACCGCAGGTTCGCCACGCTGTTGGAAGCGATGGGTCGCCGCCTGCAGCAAGTGGCTGCGCCCAACGCCCTGTTTGCCCCACAGATAGATGAGGCTCTCTGTCCAGCCAGCGTCGGCCTCGCAAAGCCGCTCGACATAGCCCAGCGCCGCGGCATTGGCGCCCGGATAATAGTTGATGAAGGTGGCGTCATCGCGCAGGCGCACACCCAGGGGCAACTGGATTGGTGGTTTCATGCTCGCGGGCAGTCGACAGGGACCGCAGGGGGCCTTTGGTAAACAATCTGCAAAGTCTATACCTGCAATGCAGGGCGCACAATCACGCAGCCGGATAGCCTTAGTAAAATCAACGGGTTACCCGGCGGCTAGGCGTGGTTACAGATCAGGGTCGATATCCCCGGCGTACATGTCCGATTCCTTGTACAGGTCGTGCACATGACGCACCAGCACCATGATCACGGCAGCCACTGGCAAGGCCAGCAGTACACCCGTAAAGCCGAACAGCTCGCCGCCAGCGAGAATGGCGAAGATCACTGCCACCGGATGCAAGCCGATGCGGTCGCCGACCAGCAGGGGCGTCAGCACCATGCCTTCCAGCGCCTGCCCGACCATGAACACTGCGACGATCCCCAGCATCGGGTACAGGTCGCCGCCGAACTGGAATAGCCCCGCGATCAAAGCAGCCCCAATGCCGATGATGAAACCCATGTAAGGCACGATGGCCGCCAGGCCCGCGAGCATGCCGATCAGCAGGCCAAGCTCGAGCCCGACCAGCATCAGGCCCGCGGAGTAGATCACGCCTAGTGCGAGCATCACCAACAGTTGCCCGCGTACGAACGCCCCCAGCACTTCGTGGCATTCGCTTGCCAGCGCCACCACCTGAGGTTCACGTTGACGCGGCAGCAGGCTGCGCAGTTTGGCCATCATCAAATCCCAGTCACGCAACAGATAAAAGCCCACGACAGGGATCAGCACCATGTTGGCCAGCCAGGCGATCAGCGCCAGGCTCGAGGCAGTGGCATGGGACAGCACCATGCCGACGATGTCGGTGGTCTTGTCCATGTGGGCGCCGATGGCGGCTTTGATCTTGTCGAACTTCCAGAAGCCGTCGGCCAGCCCCAGATGGCCTTGCAGCCAAGGGAGCGCCACGTGCTCCAGCCAATCGAGCATCTGTGGCGCCAGTTCGTAAAGGCGCAGCAACTGCTTGGCCAGCATCGGTACCAGTATCAGCAGCAGGGCCATCAATATCAGGGTGAACAGGCCAAACACCACCACCACACCCCAGGTACGTGACAGGCCGATACGCTCCAGACGATCGACCAGCGGGTCGGCCAGGTAGGCCAGCAAAATGCCCACCAGGAATGGCGTAAGAATGTTATGCAAGCTATAAAGCAGCACCACGATCAGCAGTACTGCACCCCACCCGATCCAACGACGCATGTCAGTCATCAATAGGCCCCTTACCAGCGAAACCGCAGGCCATCGAACGGCTTGGCCGAGACAGGCGCAGGGGTGACCGGCTGGCCTGGTGCAGCACCTGGGCTTGGCGTGGGCGCTGCAGCAGGCGGGGCCTGCTCGGCCGGCACTTCCTGCAACTTGGCCAGGCCCAGCTGCGCCCGTAGCTGCTCACGATTACCGCTCACCGCATAGGTCAACGTGCCGCCATCGGCCAACTGCAGGCGCGGGCCATAGGGCTCAAGTACACGGGAAAGCTCGGCATAGCGTTGCAGGTTCATGCCTTGCACCTGCAATTGCAGCTGGCTGCTGGCACCGGCCTTGATGACGTAACGTGGCGCAAGCCGGTTACCCACCGCAAGCATCACAGCATCGGCAAGTGCAGCCTGGTCACCGGCTTCAGCAGTGCCCTGCTCATGCTGGTCACCCAGCCACAGTTGCCATTTACCTTGCCATTTGCCGTCGGCCTCCTGGGCGTGCACCGCCAACAGGGCATCGGCGCCATAGCGCTGCGCCGCATCGCGCAGCGGTGCAGGGTCATTGCTTTCGAGCTGCTTGGCATTGGCCAGCAGTTGCTCCTGCAGGTCGGCCAGTGGCAGGCGCAGAGGCAAGCCACGGTGCTGGGCGGCGCGGCGCAATGGCTGGGCACTGGCCTGGCCGTCGCCGATCAGGTTGCTGCCATCGACACTATCGGTAAGCCACCAGCCGAGGATGGAGGGCCGGTTACTGCCCCAAAGCGCCAGGCCAGCTTTGCGCAAGGCACGTTCGGTGCTGCCGGGGTCGAACTCGACTTCCACCGATTCGGGCGGCCCGGCATCGGTACCGACTTGGTTGATTAGCGGTTGCGGGTTCTTGCGCAGCTCGGCCAAGCCAGGGTTCTGCGCCGCCTTGGAGTCGCCGGTCAGGCGCAACACCAAGGTTTCGAAGGCTTTGGCAGTGGCTGCGGTACGCGCCTCGGCGCCCTGCCCTTCAATCGGTTCGCGCACCTGATAGAGGCCAGAGACGGATTCGGCCTGCGCACCCATGCTGGCCAGCGCCATGCACCCTGCTGCCAAATAAATGAAAAGTCGCATGAGGATTCCTGTCCGGTTGAGCATCGAGCTTGTGATTTGCAGCTTATACACAAGCATGGTTATCAACCACCCACTTACCTTTTTCAGCAATTAACCGCCCTGCCCGTCGGCCTGAGGATGGCCGCTGCCCGGCAACCCTGATAAAATCGCGCGCCTTCACAGACCACTGACGTTTCAGGCAGCCGCCGCTTTCGAGCCGGCCTTGGCCGTCATGGTCGTTTTTACGAATCCCTCCCTCTTAAAGGCCTGGATCAATGAGCAAGCAACCCTCCCTGAGCTACAAGGACGCCGGTGTAGACATCGACGCCGGCGAAGCACTGGTCGAACGCATCAAGGGCGTGGCAAAACGCACCGCACGCCCTGAAGTCATGGGTGGCCTGGGCGGCTTCGGCGCCCTCTGCGAGATCCCGGCCGGCTACAAGCAGCCGGTGCTGGTCTCTGGCACCGACGGCGTCGGCACCAAACTGCGCCTAGCACTGAACCTGAACAAGCACGACAGCATCGGCCAGGACCTGGTCGCCATGTGCGTCAACGACCTGGTGGTCTGCGGCGCAGAACCGCTGTTCTTCCTCGATTACTATGCCACCGGCAAACTGAACGTCGACGTGGCCGCCACCGTGGTCACCGGCATTGGCGCCGGCTGCGAATTGGCTGGCTGCTCCCTGGTTGGTGGCGAAACCGCCGAAATGCCGGGTATGTATGAAGGCGAAGACTACGACCTGGCCGGCTTCTGCGTGGGCGTGGTGGAAAAGGCCGAAATCATCGATGGCTCCAAAGTGGCCACCGGTGACGCGCTGATCGCCCTGCCATCTTCCGGCCCGCACTCCAACGGCTACTCGCTGATCCGCAAGATCCTCGAAGTGTCGGCAACCGACATCGAAAACACTCAGCTTGACGGCAAGCCGCTGACCGACCTGCTGATGGCGCCGACCCGCATCTATGTCAAGCCACTGCTGCAACTGATCAAGAACACTGGCGCGGTCAAGGCCATGGCCCACATCACCGGTGGCGGCCTGCTGGACAACATCCCACGGGTGCTGCCAGACAACGCCCAGGCCGTGATCGACGTAGCCAGCTGGCAGCGCCCGGCGGTGTTCGACTTCCTGCAGCAGCAAGGCAATGTCGATGAGCACGAAATGCACCGTGTACTGAACTGCGGTGTCGGCATGGTCATCTGCGTCGCTCAGGATCAGGTAGACGCTGCCCTGAACGAACTGCGCGCCGCCGGTGAGCAACCTTGGGTCATCGGCCACATCGCCGAAGCCGCCGAAGGCGCCGCCCAGGTCGAACTGCAGAACCTCAAGGCACACTGATGCCGAGCAAGCCCTGCAATGTTGTGGTACTGCTGTCGGGTTCCGGCAGCAACCTGCAAGCCTTGATCGACAGCTGCCACGTGCAGGACAGCCCGGTTCGCATCGGCGCGGTGGTTTCCAACCGTGCCGACGCCTACGGCCTGCAACGGGCCCAGGCAGCGGGGATCGCCACCGTGGTGCTCGATCACACCCAGTTCGATGGCCGTGAAGCCTTCGATGCCGCCTTGATGGCGCGCATCGACGGCTTTGCCCCCGACCTGGTCGTACTGGCCGGTTTCATGCGCATCCTCAGTGGCGACTTCGTGCGCCACTACCAGGGCCGCCTGCTCAACATCCACCCGTCGCTGCTACCCCGTTACAAGGGGCTGCACACCCACCGCCGGGCACTGGAAGCAGGCGACGCGGAGCATGGCTGCAGCGTACACTTCGTCACCGAGGAACTCGATGGCGGGCCACTGGTCGTACAGGCTGTGGTACCGGTACTGCCTGATGACACGGTGCAAAGCCTGGCCCAACGGGTTCACCATCAGGAACACCAGATCTACCCGCTGGCGGTGCACTGGTTTGCCCAAGGTCGCTTGCACCTGGGCGAACAGGGTGCATTACTGGACGACCAGCCACTGCCGGCCAGTGGTCACTTGATCCGACCCTAGGAGAACTTATGCGTCGCGCCCTGCTATTGGCCCTCACCGTACTCGCCCTGCCTCTGCAGGCAGCCGAGCTGAAGCCGTTCTCGGCAAGCTACACCGCCGACTGGAAGCAACTGCCCATGAGTGGCACCGCCGAGCGCAGCCTGGTCAAGAACAAGGACGGCAGCTGGGACCTTGATTTCAAGGCCTCCATGATGATTGCCAGCCTGACCGAGCAAAGCACTCTGCGCATGGACAACGACACCATGCTGCCGCAGAAATACCACTTCGAGCGGGGCGGCCTGGGCAAAGCCAAGACCGTCGACCTGACCTTCGACTGGAACAGCAAGAAGATCACCGGCACCGACCGCAAGGACCCGATCAGCCTGCCGCTCAACCGCGGCGTGCTGGACAAGTCGTCCTACCAGTTGGCCCTGCAACACGACGTGGCCGCTGGCAAGAAGAGCATGACGTACCAGGTGGTCGATGGTGACGAAATCGATACCTACGACTTCCGCGTGCTGGGTACTGAGAAAATCACCACTAAAACCGGCCAGGTCGAGGCGGTTAAGGTCGAGCGCGTTCGGGCTCCGAGCCAGAACAAACGCATTACCGAACTGTGGTTCGCCAAAGACTGGGACTACTTGCTGGTGCAGTTGCGCCAGGTCGAAACCGACGGCAAGGAGTACGTGATCGTACTGCAAGAAGGTACGGTCGACGGCAAGTCGGTTAAAGGCAACTGATTCGCTGTAGCCCGCAATAACCGGAGCCCCGCCTTGTGCGGGGCTTCTTTTTGGCTGGCGTTCATGAAAATTGTTTCATGGCCAGTTTATTTACTTAGCCTGCTAACAAACTCTATAAAGGGGGTGTGCGACACAGCGTCGCAGCCAACTAAAGCAGTGGAGTTTACCGATGACAGTCCAAGTAACCGAACGTGACGAATCGAAAATGTCCCACGAAGGCCTGGCCGCTGGTGTGCGGATCTGGGATGTGCACCAGCAGGGCCAATTGGTCGGCATGTTCCACGACGAACAGCAAGCCCACCAGTACCGTGCCGAACTCGAAGACCTGGAAAAACAGCGCACGACGCAATAAACCGCTTCTCGATAGCAAACCCGCTTAAGCGGTGATGCCGGTCAGTGAAGCCGATTGGGGCTGTTTCGCAGCCCGGCGCAGCTGAACCCGCTCTTACAGTTGATGCGCTCGAAAGTTAGCCGACGCATTACCTGCAAGAGCGGGTTTGGCCGCGAAGGGCTGCAATGCAGCCCAAATGGATGAGCAGGACAATCAAACCGACTGGCCTTGGCCAGAGCGGGTTTTCGCGGTCACCACATCAGGTCATCAGGGATCTTGTAGGCCGCATACGGATCATCCTCGTCGGCTTCCTCCACGTGGGTATTGAGCAGCAGGATGCGGTTAGGGTCACGCTCCTGAATCTTCACTGCCGCCTCACGGGGTATTACCTCATAGCTACCGCCGTGCGACACGATGGCCAACGCGCCATTGCTCAGCTTGGTGCGCATCAGGGCATTGACTGCAATGCGCTTGACCTTCTTGTCGTCGACGAAGTTGTAGTAGTCCTCGGTGGTCAACTTGGGCAGGCGCGTAGCTTCGATCAACTGTTTGATCTGCGCCGCACGGGCCTTCTGCTCGGCCTTTTCCTGCTGCTGGCGGTTGAGCTCCTGGTCGCGCTTGGCTTTTTCGGCCATCGCCTCCTTGGCCATGCGCTGCTGGCTGTCATCGACTTCGACCTGGCCCTTGTGCTCCAGGCGCTTCTGTTTCTTCTGGGCTTTGTTGGTCTGCGAGACCTGTTTCTGGTTGACCAGACCGGCTTTGAGCAATTGGTCGCGAAGGGAAAGGCTCATGAATGTTCACTCACTTATGCAACAGCTCAGCCGCAGCTGGGCAGGTTCTTTTCCTGACGTTTGGCCTCGCCCCACAGGGCGTCCAGCTCGTCAAGGTTACAAGTTTCTATGGGGCGGCCACTGTCGCGCAATGCCTGTTCGATGAAGCGGAAACGCCGCTCGAACTTGCGGTTGGCACGGCGCAGGGCATTTTCAGGGTCTTGCTTGAGGTGGCGAGCCAGGTTCACGGCGGCGAACAACAAGTCGCCGACTTCATCCTCAAGCGCGTCGGCGTCATTGTCGGCCATGGCCTGCAATACCTCGTCCAGCTCCTCACGTACCTTGTCCAGCACCGGCAACGCCGCTGGCCAGTCGAAGCCTACGGTGGCCGCACGCTTCTGCAGCTTGGCGGCGCGTGACAGGGCAGGCAATGCCGCTGGTACATCGTCGAGCAAAGACAGTTGTTCGGGTGTGCTCTTTTCGGCGCGTTCTTCGGCCTTGATCTGCTCCCAGCGCGACTTGACCTGAGCTTCGTTCAGGCTGGGGGTATCCAGCGGCGCATACAGCTCGCCTGTGGGGAATACGTGAGGATGACGACGGATCAGCTTGCGGGTGATGCTGTCGACCACACCGTCGAACTCGAAGCGCCCTTCTTCTCGTGCCAGTTGGCTGTAGTAGACCACCTGAAACAACAGGTCGCCCAGCTCACCCTGCAGATGCTCGAAATCGCCACGCTCGATGGTGTCGGCGACTTCGTACGCCTCCTCGAGGGTGTAGGGGACGATGCTCGCATAGTTCTGCTTGAGGTCCCAAGGGCAGCCATACTGCGGATCGCGCAGGCGGGCCATGAGGTGCAGCAGGTCTTGGAGGGTGTAGGTCATTTAAGCAGGTCCTTCGGTGGTGCCTGGTTCGCGGGTCAATCCGGTCCTGCAGGGATTTGTGCAGCGTGAAAATATGCACTGTACCTGAAGGAGCGGGTTTACCCGCGAAAATGGCCACGCGCGCTCAAGGGGTACGGTTACGCCGCGTTTCGATGATATTCGGCAACTGCGATATCCGCCCCAGCAGGCGCCCCAGCGCGTCCAGGCCCGGAATCTCGATGGTCAGCGACATCAGCGCGGTGTTGTCTTCCTTGTTCGAACGGGTGTTGACCGCCAGTACGTTGATTTTCTCGTTCAGCAGCACTTGCGATACGTCGCGCAGCAACCCCGGGCGGTCATAGGCGCGGATCACGATGTCGACCGGGTAGGTCTGAACCGGGATCGGGCCCCAGCTAACCTGGATCATTCGCTCTGGCTCGCGCCCTGCAAGCTGCAGCGCCGAGGCGCAGTCCTGGCGGTGGATGCTGACGCCGCGGCCCTGGGTGATATAGCCGACAATGGCGTCGCCCGGCAGCGGCTGGCAGCAGCCGGCCATCTGCGTGAGCAGGTTGCCGACACCCTGGATCTGGATATCGCCACGCTTGCCGGTGCGCGGCCCCGTAGGCTTGCGCGGCACCAATTCGATCTGCTCGATCCGCTCGGGCTCGAGCAACTGCTGGGCGGCGTTGACCAAATGCGCCAGGCGCAGGTCGCCGGCACCGAGCGAGGCGAACATGTCCTCGGCCGTCTTGACATTGGTCTTCTCGGCGAGCCGTTCGAAGTCCACCTGCGGCAGGCCCAGGCGGCTGAGTTCGCGCTCAAGCAAGGTTTTGCCGGCAGCGACGTTCTGGTCACGGGCCTGCAGTTTGAACCAGTGAACGATCTTGGCCCGGGCCCGTGAAGTGGTGACGTAGCCCAGGTTGGAGTTCAGCCAGTCACGGCTTGGGTTACCGTGCTTGCTGGTGATGATCTCCACCTGCTCGCCGGTCTGCAGGGTGTAGTTGAGCGGCACGATGCGCCCGTTGATCTTGGCGCCCCGGCAGTTATGACCGATCTCGGTGTGCACCCGGTAGGCGAAGTCCAGCGGCGTGGCACCTTTGGGCAGGTCGATGGCATGGCCGTCGGGGGTGAATACATAGACCCGGTCGGGTTCGATATCGACCCGCAGCTGTTCGGCCAGGCCGCCGATATCGCCCAACTCTTCATGCCACTCAAGTACCTGGCGCAGCCAGGAAATCTTCTCTTCGTAATGGTTCGAGCTTGGCTTGACGTCGGTGCCCTTGTAGCGCCAATGGGCGCAAACGCCAAGTTCGGCCTCTTCGTGCATGCCGTGGGTGCGGATCTGCACTTCCAGCACCTTGCCCTCGGGGCCGATCACCGCCGTGTGCAGCGAGCGGTAGCCGTTTTCCTTGGGGTTGGCGATGTAGTCGTCGAACTCTTTGGGGATGTGCCGCCACAGGGTGTGCACGATACCGAGCGCGGTATAGCAGTCACGCACCTCCGGCACCAGTACCCGTACCGCACGCACGTCGTAGATCTGGCTGAACTCCAGGCCTTTGCGCTGCATCTTGCGCCAGATCGAGTAGATGTGTTTTGCCCGGCCGCTGATATCGGCCTTGACCCCGGTGGCCAACAGTTCGTTCTGCAGCTGGTTCATCACATCGCTGATAAACCGCTCACGGTCCAGGCGGCGCTCATGCAGTAGCTTGGCGATCTGCTTGTACTGGTCAGGCTCCAGGTAGCGGAAAGACAGGTCTTCCAGCTCCCATTTGATGTGGCCGATACCCAACCGATGTGCCAGCGGCGCATAGATGTCGAACACCTCGCGCGCCACGCGCAGGCGTTTTTCGTCATCGGCGGATTTCACGGCGCGGATCGCGCACGTGCGTTCGGCCAGCTTGATCAGGGCCACACGCACGTCATCGACCATGGCCACGAGCATCTTGCGTAGGTTCTCGACCTGCGCCTGGGAACCAAGCACCAGCGACTGACGTGGGCTGAGGCTGGCACTGATGGCGGCCATGCGCAGCACGCCGTCGATCAGCTTGGACACTACCGGGCCGAAACGCTGGCCAACCTCGGCCAGGGTCACCTTGCCTTCGCGTACCGAGCGGTAGATCACCGCCGCGACCAACGAGTCCTGATCGAGCTTCAGATCGGCGAGGATTTCGGCAATTTCCAGGCCAGCCTGAAAACTGGACGTACCATCGGCCCACGAATGCTTTGCCGGGTTACCCTTCTTTTCGATTTCCTGGGCGAACTCGCAGGCCTCTTTCAACGCCACGCGATCCAGAGCCGAATCGACGCTCACCACATGGTCCAGCCATGCATCGAGATTGATACTGCCGTCCGTATTGACCGGCTGGTGCACTCTCACCTGTACCATCTTTGTTATACCTTTCCATACAGCGCACCACACGGGTGCGCTGGCTATCACCGTACAGCTTCACTTCCGTGGAAACCGCACCAAGGGGCCAGTTTGCTAGCCCGCTTCGAATAACGCCATGGCTTCGACATGTGCCGTCTGAGGAAACATGTCGAGAATCCCGGCCCTTTTTAACCGGTACCCCTGGCCGACCAGCACCTGGGCGTCTCGCGCCAGTGTGGCCGGGTTGCACGATACGTACACCAAGCGCTTGGCGTTGAGACGGGCGATGCCTTGCACCACCTCGTATGCACCGTCGCGCGGTGGATCCAAGAGTACCGCAGAAAAGCCCTCGGCGGCCCATTCGGCGCCTGCCAAAGGCTGCGATAAATCGGCCTGAAAAAACGCTGCGTTATGCACATCGTTGTTTCGGGCATTGGCTGCGGCTCTATCGACCATGGCCTGTACACCTTCAACCGCCACCACCTCCCGGGCCTGGCGCGCCAGCGGCAGCGCGAAGTTGCCCAGCCCGCAGAACAGGTCCAGCACCCGCTCGTGCGCCTGGGGCGCGAGCCAGGCCAAGGCCTGCTCGATCATCGCGGTGTTGACCTGGGCGTTGACCTGAACGAAGTCCCCGGGGCGCCATGCCAGCTCAAGCTGCCAAGGCGACAAGGCAAAGCCCAGCGTCGCAGCGCCATCGCAAGGTTGCGGCTCCCCTTCACCCTGCAGCCAAAGCTGGGCCTTGGCTTGGTCGCAAAATGCCTGCAGGCGCAGCAGATCGTCTTCCGGCAGCGGTGCCACATGGCGCACCAGCACAGCTTCGGCGGTCCCACTGAACAGCTCCACATGGCCGATGGCCTGCGGCTTGCTCAGCGAGCGCAGCACGGTCGGCAAATGCCGGAGAATAGACTGCAAAGGCTGTACCAGCACGGCGCAGTCATTAATGGAGACAATTTCCTGACTGGCCTCGGCGCGGAACCCAACGTCCAGGTGCTTGGCCTTGGCGTCCCAGCGCACGGCCACACGTGCCCGGCGCCGATAGCCGAATTCCGGCCCACTCAGCGGTGCGGCCCAGGCTTCGGGCTGCACACCAGCCACACGTTGCAGCTGCTCTGCCAAAGTCCGCTGCTTGAGCGCCAACTGGGCGTCGTGGGGCAGGTGTTGCAGGTTACAGCCGCCACACCGCTGATAATGGCGGCATGGGGCCTGACGGCGCTCGGGGCTGGCCTGCAGCACACGCTCAAGGCGCGCCTCGACCACCTTGCCGCGGGCATTGAGCACGCGCGCTTCGACCGCTTCACCTGCCAGGGCGCCACTGACGAACCAGGTGCGCCCTTCCACGAAGGCGATGCCGCGGCCGTCACCGGCCAGGCGCTCGATATCCAGGCGCTGCTTCTTGCCCACGGGGACCTGAGGCGTGCGGCTGCCGCCAGCTGGTTGAAAGCGCAGGCCGCTATTGCTTTTTTTCTTTGACATTTAACTTGGGTCGAACAGGCCGGTGGACAGGTAACGGTCGCCGCGGTCGCAGATGATCGCGACCATCACGGCGTTTTCCACCTCGCGGGACAGGCGCAGCATGGCGGCTACCGCACCACCTGAGGACACGCCACAGAAAATGCCCTCTTCGCGCGCCAGGCGGCGGGTTGTGTCTTCGGCCTCCTGCTGCGACATGTCCATAACCCGGTCGACACGGGTGGCATCGAAAATCTTCGGCAGGTACTCCTCGGGCCAACGGCGGATACCGGGGATGGCCGAGCCTTCCATCGGCTGCAGGCCGACGATCTGCACGTTGGGGTTCTGCTCTTTGAGGTACTGCGAGCAGCCCATGATGGTGCCAGTGGTGCCCATCGAGCTGATGAAATGGGTGACGCTGCCATGAGTCTGCTGCCAGATCTCCGGGCCGGTGCTGTTGTAGTGGGCGATGGGGTTGTCACCATTGGCGAACTGGTCAAGAACCAAACCGCGGCCCTCGGCCTGCAGCCTCTCGGCCAGATCGCGAGCACCCTCCATGCCCTCTTCCTTGGTCACCAGAATCAGCTCGGCGCCGTAGGCGGTCATCGCTGCCTTGCGTTCAGCGGTGGAGTTGTCAGGCATGATCAGGATCATCTTGTAACCCTTGATCGCCGCGGCCATCGCCAGAGCGATGCCGGTGTTGCCAGAGGTGGCTTCGATCAGGGTGTCGCCTGGCTTGATCTGGCCGCGCAGTTCGGCGCGGGTGATCATCGACAGCGCCGGGCGGTCCTTGACCGAGCCGGCAGGATTGTTACCTTCAAGCTTGAGCAGAAGGGTATTGCTGGTTTGCCCAGCGATGCGCTGCAGGCGAACCAGAGGCGTATTGCCGACGCAATCGGCGATGGTTGGGTACTGCAAGGTCATGGTGTATTTCACAATCCGGACGGCAGGGGCGCCTATCATACCGGCAAACCCTTCCCGGCCATATCACGCAATCTGCGGTGACTATAGCCAACCGCTATAAGCGGCCAAATCCCTGTGCGCCCGCAGCGCTGGTGCCCTTATCAACCACGCCCGCTCCGCCACAGGCTGGCGGGATGACCGGCAGCCGCATGCACAAGCGCAAGCCTTGGATTGCATTCTCTGCCCAAAGCGTGCCGCCCTGACGCTGGATGGCACTGCGGGCAATGCTCAGGCCCAGGCCAAAACCACCATCCCCGGGTCGTGAGCCTTCGAGCCGGGAGAACGGTGCGAAGATCCGCTCCAGATCTGCATCGGCTACACCTGCGCCCTCGTCCTGCAGCCATAAACGCCAATAGCCGCCCTCTCGCTGGCCGTCCAGGCGCACCACACCATTGTCAGGCGAATGACGGATGGCGTTGCGCAACAGGTTCTCCAACGCCTGGGCCAAGTAGTTGAGGTTGCCTTGTACCCAACAATCAGCTGGCAAGTCGCAGCGCAGGCGTTCAGGGGCCCAACCGCTTTCGTAGCGAGCATTCTCTGCCAGCAGGTCCCATAGCGCTTGTACCTGGATAGGTTCAAGGTTCATCGGTGTCCGCTCGGCATCCTGCCAGGCCAATTGCAGTGTGTCCTCCACCAACTGCTGCATGCAGCCCACCTCGCGCACCAGGCGTTCACGCAGGCGCACCAGGTCGGTCTCGCCGTCGCAAGCCACTCGCAAGCGGCTTAGTGGCGTGCGCATTTCATGGGACAGATCACGCAGCAGCTGTTGCTGCATGGCCACGGTATCCTGCAGTCGCTCGGCCATCTGGTCGAAAGCGCGCGCCAGCTCCCCCAGTTCGTCATGCCGGGCGATCAGGCGCGAGTCCAGGCGGGCGTTGAGTTGATCGGCGCGCCAAGCAGAGGCCTGCTCGCGCAACTGGTTGAGGGGCACGATCAACATCCGGTAAAGCCCCACGCACAGCAGCAAGGTAAACACACCGGGGATGATGCCGTTGGTGACGATCTGCCAGGCCAGGCGGTACTGGCCGGGGTTGAGCCGGGTGGGCAGCTCCATCACCAGCATGCCTTGCTGCGGCGCGCCGGGAAACGGTATGCGCAACCACGGCTGCTCAGTGCTGCGCCGGCTCATGGGCCAGTCGACGCCGCGCAAGCGGGTCAGCCGCTGCATCACCTCGGGCCCTGGGGCTGCACTGTTGAGCGGTTTGAGGTTGAGGTCGAGCACGCCGATCCAGCCGTGCTCACGCTGATGCATTGCACTGACCCATCGGTCCAGGCCTTCGCGCCCACCGCCGCGCCACGCCTGCTCAGCCTCGCTGGCATAGCCGCGCAGCACCTGGCGGGCCGGTTCGTCGAGAAATGCGTTGCGGGTTTCCATATGCCGGCCCCAGCTGTAGCTAAGGCCGATCATCAACAGGCAGAAGCCCACCAGCAAAATGGCCAGCCTCCAGAACAACGAATGGCGATCGAGCATCTTCAGTCCGCCTCGCCGGCGCTCAGTACGTAGCCTTTGCCCCATACCGTGCGGACCTGCCGCTCGTGGTAACCGATGCCCTTAAGCTTGCGGCGTATCTGGCTGACGTGCATGTCCAGGCTGCGGTCATGACGCGAATAGCCGCGCTGGAGCACGTGCTGATAAAGAAAGGGCTTGCTGAGCACTTCATCGCGATTGCGGTAAAGCATATCGAACAGGCGATATTCGCTAGGGGTCAGGCCAGCCGGCTGCCCTGCCAGGCTGACGTCACTCAGGGATTCGTCGAACTGCAACGTGCCATCGTCGGCTTGCAAAGGCGGCTGATGCCGGCGCTCGAGGGCAACCCGGCGCAGGATCGCCTCTATTCGCACCTGCAGTTCGGCCATGCTGAAGGGCTTGGGCAAGTAGTCGTCGGCACCGCGCTGGAACCCGCTGATACGATCCGCCTCGGCACCCAGCGCCGACATGAGGATCACCGGGGTGGCATGGCTATGGCGCAACCGGGCAAGGGCATCCAGGCCGTTGAGGCCTGGCAGCAGGATGTCCATCAACACCACGTCGAAGGACTGCCGCTTTGCCGCTTCCAGCCCTTCAAGCCCATCGCGGCACCAAGTGACCTGAAAGCCACCTCGCTGTAACGCGTCGTGCAGGTACCCCCCAGCACCGGATCGTCTTCGATGGCGAGGATGCGGGAAACGCAATTAGTTACAGGATTCATTAGCAACTGCCATAAATTCTCAATTGCTGGATTATTGTGTATGCCTACTCGCCAGGCAACTGCCCAGCGACAAGCGCCTCGGCAGGGCAATGAAAAGAAATTGAAAAGGTGCATTAGGGCAGCCAGCGGAGTAACTTTCCGCTTTGTCCCGTCGCAGCGACGACGGCGCAGGCACATCACAGGAGGCGACTGTGCTCGATCGTTTGGGAATCAGAAGCCGGGTGCTGCTGTTGGCGCTGCTGCCGGCCAGCCTGATGGCACTGGTGCTGGGTAGCTATTTCACCTGGTTGCAACAAGACCAATTGCGCACGCAACTGATGCAGCGCGGCAAGCTGCTCGCCGAGCAATTGGCACCGCTGGCCGCACCGGCCCTGGCACGCCGCACACCGGCCCAACTTGAGCGCATTGCCGCGCAGACCCTGGAGCAGGCCGACGTGCGCGCAGTGGCGTTTCTGGCGCCTGATCGCAGCCGCCTGGCCCACGCCGGCCCAAGCATGATCAACCTGCCCCCCAGTGGCGGAACCGGTACACAGTTGCTGCAACGCACCGGCAATGATGCAACCCGCTACCTGATGCCGGTTTTCGGCCACCACCGCGACCTGGCGACCGATGCCGTGCCCGACGAGGCCGAGCGGTTGCTGGGTTGGGTGGAAATCGAGCTGTCCCACGACGGTATGTTGCTGCGCGGCTACCGTAACCTGTTCACCAGCGTGCTGCTGATCCTTGCCTGCCTGGCCCTCAGTGGCCTGTTGGCGATGCGCATGAGCCGCACCATCAATGACCCGATCGCACGCATCAAGCATGCGGTCAACCAGCTCAAGGACGGCCACCTGGACGAGCGCCTGCCGGCCATGGGCAGCCATGAACTGGACGAGCTGGCCCGCGGCATCAACCGCATGGCCGAGACACTGCACGGGGCACACGAAGAGTTGCAGCACAGCATCGACCAGGCGACCGAGGATGTTCGCCAGAACCTGGAAACCATCGAGATCCAGAACATCGAGCTGGACATGGCACGCAAAGAGGCCCTGGAAGCCAGCCGCATCAAGTCGGAGTTCCTGGCCAACATGAGCCATGAAATCCGCACACCGCTCAATGGCATTCTTGGCTTCACCCACCTGCTGCAGAAAAGCGAAATGACGCCGCGGCAACTGGACTACCTGGGCACCATCGAGAAATCTGCCGACAACCTGCTGGGCATCATCAACGAGATCCTCGACTTCTCCAAGATCGAGGCCGGCAAACTGGTGCTCGACAGCATCCCGTTCAACCTGCGCGACCTGGTCCAGGACACCCTGACCATCCTGGCCCCCGCCGCCCATGCCAAACAGCTGGAACTGCTCAGCCTGATCTACCGCGATACCCCCTCGTCATTGATCGGCGACCCGTTGCGGCTCAAGCAGATCCTCACCAACTTGGTTAGCAACGCGATCAAATTCACCCGCGAAGGCACCATCGTGGTCCGGGCCATGCTCGAAGACGAGCATGAAGACAGCGCCCAGTTGCGCATCAGCGTTCAAGACACTGGCATCGGCCTGTCGCCGCAGGATGTGCGCACGTTGTTCCAGGCATTCAGCCAGGCTGACAACTCGCTGGCCCGTCAGCCCGGTGGTACCGGCCTGGGGCTGGTGATCTCCAAGCGCCTGATCGAACAAATGGGCGGTGAAATAGGCGTCGACAGCACGCCTGGGGAAGGCTCGCAGTTCTGGATCAGCCTGAGCCTGCCCAAGGCCCATGACGACATAGAGCAGCAACCGCTGCAACCGTTGCTCGGGCGCAGAGCGGCAATCGTCGACGGCCATGAACTGGCGCGCCAGGCCCTGCAGCACCAACTGGAAGATTGTGGCCTGAGCGTCAGCCTATTCGCGTCCTACGACCAATTGCTCGAAGCGGTGCAGGCAGGCCTGCAGGCGGGCATGCCATTCGAATTCGCGGTACTCGGCGCTAACCTCGGCAGCCTGTCGCCGGAGCAGCTAGGCCGGTACAACCAGCAACTGGAGCGCTTGCAGTGCCAGTGCGTAGTGTTGTGCCCAACCACCGAGCAGGGGCTTTACCACCCCTACCTGCCCAATGGCCATGGGCAGTTGTTGACCAAGCCGACCTGCACGCGCAAGTTGCGCCGCCTGCTGCTGGAGCTGGTGCAGCCGCGCCGGCCACTGGCCGAGCCGGGGCTGACCAGCGGCGGCCAGCGCAGGGCGAAGATCCTGTGCGTCGACGACAATGCCGCCAACCTGCTACTGGTGCAGACGCTACTTGAAGACCTGGGCGCGCAAGTGGTCGCGGTGGACAACGGCTATGCCGCAGTGCAAGCGGTACAGGCCGAGCCGTTCGACCTGGTGTTCATGGACGTGCAGATGCCAGGCATGGACGGGCGCGCCTGTACCGAGCAGATCCGCCTCTGGGAAAAGACCCAAAGCGGCAGCCCGCTGCCGATCGTTGCCCTGACCGCCCATGCCATGGCCAACGAAAAGCGCGCTTTGTTGCACAGTGGCATGGACGACTACCTGACCAAACCGATCAGCGAGCGACAACTGGCCCAGGTGGTGATGAAGTGGGCCGGCTTGAGCCTTGGCACCTCGGCACAGGAGCTCACAAACGAACAGCAGGGTGAAAGCCGCGAGCTGCCGGTACTGGACCCGGACGAGGGTCTGCGCCTGGCCGCTGGTAAGTCCGACCTGGCAGCCGACATGTTGGCGATGCTGCTGGCATCGCTGGAAAGTGACCGCCTGGCAATCCGTTCTGCCCGCGAGGCGCGCGATAGCACGACGCTGATCGAGCAGGTGCACAGGCTCAACGGCGCTTCGCGCTATTGCGGCGTACCCCAGTTGCGTGCGGCCTGCCAGCGCAGCGAAACCTTGCTCAAACAGGGCAGCCCCCAGGCACTGCAGGCGCTGGATGAGCTGGATGCGGCGATCGGCCGCCTCGCAGCACAGGCCCTGTAGCCGGGCGGTTGCCATTGCACTAACGGAGGTATGCCATGCGCGTGCTGTTGTTCAGTAGCCAACACTACGACCAGGAAAGCTTTACCCGGGCCGCCAGCGGCAGCGCCCTGGACCTGCACTATCAGCCCGCCCGCCTGACCCTGGACACCGCTACTCTGGCAAGTGGCTTCGAGGTGGTCTGCGCATTCATCAACGATGAACTCGACGCTCAGGTGTTGCAGCGCCTGGCCGCTGGCGGCACGCGGTTGATTGCCCTGCGTTCGGCCGGCTACAACCACGTAGACCTGCCTGCCGCGCAGCGCCTTGGCCTGGGCATCGTACGCGTTCCGGCCTATTCACCCCATGCAGTAGCCGAGCACGCCGTGGCCCTGATTCTGGCGCTTAACCGCAGGCTGCACCGCGCCTACAACCGCACCCGCGAAGGCGACTTCAGCCTGCATGGGCTGACCGGCTTCGACCTGCATGGCAAGACCGTCGGCGTGGTTGGCAGCGGCCAGATCGGCGCTGCGTTCGCGCGCATCATGGCCGGTTTCGGCTGCCAATTGCTGGCATACGACCCCTCCCCCAACCCTGAGTTGTTGGCCCTCGGCGCCCGCTATCTGGAGCTGCCCGAACTGCTGCGCGAAGCTCGGATCATCAGCCTGCACTGCCCGCTGACCGAGCACACCCGGCATTTGATAAACGCCCAGAGCCTAAGCCTGCTGCAACCCGGTGCGATGCTGATCAACACTGGCCGTGGCGCACTGGTCGACACCCCGGCGTTGATCGACGCCCTCAAAAGCGGCCAGCTTGGCTACCTGGGCCTGGACGTCTATGAAGAGGAGGCGCAACTGTTCTTCGAAGACCGCTCCGACATGCCACTGCAGGATGATGTGCTGGCACGGCTGCTGACCTTCCCCAATGTGATCGTGACCGCCCACCAGGCTTTTCTGACCCGCGAGGCACTGGACGGTATCGCCAGTACCACGCTGGACAACATCATCCGCTGGGCGGCTGGCAATCCGCAGAATGTGGTCAGTGGTTGATGCTAGGATACGCGGCATTTCTGGAGGACCCATGGTCGAACACGATTTCCGCTATACCCTTTTCAACCCGCAACACACCTTGATCGAATGCCGCGCCTTGCTGCCCGGCCGTTATCAGGTGACTGGCAATGGCGGCTCGATGCACAAAGGCGATGTCCTGATCGTCACCCTCAAGGGCAGCAAGGACCTGGCCATGCGCCTGACCGTTGAAAGCGTACGCCACCTGATCAACCCTCGCGGGCAATGGGTTGCTGTAGCCAGCGGCCCGGTGTTCAACGAGTTGGAAATACTCACCTGGAAGGTCGAGTGCGACAGCTGCGACGCTGTACTGGACTTCGAGTTCGCCGTCGATGCAAAACTTGGCAAAGCTGCCCGGCAGCCAGCTGCCAGTGCCCGTGTCGCAGAACTGGGCTGGGCGAGCCGTGGCGACAAGCACCTGTGCCCGCGTTGCCAGGAGAGCGCCGAGTGAAGCATCTGCTGACGGGCGCACTGGTAGCCATCGGCCTGCTCGGCTGCGCCAATGAACCCAACCGGCTACAGCAAGACCGCAGCTATGTACTGGAGTGGATCGGCGAGCGCCCGCTGATCGACTACAGCCACCTCACCCTGACCTTGGCCAGCGATGGCCGCGCCTACGGTAACGCCGGCTGCAACCATTGGTTTGCCCCGTACACACTGGACGGTAAGCACTTGAGCTTCGGCAAGGTAGGCAAGACCCGCAAGCTTTGTGGGCCTGCTTTGATGGAGCAGGAAAAACAGTTCCTGCAGGCCTTGGAGAGCGTCCAGCGTTGGGATGTATCGCCCATCGAACAAATGCGCTTCTGGCCGGCCGAGGGCAAGCCGCTGCGCTTCTGGCCCGAGGAAGGCTGAAAACTCACAGGGCCGCTGTGCGGCCCTCATCGATCACGCGCCTTTGAGGGCTTTGATCTTCGCCTGCAGCCCTTCCAGGGTCTGCTCGCCCAGCAACTGCTCACGCACTTTGCCCTTGTCGTCGATGATGTAGGTGACTGGCAGTGCCTCGCTGCGCGGCAGGTCATAGCGCTCGGCCGGGTCCTGGGCCAGCACCGTGAAATCGATACCCAGGGCCTGCGCTGCCTCCTTGAGCTCAGCACCTTGCAGGCCATCGAAATTCACCCCCACCACCTTGATGCCGTCGGCCGCCCACTGCTTGGCTGCCTGATTCAGCTCCGGCACTTCGGTGCGACAAGGGCCACACCATTCGGCCCAATAATTGAGTACCACCCAGTGCCCGTCGATCTGCTGGGCTTTTACCGTCTTGCCATCTTGGTCCACGCCGTAATCGGCACCGCAACCACCGAGCAACAAGCTTGCGGTGATGGCCAGTACTGCTGCCAGACGCTTTGCCATGGGTCAATCCTTCTCGAAGTTTCAAGCAAATAGGTCAGTCGCTGCGGTTAGAATAGCCGCCACACCCAGCTGGATGCGACCCGACATGACTGACTTGACGCTCTATCATAACCCGCGCTGCTCGAAATCCCGCGGCGCGCTGGAACTGCTCGAACAGCGCGGCCTGACGCCGACCATCGTGCGCTACCTGGAAACCCCGCCCGACGCCGCGACGCTCAAAGCCCTGCTCGGCAAACTGGGCATCGCCCCCCGCCAACTGCTGCGCAGTGGCGAAGACGAATACAAAGCCCTGGACCTTGCCAACCCAGCGTTGACCGATGCGCAACTGATCGACGCTATGGTCCAGCACCCCAAGCTGATCGAACGGCCGATTCTGGTCGCTGGCGGCAAAGCGGTGATCGGCCGCCCGCCTGAGAAGGTGCTGGAGATCCTGCCGTGAGCGCCCCTTATATTCTGGTGCTGTATTACAGCCGCCATGGTTCGACCAGCGAGATGGCCCGGCACATCGCTCGCGGCATCGAGCTGACGGGCATGGAAGCGCGCCTGCGCACAGTACCGGCCATTTCCACTGAGTGCGAGGCCGTGGCGCCGGATATCCCGGCTAGCGGCGCACTGTATGCAACCCTCGATGACCTGCGCCACTGCGCCGGGCTGGTGCTGGGCAGCCCGACGCGCTTTGGCAACATGGCCGCGCCGCTGAAATACTTCCTCGACGGCACCAGCAGCCTGTGGCTCGGTGGCGAGCTGGTCGGCAAACCGGCAGGCGTATTCACCTCCACCGCCAGCCTTCACGGTGGCCAGGAAACCACCCTGCTGTCGATGATGCTGCCGCTGATGCACCACGGCATGCTGCTGATGGGCTTGCCCTACAGTGAATCGGCCCTGCTCGAGACCCGTGGTGGTGGCACTCCGTATGGCGCTAGCCACCATGCTGGTGCGGACGGCAAGCGTGAACTCGACGCCCATGAGATCGCGCTATGTCGTGCCCTTGGCCAACGCCTGGCGAACACGGCCAAGGCCTTGGAGGCGGCACGTGGCTAGAAAGCCCAAGGTGCTCCCATCGCTCGACTGGCTGGCACCTCGCCTGCGGCTGGCGCGGGCCTTGAGCCTGGCGTTCTTCCTGGGCCTGATCGCCCTGCTGGTGGTGAACAACCTGTGGTTCGCCAACCTGCACGGGGCGCGGGTCGAAGTGATTCTGGCGATCGAAGTGGTGCCGCTGCTGTTGCTGTTGCCGGGCATGCTGCTGGGCAGCGCCCGAGCGCATGCCTGGGTCTGCTTCGTGGTGAACATTTATTTCATCAAGGGCGTACTGGCGGCGTTCGACCCGGCGCGGGCGGTGTTCGGTTGGGTCGAAATAGTGGCGAGCCTGGGGTTGTTCATCGCTGGGCTACTGTATGTGCGCTGGAAGTTTCAGTTCGAACGGCGCATGGCGGGCGAAGGGCGTTAGTCGCTTTGTGGGTGGTTTCTAGGCGCGGCTTTGTGTACCTGTGCCCGGCCCTTCGCAGCGCAACATGCCGAAAGTGAGCAACACTGTTGCTCCAATGGGCTGGCGATCAGCTCACGACATCATCAGCCCTAGTGGGAACGGGGTTACCCGTGAAGCGGCCAGAGCAGGCCTCAATGGTTAACGGTATGCGCCAGCATCACCGACAACTGGCACAGCGGCCGGCCGCTCTCTTGGTGCCATTGATTGAACGCCTGTTGCACCAGCGCCAGGTCCCGCTGGCTGGTCGGCTGTTTGTCGATCACTTTCTGCGCAATCAGCGCGGCCGCCATGTCATCGGTGGGGATGAAGGTATCCTTGCCGACCATACGCAAGAAACGCGGCGCCGAAAGCCCACCCAGCTGGTTACCGTGCTTGGCCAAGTACTTCCACAGGCCGACGATGTCGGTCACTGGCCAGTCGGCGACGAAGGCACCGAAACTACCCTTTTCTTTCGTCACATCGAGGATCATCTGTGCGTTGCGCGGCACGCTCTTGAGCTTGCCCAGATGGCGGATGATGCGCTCGTCCTGCATCAGCCGCTCCAGATGTTCGGCCCCCATCAGCACGACCTTCTCTGGATCGAAGCCAAAAAACACTTGCTCGAACGCAGGCCACTTGGCATCGACCAGGCTGTGCTTGAGCCCAGCCCGGAACACCCGCAGGGCCAGGGTCGACAGATAGCGGTCGTCAGTGATTGCGCGCAGCTGCGCAGGCGTGCGCGGCTGCGGCAAGAACGCTTCCAGGGCCTGAGCCGAGCCGAAACGGTTGAGGCAGTACTCGTGCAGCCACTGATAATCGCGCATGAGGTTAAATGTTCACCACGTCGAGAAAGCGAGGGGTAGCGCTCTCGTCGATCTTCAGGCTGGTGAAGTCGAAGAGGTTGCGGTCGGCCAGTTGCGAGGGCGCCACGTTCTGCATGGCGCGGAAGATACTCTCGGTGCGGCCTGGGTGCTTGCGTTCCCACTCAACCAGCATGTCCTTGACCACCTGACGCTGCAGGTTTTCCTGCGAGCCACACAGGTTGCACGGGATGATCGGGAATTGCTTCATGTCCGAGTAGGCCTGAATGTCTTTCTCGCTGCAGTAGGCCAGCGGGCGGATCACCACGTTGCGGCCGTCATCGGCGCGCAGCTTTGGCGGCATGCCTTTGAGCGCGCCATTGAAGAACATGTTGAGGAAGAAGGTTTCGACGATGTCATCACGGTGATGACCCAAAGCCATCTTGGTTGCACCAATTTCATCGGCGAAGGTGTACAGGGTGCCACGGCGCAGGCGCGAGCACAGCGAGCACGTGGTCTTGCCCTCAGGTACCAGCTCCTTGACCACTGAATAGGTGTCTTTTTCGACGATGTGGTACTCGACGCCCAGTTCCTTGAGATAGGCCGGCAGCACGTGCTCGGGGAAGCCCGGCTGCTTCTGGTCCATGTTCACCGCCACGATCTGGAAGGTGATCGGCGCCACCTTCTGCAGGTGCAACAGAACATCGAGCATGGTGTAGCTGTCCTTGCCGCCGGACAGGCAGACCATGACCTTGTCGCCATCCTCGATCATGTTGTAGTCGGTAATGGCTTCGCCTGCGAGGCGACGCAGGCGTTTTTGCAGTTTGTTCTGGTTGACCGAGAGGGTGCCCATAGCGCTTGGATCCGCGAGGTGTGACAAAAGCCGGCTATTTTACGCACAAACCGCGAGCACCTGTAGGGATTCCGATAAAGACTTCAAGGTAATCAACAGCAGCCCACACAGCGCGATTTGCTCTAAAAACCGGGCTTTATGCCGGGATTGACTCCCTATACTGCGACATAAGGCCACATTACCGTTGAGCTTCGGTGCCATGGCCTCGGGCCTTTTGCGCTCCATAGGGGGGGCGACTGGCAACTACAAGAGGAGTGATCGGCATGATTCATCACGTAGTGGGGCTGTTTACCCATCCCGACCAGGAATGGCGCGAGATCCGTGGCGAAGAAGAAACCATCAGCCACATGTACCTCACCCATACCCTGATTCTGGCGGCGATACCCGCCATTTCCGCATTTATCGGCACGACCCAGGTGGGCTGGGTGATAGGTAGCCGACCGGCGGTGATGCTGACCATGGAAAGCGCTGTCTGGATGAGCATCATGTCGTATCTGGCCATGCTCGCCGGTGTCGCAGTGATGGGCGCATTCATTCACTGGATGGCCCGCACCTATGACGCCAACCCGTCGATGGCGCAGTGCATCGCCTTCGCCACCTACACTGCTACCCCCTTGTTCATCGGTGGCCTTGCGGCACTGTACCCGCACCTGTGGCTTGGCATGCTGGTGGGGACCGCGGCCATTTGCTACACCGTTTACCTGCTGTATGTCGGGTTGCCGACATTCATGAACATCCCTTCCGATGAGGGCTTTCTGTTTTCAAGCTCCGTACTGGCAGTAGGCTTGGTGGTACTGGTGGCCATCATGGCTCTGACCGTGATCATCTGGGGCCTGGGCGTGGGGCCCGTGTACACCAACTAGCGCTTCATAATTACAAGCCAACATAGGGCATCAAGCAGAGGCCGCCGTAAGGCGGCCTTTGTCTGCCTGCTGACCGGTGGCTCGGCAGGCTGGCCATGCTTGCGGCATAATGCCCGGCCAGGAGAACCGCCCCGCCATGCCCGAGCTGCTCAAACAACGCGTCGAAACCTGTTACCAGCAAGCCGAAGCCTTTTTCAAGCGGCCCTTCCCGCGCCCGGAAGTCAGTTTCAAACTTCGCGGCCAGAAGGCCGGCGTTGCCCACCTGCACGAAAACCGGCTGCGCTTCAATCTGCAACTGTACCGAGAGAACCAGGACGACTTCCTGCGCCAGACGGTGGCCCATGAAGTGGCGCACCTGGTGGCTCATCAGTTGTTCGGCGACCGTATCCAGGCCCACGGTGAGGAATGGCAGCTGATCATGCGCGGCGTGTACGAACTCCCGCCCAATCGCTGCCACAACTATGCCGTCGAGCGCCGAGTGGTGACCCGTTATATCTACCGGTGCCCATGCCCGGAAAGTGATTTCCCCTTCACGGCCCAGCGCCACAAGCTGGTACGCCAGGGGCGGCGCTATCTGTGCCGGCGCTGCCGGGCGGTGTTGGTGTACAGCGGCGAAACCCGCGTCGAATAACCAGGCACGAAAAAGGCGACCCGAGGGTCGCCTTTTCTTTTACCGGCAAGTCTTAGCGAACCGGTACTTCCGCAACGCCCAAGTCGTCGGTCGGCAGGTTCATTTCCAGTGGTGCACCACCAGAAGCGAGCTCCGAGGCCAGCTTGTCGTCGTCCATTTCCTTGACCCACTTGGCAACCACGACAGTGGCTACGGCGTTGCCAACCAGGTTGGTCAGGGCGCGGGCTTCGGACATGAAGCGGTCGATACCCAGGATCAGCGCCAGGCCTGCGACCGGCAGGTGACCGACGGCCGACAGGGTGGCGGCGAGGACGATGAAGCCCGAACCGGTCACACCGGCAGCCCCTTTGGACGCCACCAGCAGCACCAGCAGCAAGGTGATCTGGTGGGTGATGTCCATGTGGGTATCGGTAGCCTGGGCGATGAACACCGCGGCCATGGTCAGGTAGATCGAAGTACCGTCAAGGTTGAACGAGTAGCCGGTCGGGATGACCAGGCCGACGACCGACTTCTTGGCACCCAGGCGCTCCATCTTGGCCAGCATGCGTGGCAGGGCCGATTCCGAAGAAGAAGTACCCAGCACGATCATCAGCTCTTCGCGGATGTAGCGGATCAGCTTGAGGACGCTGAAGCCGTGGGCACGGCAGATACCGCCCAGCACCACCAGCACGAACAGCAGGCAGGTGATGTAGAAGCACGCCATCAGATAACCCAGCTGCACCAGCGAACCCACGCCGTACTGGCCGATGGTGAAGGCCATTGCACCGAAGGCACCGACCGGCGCCAGCTTCATGATCATGTTGATGATGTTGAACATCACATGGGCGAAGCGGTCGATCAGGTCCAGTACTGGCTTGCCGTAGCTGCCCAGACGATGCAGCGCGAAGCCGAAGATCACCGAGAACATCAGCACTTGCAGGATGTCGCCGTTGGCGAAAGCGCCCACCACGGTGCTAGGGATGATGTTGAGCAGGAAGCCAACCGTGGTCTGCTGCGCACCGGCAGCGGCGTAAGCGGCCACGCTGCTAGCGTTCAGGGTGCTGACGTCGATGTGCATGCCAGCGCCTGGCTGCACCACGTTGACCACAACAAGGCCGATGATCAGCGCGACGGTGGAGACGATTTCGAAGTACAACAGCGCGTAGCCGCCAGTCTTGCCGACCGACTTCATGCTCTGCATGCCGGCGATGCCGCTGACCACGGTACAGAAGATGATGGGGGCGATGACCATCTTGATCAGTTTGACGAAACCATCACCCAAAGGTTTGAGGGCGACGCCGGTTTCCGGGTAGAAGTGGCCGAGCAGGATGCCGATGGTGATGGCAACCAACACCTGGACATACAGTGATTTGTACAGCGGCTGACGTGTCGTCATGGCTCATTTTCCTCAAGTGTGCCGGCTCCACCCTTTTCCAGGGTGTGGGGCACCTGAATCGCTAACCCTCCTGCACCTGGAGGGATTTGTCGTTGTGTTCGAGCGGCCTTGGCTGGGCTCTGGCAATGGACATAGCAAGGGCAATGCCAAAATGCCCAGCTTGGGTGCAAAGCATGTGTTTGACTGGCGTACATGCCCAACGACGGGGCGATTTCTCTGAAAATGGATGGCGGATTTCCGCCCGATGGCGGGAAATGTACAGCGGATATGGCGGGAATCCGCCCGAAGGGCCGATCAGTCCACGTGCAGCTTGATGCAGAACGCGGCACCACCCAGCGCGGATTCATCGAGGGTCAGCTCGGCGTCATAACTGTCGACGATGTCCTTGACCACAGCCAACCCGATGCCTTGCCCTGGATGCTGACGGTCCAGGCGCTCACCGCGTTCCAGAATGCGCTCGCGCTGGTCGGGCGGCACCCCAGGGCCATCGTCTTCGATGCACAAGGTCTGCGTGCCTGGCGCCTGCTCAAGGCTCACCCGCACTTGCCCCAGGCTTAACCGATAGGCGTTTTCCAGCAAGTTACCCAGCAGTTCCAGCAACGCGCCCTGCTCCATCGGCACATGGGCCTGGGCAGGCACATCCAGCAGGACCTGCACCTGCTTGTCGCGGTAGACCTTGGCCAGGGTGCTGCAGAGGCTCTCCAGCACCGGCAACAGCGCTACGCTGTGGCGCACCAGGCCGCTTTTGCGCAGGCTTGCGCGTTGCAGCTGGTAATCGATCTGCTGGCTCATGCGCTCGATCTGGCTTTGCAGTACTCGGGCCTGCTCACGTTCACCTGCGCGCTGCTGCATGCTCTCGCCCACGCCCTGCAATACCGCCAGCGGCGTTTTCAGGCTGTGGGCCAGATCCCCCAGCGAATCGCGATAGCGTGCGCGTTGCTCGCGCTCGCTGCTCAGCAGGCGGTTCAGCGAGCGGGTCAGGCGCAGTAGCTCACGAGGGTGCTCGCCGCTCAGGCCATCGCGCGCCCCGGACTCCACCTGGTCCAGTTCGAGGCTCAACTGACGCAACGAGCGCAGGCCCCAGGTCAGGCCGCCCCACAGCAGCATCAGCAAGGCCAGCAGGGCTGCACCAAAGCCCAGATAGAGCTTTTCGCGCAAGCCATTGAGCGTAGCTTTGTACTCGCTGACCGGCTGCAACGCCACGATGCTGTAAGCGGCGCTCTGGCCACCGAGCAGTTTGATCTCGACATCGTAGACGAAGAATTCTTCACCATCGTCCTGATGGATGCGGGCGAACTCGTTACCGCGCCCGTCGTAGCGGGGCTGATAATTGATGTGCCGGTCAGTGGTTGCGCGCGAGCGCCAGACCAGGTTGCCATCACGATCGAAGATGTAGCCCAACAGGCCGGTATAGGGCAGTTTGTAGCGCTCGTCCGGCAGCAGATCGGGCATCTGCAATTGGCCATGCTCGATGCGGGCGGCGGAAATCAGCGTTGTCACATCCGATGCCAGGCGCTGCTCGATCGACTCCTGCAAGGCCAGGCTGAAGGCTTTCTGCAAGGCCGGCAACAGCGCCAGCATGAACAGCAACGCCAGCACCGCCGCCGCGAGCATCAGCCTCACCCGCAGCGAGCGGATCATCGGCAGCGCTCGGTGAACAGATAACCCAGGCCGCGCACCGTGTCGATCGGTTTGAAGCCACAATCACCTTCGAGCTTGCGGCGCAAACGGCCGACCAGCACCTCGATGACATTGGGGTCGCGCTCCTCGTCACCCGGATAGAGCTGTTCCATCAAACGCTCCTTGGCCACGACCTGCTGGTGGTGACGCATGAGGTATTCGAGAATCCGGTACTCGTACGCGGTCAGTGCCAAGGGTTGCTCATCCAAGGTCGCTTGCTTGCGGTTGAGGTCCAGCAGCAGCGGGCCGGCGGCAATGGTCGACTGGGTGAAGCCACTGCTACGGCGCAACAGGGCGTTCAGACGCGCCTCGAGCTCCTCGAACTGGAACGGTTTGACCAGGTAATCGTCGGCACCGGCGGCCAGGCCTTCGACCTTGTCCTGCCAGTTGCCGCGGGCGGTGAGTATGAGGATGGGAAAGACCTTGCCCAGGCTGCGCAGGCGGCCGATCAGCTCAAGCCCGCTGATGCCAGGCAGGCCAAGGTCGATGATGGCCAAGTCGAAATGGAAGTGTTCGGCCTGATACAAGGCCTCCTCGGCGTTGGCCACGGCCTCGACCACATGGCCGCTTTCGCCCAGACGGGTGTGGAGGTGGTGCCGCAGCAGGGCTTCGTCCTCGACCACCAGCAATTTCATGCAAGGCTCCTTTGGTATGTGCCTGTATGGGCCTGTTCGCGGGTAAACCCGCTCCTACAGGGGATCGCTGTAGGAGCGGGTTTACCCGCGAACAGGACAGTACAGGATAACTCGGCTCGCCGGTCAGAACTTGTAAGTTGCGGCCAGGTAGGTTTGTGCACTGCTGGTCAGGCGCAGGGTGCCCTCCTTGGGCCCGCCGCTGGCACCCAACTCGGTGGCGGCATTGGTGCGCAGGTAACGGTAGCCTAGCTCCATCGAGGCATTATCGGTGATCTCCTGAATGACCCCAGCCTGCAGGCCCACGGCATACCCGTAATCGGTATCGCGGCTGGCCCCTGGTGAATCCTGAGTCAGTTTGGTCATGCCCAGGCTGCCACCGCCGAACAGTTTGGTGGTATCGCCCACCGGCAGGAACAGGTCATAGCTGCCGAGCAGGTTCTCTTGGCGCAGCTTGACGCCGCTGTGGTCACCCGAGACGTTGTCATAGGTCATGTAGTAGCGGCCCTGGTCGTTGATCTTACCCAGGCGCACGCCCCAGGTATCGTCCTTGCCAATGATGCCGTCGGCATTGAGGTGGTCGGTGTTGCTCTGCAGCAAGCCAGACTTGCGCACTTTGTCGCTGGTCTGGCCGTAGGTCAGGCTGGCGAAGTTGTCATCGGCAGCCTGGACCGAGGTCATGCCTGCGGCGCAAACGGCCACGGCGGCGAGCAGGGAATGGAATGTTTTCATGGTGTGATACTCCAGATAAAGGCACTGTTGCGGTCTGGAAGCTAGAGTAAGCAGGGAGCCCTGAACCGCGGCTGAACCCTGACTGAACCACAGCTGAACGATCTGCCTGCAAACCAAGGAGTAGTGAACATGCGCGCCCTGCTGGCCCTGACCCTGATGTGCAGCGCCGCCCTCGCCCAAGCGGCAGTGCAAACCCGCGATATCCGCTATCAAGATGCCGACGGCACAGCGCTGATTGGCTATTACGCTTACGACGACGCCATCAAGGGTGAGCGCCCGGGCGTGTTGGTGGTGCACGAATGGTGGGGGCTCAACGATTATGCCAAGCGTCGTGCCCGCGACCTTGCTGCGCTGGGCTACAGCGCGCTGGCGATCGACATGTACGGCGAAGGCAAGCACACCGAGCACCCACAGGACGCCCAGGCATTCATGGCCGAGGTGAGCAAAGACCCGGACGAAGCGGCCAAGCGCTTCGACGCCGGGCTGGACCTATTGAAAAAACAGCCCTACACCGACAGGCACAAGCTTGGCGCCATCGGCTACTGCTTTGGCGGCAAGGTGGTGCTCGATGCGGCGCGCCGTGGCGCGAGGCTGGACGCCGTGGTGAGCTTCCATGGCCCGCTGGCCACCCAGACGCCGGTCACCAAGCCTGGTGTGGTTCGCGCTTATATACTGGTCGAGCACGGTGCTGACGACAGCATGGTCACACAACAGCAGGTAGACGCGTTCAAGGCGGAGATGGATGCGGCCAAGGTGAACTACCAGTTCGTCAGCATTGCCGGTGCCAAACACGGTTTCACCAACCCCGACGCCGATCGGCTGAGCCACGGTGAACACGGTGGGCCGGACATCGGCTATAACGAGGCGGCAGACAAGAGCTCCTGGGCGGACATGCAGGCATTCTTCAAGCAAGTGTTCAAGTAGCGCCCCACAGGCCGCTACAATAACGGCCATGAACAATCACCCCGCCTGCTGTGCCCCGCTCCAGCACCACTGGCCTCTACCGCGACCGCTTCCTGGTGCGGCTCTGGCCAGTTGTGCGTTCGACCCCGCCCGCCTTGCTGTGGACGATTTTCAACGCGCAGGTATCGTGCCCAGCGCCAGCTTGCAGCGCTCGGTTGCCAAGCGCCAGGCCGAATACCTGGCCGGGCGGGTCTGCGCCCGCGCCGCACTGCAGTGCCTGGATGGCCGCGATTACGTACCAGGCAGCCATGAAGACCGCGCGCCGATCTGGCCCGCCGGCATCTGTGGCTCGATCACCCATGGCAAGGGCTGGGCAGCCGCTGTGGTGGCCAGCGAAGGCACCTGTCGCGGCCTGGGCCTGGACCAGGAAGCGCTACTCGATGACGAGCGCGCCGCGCGGCTGATGGGCGAAATCCTGACTCCCGCCGAATGCGAGCGCCTGGACCCTGGGCAGATGGGCCTGACCGTCACCCTGACCTTCTCGCTTAAGGAAAGCCTATTCAAGGCGCTTTACCCCCTGACCCGGCAGCGCTTCTATTTCGAACACGCCGAGGTACTGGCATGGTCCGCCGATGGCTTGGCGCGCCTGCGCCTGCTCACCGACCTGTCAGCCCAATGGCCGCAGGGCACCGAAGTGGACGGCCAGTTTTGCCTGCAAGACGGCCACCTGCTTAGCCTGATCAGCGTCTGAGCCTTACTGCTCCGGCTGTTCGCGGGGCCAGTTGAGGCTGAAGCAGGCGCCACCGAGCGCCTGGCTGCGCCCCACCGTGGCGCGGCCTGCGTGCCAGTAAATGATCCGCCGCACGATCGACAATCCAAGCCCATGCCCGCCAGAGGCGCGGCTGCGGCTGTCGTCGAGCCGGGTGAACGGCGTGAAGATGCGGTCCCAGTAACCTTCCGCAATGCCCGGGCCATCATCCTCCACATCGATCCGGCAACGCTGTTGGCCCAACTGGTAGCTCAGGCGCACCTCGCTGCTGGCATGGCGCAACGCATTGCTCACCAGGTTCTGCAGTGCACGGTGCAGGTAGCGCGGTTCAGCCTCGACCCAGCAGCCTTCATTGGCTTGGCAGGGGCCACGCAGCAATCGGACCTGGCTGTTGAGCGGCGCCAGCTCTTCGATCACCCGGTCGAGCAAGGCATCGAGCTCGACACGCTGAAACTTCAGTGCCGGGGCGCCCTGCTCAAGGCGGGCGTAGGTCAACATCTCGTCGACCAGCTTGTCCAGGTCCTGAATGTCGCCATCCATGCCGGCCAAGTGCTTGGCACGGGCCTGATCGCTGGTGGCACTTTCGATCATTTCCAGGCCAAAGCGCAGGCGCGCTACCGGGGTGCGCAATTCATGGGACACCGCGCGCACCAGTTCGCGCTGCATGTTCAGCGAACGCTGCAGGTGCTCTGCCATGCCATTGAAGGCTGCAGCCAGGTGCCCCACGGAGTCGGCATCGCCGGCCGGCACGCGAGTGTCCAGACTGCCTTGGGCAATCCGCGTGGCGGCGATCGCCATGCCTGAAACCCGCCGCTCCAACTGGCGCACCAGCAAGTACACCACCAGGCCGATCAGGCACAGGCCGAGGAAGGTGATCAGTATCAGCAACTGCGGCGGATAGGGGTTGAGCTGATGAAGCGGGCCGATTTCCAGCACCAGCGGCGAGCCCGGCAGACCGGCGAACACGCGAACCGAATCACCGTCGCGGCCCAGGGCCATCACCGTGTCACCCTCCTCTACCCGGCGCCGCTGATCATCATCTAGCCCAACCCGTTCGATGCGCTGCAGCGCCACACCAAAACCGAAGCCTTTGCTTCGGGCCAGCTCTGCCAAGCGCTGCGGCTGTTCGGTAACCGGGTAGCGCACCAACTCATCGGCCAAAAGGTACAGGGTGGCACGCGCCAACTGCTCGCTGACCTGCTTGACCTGCGCCACCAGCAACAGGTCTTCCTGGCCCACCTTACGCAGCACCTGAGCGGCGTGCGGGCCGGTTTTTTGCACCACCACCAAGCCTCGATACAGCCGCGCACGCTGCCCTCCCTCCAGGGTGCGGGCCGACATGGGCTGCAGAGACAGCGGCACGCCCAGCAGGCGCTCCCACATCAGCAGTGAGCGCTTGCGCTCGGTGGCGTTCTGCTGCGCGAGGTTATCGGCCATCAGGCTGAATGTGCCTTGGGCCAGGCGCTCGCGGTGCTGGGCCGCGCGTACTTCGTTGACCAGATGTAGGCTGAGCACCCCGAGCAGCGCCACTAACACCAGTACGGCCAGCATGCCTCCGTATATACGCAGGAAGATCGAATGCTTCATGGTGCATCGCCGACGAACAGGTAACCCTTGCTGCGCAGCGTCTTGATAAGCCGCGGATGGATCGAGTCGTCACCGATCTTGGGGCGAATCCTGGAAATACGCACGTCGATGGAGCGGTCCTGGCCGTCGTAGCCGACCCCGCGCAGTGCTGTGAAGATCTGCTCGCGCGACAACACCCGCCCAGCATTGCTGGCCAGCAGCCAAAGCAAGTCGAATTCCGCACTCGTCAGCTCGATGGGCAGCGTGCCGAGCCAGGCTTCGCGCAGGCGGTTGTCGATACGCAGCGCACCGAAGGTAAGCGCCTGACGTTTGGGGTCTGGGCTTTCGCTGCGTCGCAGCAAGGCTTGAATCCGTGCCAGCAGCAAGCGCGGGCGAACCGGTTTGCAGACATAATCGTCGGCCCCAAGGTCCAGGCCTTGGACCTGATCGAGCTCGTCGCTGCGGGCGGTGAGCATCAGAATCGGGCCGGTATACTGGCCGCGCACGCGCCGGCATATGCTCAGGCCATCTTCACCGGGCAGCATCAGGTCGAGTATCACCAGGTCAGGCTGACTGTCGACTATGCGCCGGGCGGCGCGGGCGCCGTCGGCCTCCACGGCGACTTCGTAGCCATTGGCCTGAAGGTATTCGGCAGTGAGTTCCGCCAGGCGCTGGTCGTCTTCGACGATAAGGATGCGGTGAGTCGGGTGCTCCATGGCTTTTGCCTTTCTTGTTTTTGGATTGCGTTAGGGCTTGAGGGTAGGGCTGTAGTTGTTTGCCGTCCATGGGATCGAGGGCCGCCCGTGCGGGCGGCCCTCGATCCCATAATCACCACACATCTAATGCCATGCCCCATCGATTGAGCGCAAAAAATACTGCACACCTGTTGCCACAAGGCCTACAGCGATTACCCACTATTCACTCACAAAGTACGCACAAGTTATCCACAAGCGATCGCCTTGCAAAGACCCATGGACCGCATTATCTTGTATCCCCAGCACAGCAAACCACTAGATGTTGGGTTTCACCCATCAACACCAAGCATGAGTCAGCAGAGAAATTCAAGCGATTTTTCTGGCAGAACTCGTTGTGGTTTCTACGATCCAACCGCTCCTAGCGGACACTGAACAGCCTGCTTTGGTGTAGCCCAAAGCAAATGACTTCGGCCAGGGAGCGGCAAGGTTCTTGCCCCAAATTCCTGATCTGTCCCGAAGTCGGTACGCCCGAGCGGGCGGATGCGCGTGCACGGCGCATCCCCTGCAAAGGTCATCGAGCAAGTGGACGGAACGGTGGGCGCTCAGAAGGCGCCTGAACACTATTGAAACTGTGGAGACACCCACCCATGCAAACCGACACAACTCGCGAGAACCCGCAGGCCTTGGCGCCGCAGGCCGCAGATTCCAACCAGGATCTGGCCGCCACTGCCCCCGGCCAATTGCGCGTGATCAAGCGTAACGGCACTGTCGTCCCTTACACCGACGACAAGATCACCGTTGCCATCACCAAGGCGTTTCTCGCAGTTGAAGGCGGCACCGCCGCTGCCTCGTCGCGCATCCACGACACCGTCGCGCGCCTGACCGAGCAGGTCAGCGCTACGTTCAAGCGTCGCATGCCATCGGGTGGCACCATCCACATCGAAGAAATCCAGGACCAGGTCGAACTGGCCCTGATGCGTGCCGGCGAGCAAAAGGTCGCCCGTGACTACGTGATATACCGCGAGCAACGCGCCAAGGAGCGCGCCACCCGTGTCAGCACCGAGTCGATTGTCGAGCCGCACCCGAGCATCCGCATCACCCTGGCTGACGGCACCCTGGCGCCGCTGGACATGGCGCGCCTGAACACCATCATCAGCGAAGCCTGCGAAGGCCTGGCCGAAGTCGACGGCGACCTGATCCAGCGCGAAACCCTGAAAAACCTCTACGATGGCGTGGCCATCAAAGACGTCAACACCGCCCTGGTGATGACCGCCCGCACCTTGGTCGAGCGTGAGCCGAACTACTCGTTCGTCACCGCCCGCCTGCTGATGGACACCCTGCGCGCCGAAGGCCTGGGCTTCCTCAATGTCGCCGACAGCGCCACCCACCACGAGATGGCCGACCTGTACGCCAAGGCTCTGCCGGCCTACGTCGCCAAAGGTGTCGAATTCGAGTTGCTGAACCCGGCGCTGGCCGAATTCGACCTGGAAAAACTGGGCAAGGCGATCAACCACGAGCGCGACCAGCAGTTCACCTACCTGGGCCTGCAGACCCTTTACGACCGTTACTTCATCCACAAGGATGGTGTGCGCTTCGAGCTGCCGCAGGTGTTCTTCATGCGTGTGGCCATGGGCCTGGCGCTGGAAGAGAAAGACAAAGAAGCCCGTGCGATCGAGTTCTACAACCTGCTCTCGTCGTTCGACTACATGGCCTCGACCCCAACCCTGTTCAACGCCGGCACCCTGCGCCCGCAGCTGTCGAGCTGCTACCTGACCACCGTGCCGGACGACCTGTCGGGCATCTACCACGCGATCCACGACAACGCCATGCTGTCGAAATTCGCCGGTGGCCTGGGCAACGACTGGACCCCTGTGCGTGCACTGGGCTCCTACATCAAGGGCACCAATGGCAAGTCCCAGGGTGTGGTGCCGTTCCTGAAAGTGGTCAACGACACCGCCGTGGCCGTGAACCAGGGTGGCAAGCGCAAAGGCGCAGTCTGCGCCTACCTGGAAACCTGGCACCTGGACATCGAAGAGTTCATCGAGCTGCGCAAGAACACCGGTGATGACCGTCGTCGTACCCACGACATGAACACCGCCAACTGGATCCCTGACCTGTTCATGAAGCGTGTCTTCGATGACGGCAAGTGGACCCTGTTCTCGCCATCGGAAGTCCCCGATCTGCACGACCTGACCGGTAAGGCCTTCGAAGAGCGCTACGAGTACTACGAAGCCCTGACCGAGTACAACAAGATCAAGGTGTTCAAGACCATCCAGGCCAAAGACCTGTGGCGCAAGATGCTGTCGATGCTGTTCGAGACCGGCCACCCGTGGCTGACCTTCAAGGACCCGTGCAACCTGCGCTCGCCGCAGCAGCACGTGGGCGTGGTCCACAGCTCGAACCTGTGCACCGAAATCACCTTGAACACCAACAAGGACGAGATCGCGGTCTGCAACCTGGGCTCGATCAACCTGCCGAACCACATCGTCGATGGCAAGCTGGACACCGCCAAGCTGCAACGCACCGTGAACACCGCCGTGCGTATGCTCGACAACGTGATCGACATCAACTACTACTCGGTGCCGCAAGCGCGTAACTCGAACCTCAAGCACCGCCCGGTCGGCCTGGGCATCATGGGCTTCCAGGACGCGCTGTACCTGCAGCACATCCCGTACGGCTCCGACGCTGCCGTCGAGTTCGCCGACAAGTCGATGGAAGCGGTCAGCTACTACGCGATCCAGGCTTCCTGCGACCTGGCCGACGAGCGCGGTGCCTACGAGACGTTCCAGGGTTCGCTGTGGTCCAAGGGCATTCTGCCGCTGGATTCGCAACAGATCCTGATCGAAGCCCGTGGCGCCAAGTACATCGACGTCAACCTGGAAGAATCGCTGGACTGGGCCCCGATCCGTGCCCGCGTACAGAAAGGCATCCGTAACTCGAACATCATGGCCATCGCGCCAACCGCGACCATCGCCAACATCACCGGCGTATCGCAGTCGATCGAGCCGACCTACCAGAACCTGTACGTGAAATCGAACCTGTCGGGCGAATTCACCGTGATCAACCCGTACCTGGTCCGCGACCTGAAGGCCCGCGACCTGTGGGACTCGGTAATGATCAACGACCTGAAGTACTACGACGGTTCGGTGCAGCAGATCGAGCGCATTCCGCAAGAGCTCAAAGACCTCTATGCCACGGCGTTCGAAGTCGAGACCAAGTGGATCGTCGATGCAGCCTCCCGTCGCCAGAAGTGGATCGACCAGGCGCAATCGCTGAACCTGTACATCGCCGGTGCCTCGGGCAAGAAGCTGGACGTGACCTACCGCATGGCCTGGTACCGTGGTCTGAAGACCACCTACTACCTCCGTGCCCTGGCCGCGACCAGCACCGAGAAGTCGACCATCAACACCGGCAAGCTCAACGCGGTATCCAGCGGCGGCGACAGCGCCCCGGCCCAGGCAGCAGGCCCAGCGCCAGTGCCGAAAGCCTGCGCGATCGACGAGCCGGATTGCGAAGCCTGCCAGTAAGGCGTGGCTGAGGCTTCCTACGGGAAGCCTCTTTTCCATGCAGTCGTGGGGTCGGGTTCACCTGCAAAGAGGCCGGCCCTGCCGCAGCCTGCCACACGGCCAGACACAATAGACCCGGGCGCCCACGCCCAGGTTAGCCCTTCGAAGGGCATTCAGATTTGCGTGCACCGCACTACCCCACCCGGGGCCAAGCAACGCAACCAAGATCCACCGGTCATACTTCATAGATGACCCTCAAGCAGGAGACTCTCACCATGCTGAGCTGGGACGAATTCGATAAAGAAGACGGCGAAGTCGCCGCCAAAGGCAACACCCCCGCGCAGGCCGCTGCCGCCACCACCCTCGACAAGCTCGACAGCGCCGGCGGTGCTGCCGCGTTGGAAGCCCGCGCGGCCACGGCATCGGACTCCGATGCGGTCAAGCGTGCCAAGGCTGCGCTGGACGCCCTGGACATCGCCGAAGGCCTGGCCGAGCTGGAAGGCTCCTCGGCCCGCGTTGCCGTTGACGAGAAGCGCATGATCAACTGCCGCGCCGACCTCAACCAGTTGGTGCCCTTCAAGTACGACTGGGCCTGGCAGAAGTACCTGGACGGCTGCGCCAACCACTGGATGCCGCAAGAGGTCAACATGACCGGCGACATCGCCCTGTGGAAGAGCCAGGATGGCCTGACCGAGGACGAGCGCCGCATCGTCATGCGCAACCTGGGCTTCTTCTCCACCGCCGACTCCCTGGTTGCCAACAACCTGGCCCTGGCCGTGTACCGTTTGATCACCAACCCGGAGTGCCGCCAGTACATCCTGCGCCAGGCGTTCGAAGAGGCGATCCACACCCACGCCTACCAGTACTGCATCGAGTCGCTGGGCATGGATGAAGGCGAGATCTTCAACATGTACCACGAGATCCCATCGGTAGCGAAAAAAGCCGCCTGGGGCCTGAAATACACCCGCGCCATCTCCGACCCGGAATTCAACACCGGTACCGTGGAAACCGACAAAGAGCTGCTGCGCAACCTGATCGCTTACTACTGCGTACTGGAAGGCATCTTCTTCTACTGCGGCTTCACCCAGATTCTGTCCATGGGCCGCCGCAACAAGATGACTGGCGTTGCCGAGCAGTTCCAGTACATCCTGCGTGACGAGTCGATGCACCTGAACTTCGGTATCGACGTGATCAACCAGATCAAGATCGAGAACCCGCACCTGTGGGATGCGGCGATGAAGGAAGAAGCGACCCAGATGATCCTGCAAGGGACCCAGCTGGAGATCGAATACGCCCGTGACACCATGCCACGCGGCGTACTGGGCATGAACGCAGCGATGATGGAGGACTATCTCAAGTTCATCGCCAACCGTCGCCTGACCCAGATTGGCCTGAAGGAAGAGTACCCAGGGACTACCAACCCGTTCCCATGGATGAGCGAAATCATGGACTTGAAGAAAGAGAAGAACTTCTTCGAGACTCGGGTTATCGAGTATCAGACCGGTGGTGCGTTGAGCTGGGATTGATAGTCCGGGCCGAGCCTAAAGAAGGCTGCCGCATGGCCTAAAGCTGTTCATTTAAGCTTTTGAGCCCAAGCCGGGGTTGAAAAATCCGACACCAGTAATCTGGTGTCGGATTTTTTTTGGGCGTTGGCTTGAGCCTTTTAGCGCCTGGGAGATCTAGCGGCGCGCGGGCGGCGCGCGATTTGCGCCCCACAGCCAAGTCCAAGCCAAGCACCGGGAGGGCTCAGTTCTTCGAGACCAAAGAACGCCAAGGCTCCCATTCGCCGCCGTCATACTATGACCTTAATTTTATTCAAGGCCCTTAGTTAGAGCTTTCGACACCACATATTCACTCGACAGCGCGAACTTATTGCACTCCGCAGCGTTGACAGTTCATTCCCAGCTTGTTAAAAAATCGCCGAAGTTGTATGACAACACATAACAAAAACAACAAAAGCGAATCCTCTCCATGTCGAAAATCTGCCATAACACCCTCCCCTTTGCACTTGTTGGCGCCAGCCTGCTAGGTAGCATCCCGGGCATCAGCCTCGCCCAAGGCTTCATCGAAGACAGCAAGGCCGTGTTAGGCCTGCGCAACTTCTATATCAACCGTAATTTCACCAACCCCAGCAACCCCCAAAGCAAGGCCGAAGAATGGACTCAGAGCTTCATTCTCGATGCGCGCTCGGGCTTCACCCAGGGCCCGGTGGGCTTGGGCGTGGATGTGCTGGGCTTGTGGTCGGTGAAGCTCGATGGCGGTGGCGGCACCTACGGTACAGCACTGCTGCCACGCCATGACGATGGGCGGCCGGCGGATGACTATGGCCGCCTGGCGGTGGCGGGCAAGGCACGTATCTCCAAGACCGAGCTGAAAATCGGCGAATGGATGCCGGTGCTGCCGATCCTGCGCTCGGACGACGGGCGCTCCCTGCCACAGACCTTTCGCGGCGGCCAAGTCACTTCCAACGAAATTGCCGGGCTGACCCTGTACGGCGGTCAATTCCGTGGCAACAGCCCGCGCAACGACGCAAGCATGGAAGACATGAGTTACGCCGGTGCACTGTCGGATCGGTTCAACTTCGTCGGCGGTGAATACAAGTTCAACCAGGACCGCACTCTGCTCGGCGCATGGAACGCGGTGCTCAAGGATGTGTACGAACAGCAGTATCTGCAATTGAGCCATAGCCAACCGCTGGGTAACTGGACCCTCGGTGCCAACCTGGGCTACTTCCGGGGGGGTGAGGACGGCTCTGAGCGTGCCGGCAAACTGGATAACAAAACCTACTCAGGGATGTTCTCGGCCAAATATGGCGGCAATACCTTCTGGGTCGGGTTGCAGAAGGTCGATGGCGATACCTGGATGCGAGTCAACGGCACCAGCGGCGGCACATTGGCCAACGACAGTTACAACTCCAGTTTCGACAATGCCAACGAGCGCTCCTGGCAGGTGCGCCATGATTTCAACTTCGTCACGCTCGGAGTGCCGGGGCTGACCCTGATGAACCGCTATATCAGTGGCCGTGATGTACACACCAGCGCGGTGAACAACGGCAAGGAATGGGTCCGCGAGTCGGAGCTGGCTTATGTGATCCAGAGCGGGCCGTTCAAGGATTTGAGCGTGAAATGGCGCAACTCGAGCATTCGCCGGGACTACAGCAACAATGAATTCGATGAGAACCGGTTGATCTTCAACTATCCGCTGTCGTTGTTGTGATCCCAGGGCGCGGGCTTGGCCCGTGTTCACGGGCAAACCCGCTGCCACCAGGCCTGCTTTTGCAATTGACCCAAGCCCGTAACAGCGGCTTGCGCCGCAAAGAGAAAAACAAAGCCAGACAAGCAGCATTGACAACCCGCGGAAGCACTGTCGATAATCACCCAAGTCATACGACAACTTACAACAATTACAAGTAGAGCTGCCATGACCATCACCCCCTTCAAGCGCCTGCTGCTCACCGGAGCGGCAGGCGGCCTGGGCCAGGTCCTTCGCCAACGCCTCGCTGGCTGCGCCGAAGTCTTGCGCCTTTCCGACATCGCGCCCATGGCACCCGCCAGCGGGCCTCAAGAAGAAGTCATCACCTGTGACCTTGCCGACAAGGCTGCGGTCCATGCATTGGTCGAAGGCGTCGATGCCATCGTGCACTTCGGCGGCGTGTCTACCGAGCATGCGTTCGAGGACATTCTGGGCCCCAACATCTGCGGTGTGTTTCACATCTACGAAGCGGCCCGCAAGCACGGGGTCAAGCGCATTATCTTCGCCAGCTCCAACCACGTGATCGGCTTCTACCGCCAGGACCAATCGATCGATGCCCACGCCCTGCGCCGGCCTGACAGCTACTACGGGCTGTCGAAGTGCTACGGCGAGGATGTCGCCAGCTTCTATTTCGACCGCTATGGCATAGAAACCGTCAGCATTCGCATCGGCTCTTCGTTCGAGGCGCCACAAAACCCACGCATGCTCTGCACGTGGCTGAGCTACGACGACCTGACCCAACTGATCGAGCGCGGCCTGTTCACCCCTGGGGTTGGCCATACCGTGGTCTACGGCGCATCGGCCAACCGCACCGTCTGGTGGGACAACCGCCACGCTGCGCACTTGGGTTACCAGCCCAAGGACAGCTCCGAAGTGTTTCGCGCAGCGGTAGAGGCCCAACCTGCGCCAGCCGCCGACGACCCGAGCATGGTCTATCAGGGCGGTGCCTTCGTCGCATCCGGCCCCTTCAACTGATTCAGCGCCCGGCCAGGAGGCTTGAGCATGCACTGCGAACTGATAGTCGACGCCCGCAACGGCACCGGCGAAAGCCCCGTTTGGCACCCGATCGAGCAAGCACTGTACTGGGTGGACATCCCGGCCCGCCAGTTGCACCGCTGGAAGGATGGCAACCATCAGCAGTGGCAGGGCGACGAGATGCTGGCCTGTATTGCCCGCACGGCCCAGGGTTGGCTGGCGGGCATGGAAAGCGGCGTTTTCCAGCTGCAAACCAAGGCAGACGGTAGCCTTGAAAGCCACCTGTACAGCGCGGTCGAACACGCCCAAGCGGGCATGCGCTTGAACGACGGGCGTTGCGACCGCCAGGGCCGCTTCTGGGCCGGCAGCATGCTCATGGACATGCCGCAAGGTGCCCATGTCGGTGCACTGTATCGGGTCGATGGCGCAAACCAGGTACACCAGCAACTGACGGGCATGATCGTGCCCAATGGCCTGGCCTTCAGCCCGGACGGCACTCGCATGTACCTGTCCGACTCGCATCCCAACGTGCAGAAGATCTGGACCTTCGATTACGACATCGACAGCGCCACCCCGCACAACCAGCGGCTGTTCGTCGACATGCGGGCCTTCCCAGGCCGCCCTGACGGCGCCGCCATCGATACCGACGGCTGCTACTGGATCTGCGCTAACGACGCCGGGCAGATTCATCGCTTCACCCCGGATGGGCGGCTGGACCGCTCGCTGACGGTGCCCGTGAAAAAACCGGCGATGTGTGCCTTTGGCGGCGCCGATTTGAGCACCTTGTTCGTCACCTCCATTCGCCCGGCAGAGGGCGACCTCAGCGACCAACCCCTGGCCGGAGGCGTATTTGCTTTACGCCCCGGTGTTCAGGGCCTGGAGGAGCCGGCCTGGCGTCCTTGAACGCGGCCGGCCCGATCACCCAACACCCAGCATCACGCGCGAAACCAGATAATAAAAACCACGGAGTTTCACCATGACCTTCAAACGCAAGCTGCTTCTTGCCGTACTTCCCTTCGCTTTCAGCCTGTCCATGCCAGCCTCGGCACTGGACATCAAGTTCGCCGAAATCCACCCGGCCGGTTACCCGACCGTGGTTGCCGAACAGAACATGGGCAAAAAGCTTGAACAGGCCAGCAATGGTCAGATCACGTTCAAGATGTTCCCAGGCGGGGTATTGGGCTCTGAGAAGGAGGTGATCGAGCAAGCACAGATCGGTGCGGTGCAGATGACCCGCGTCAGCCTTGGCATCGTCGGCCCGGTAGTGCCTGATGTGAACGTGTTCAACATGCCGTTCGTGTTCCGAGACCACGCACACATGCGCAAGGTCATCGACGGCGAGATCGGCCAGGAAATCCTCGATAAGATCACCAACTCCGAATTCAACCTGGTTGCCCTGGCCTGGATGGATGGCGGTTCGCGCAGCCTGTACACGAAAAAGCCCGTGCGCAAGCTTGAAGACCTCAAAGGCATGAAGATCCGCGTGCAGGGCAACCCGCTGTTCATCGATATGATGAACGCCATGGGCGGTAACGGCATTGCCATGGACACCGGTGAAATCTTCAGCGCCCTGCAGACTGGGGTGATCGACGGCGCCGAAAACAACCCGCCGACCTTGCTCGAACATAACCACTACCAGAGCGCCAAGTACTTCACCCTGACCAACCACCTGATTCTGCCGGAGCCGGTGGTGATGTCGAAAACCACCTGGAACAAGCTCTCACCCGAACAGCAGGCACTGGTGCAGAAAGTCGCCCGCGAAGCGCAAATGGAAGAGCGCGCGCTATGGGATGCCAAATCTGCTGCCAGCGAAGAGAAGCTCAAGGCGGCGGGTGTCGAGTTCATCGCCGTCGACACCAAGCCGTTCTTCGATGCCACCGCCCCGGTGCGCGAGAAGTACGGTGCCCAGTACGCCGACCTGATGAAGCGCATCGACGCCGTTCAGTAACCCTTCCCAAGATGGCCTCGGCAGTGCGACGCCCGTCGCCCTGCCGCTTTGGTGATGCCTATGAAAATGCTTGTGCTGAGCGTCAACGACGGGCTTTATCGAGCCTGCATCTGGGTGGCTGGGCTGTCGATCCTGACCATGTCCCTGATCATTCCCTGGGGCATCTTCGCCCGCTACGTACTGGGTACCGGGTCCAGTTGGCCGGAGCCGGTGGCGATATTGTTGATGGTGCTATTCACCTTCATCGGCGCGGCTGCCAGTTACCGGGCCGGTGCGCACATGGCGGTAGCGATGGTCACCGACCGCCTGCCTGAACCCCTGCGGCGACTGGTAGCGATATTCACCCAGCTGTTGATGCTGGCGGTGTGTGTGTTCATGACCTGGTACGGCTTCAAGCTATGCGCCACCACCTGGAACCAGTACATGGCCTCACTGCCCAGCGTGCGGGTGGGCATGAGCTATGCCCCGATCCCGGTCGGCGGGGTGCTGACGTTGATATTCGTGCTGGAAAAGCTCCTGCTCGGCGACCAAAGCCAGCGCAGGGTGGTGCAGTACGACCTGGTGGAAGAAACCGAGGGGGCGGCGTAAATGGATGCGTTCATTCTGTTGGGCAGTTTCATTGCGCTGATCCTGCTGGGAATGCCGGTCGCCTATGCGTTGGGATTGTCGGCGCTGATCGGGGCGTGGTACATCGATATACCGCTGCAGGCGATGATGATTCAGGTCGCCAGTGGGGTTAACAAGTTCTCGCTGTTGGCCATTCCGTTCTTCGTGCTTGCCGGCGCCATCATGGCCGAGGGTGGCATGTCGCGCCGGCTGGTGGCATTCGCCGGGGTGCTGGTGGGTTTCGTGCGCGGCGGCCTATCGCTGGTGAACATCACCGCATCGACCTTTTTCGGCGCCATCTCGGGTTCGTCGGTGGCAGATACCGCGTCGGTGGGCTCGGTGCTGATTCCAGAAATGGAGCGCAAGGGCTACCCACGTGAGTTTTCCACCGCCGTCACGGTCAGCGGCTCGGTGCAGGCACTGCTGACCCCTCCCAGCCATAACTCGGTGCTCTACTCGCTGGCGGCAGGCGGCACGGTGTCGATCGCTTCGCTGTTCATGGCCGGGGTGATGCCTGGGCTGCTGCTGAGCGCGGTGATGATGGGCCTGTGCCTGATCTTCGCCAAGAAGCGCAACTACCCCAAGGGCGAGGTGATCCCGCTGCGCCAGGCGTTGAAGATCGCCGGTGAAGCCTTGTGGGGCCTCATGGCCATGGTGATCATCCTGGGCGGCATCCTCTCGGGGGTGTTCACCGCCACAGAATCGGCTGCGGTGGCGGTGGTGTGGTCGTTCTTCGTGACCATGTTCATCTACCGCGACTATAAGTGGCGCGACCTGCCCAAGTTGATGCACCGCACAGTGCGCACCATCTCGATCGTGATGATCCTGATTGGCTTTGCCGCAAGCTTTGGCTACGTGATGACCCTGATGCAGATCCCGTCGAAGATCACCACGGCGTTTCTGACCCTGTCGGATAACCGCTATGTGATCCTGATGTGCATCAACTTCATGCTCCTGCTGTTGGGCACGGTGATGGACATGGCGCCGCTGATTCTGATCCTGACACCAATCCTGCTGCCAGTGATCACTGGTATCGGCGTGGACCCTGTGCATTTCGGCATGATCATGCTGGTGAACCTGGGGATCGGACTGATCACACCGCCAGTAGGCGCGGTGCTGTTCGTCGGGTCAGCGATTGGCAAGGTCAGTATCGAGGCCACCGTGAAAGCGCTGTTGCCGTTTTATGTGGCGCTGTTTCTGGTGCTGATGGCGGTGACCTATATCCCAGCTATTTCGCTGTGGTTACCCAGCGTCGTCTTGTAATCGTAACGAGGGGCCGCGCTGCGGCCCTTCGGTCTTACTGCAAACGGACCTGCACATGGCTACTCCCTGCTCTACTGCAATCATCTTCCCGCGTAAACTGGCCATCGCTCTGCTCGCCCTGCTGGCGTGCGCGTTCGCCGGCAACCACATCGCCGCGCGCATCGCATTCGATGACGATACCGGCGTGCTGCTGGCGATTCTCTGCCGCTCGGGGGTGACCTTGCTGGCCTTGGCCTGCCTTGTAATGTGGCAGCGCCAACCACTGGGCCTGCCCGCCGGGACACGGCGCTGGCAATTGCTGCTGGGGCTGCTGATCGCTACGCAAAGCCTGTGCCTGTATTCGGCAGTGGCACGTATTCCAGTGGCCCTGGCGCTGCTGGTAGGCAACACCTTTCCGATGATTCTGGCGCTACTGACCTGGGCCCTGGGAGGCGCACGCCCCACCCGGCGTACGGTGCTATTGATGGGCCTGATCCTGTGCGGCCTGGTATTGGCGCTGGATGTCCCTGCCCGGTTGGCCGATACCGGTGACGCCAACCCGCACTGGGCTTTAGGCGTGAGCCTGGCACTGTGCGCGGCCTGCGTATTCGCCGGTGCCCTGTGGATCACTGACCACAAACTGGCCGCCGTCCGCGGCCCGGTGCGCAGCCTTCTTACCCTGTTAATCGTGTTCAGCAGCATGCTGGTTGCGGGTTTGAGCGGGGTAATGCCTGCAGGCTTATCGTTGCCAGCCAGCACCAGCGGTTGGGTGGCGCTGGCCAGCTTGGTGGTGCTGTATGGCGTGGCCTTTACCTTGCTGTTCGTCTGCGTGCCGAGGCTGAACATGGCGCAGAACGCGCCGGTGATGAATGTCGAACCCATCGCCACCTTGTTGCTGGGCTGGGCGTTACTTGGCCAGCAACTGAGCGGGTTGCAACTGCTGGGCGGCGCCGTGGTGGTGTGCGGCATCGTTCTGCTGACCTACCGGAGGCCCTGATGCTACACCTGCAAGATCGCCTGACACGCCTGAGCCTGGCACCGGAACTGGGCGCCAGCCTGGTCAATTGGCGGGCCAAGGCGAACGGCCAGGCGCTGCTGCGCTACACGGACGAAGCAGCGCTGGCCAGCGGCAACCCGCGGCGAATGGGCTGCTACCCTTTGGCGCCCTGGTCCAACCGTATTGCCGGGGGCGGTTTTCTGCGCCCAGATGGCTGGGTGACGCTGAGCCCGAACACCAGCCATGATCCTTACCCGATCCACGGCAGCGCCTGGCAACAGGCCTGGCAAGTCGAGCAGCACAGCGATGGCCTGGCCCGTCTCAGCCTCGATAGCACTGTGCCGTTCGCCTACCGGGCAACATTGGAAGTGCGCCTGCAGGAGGGCTGTTTGAGCCTTGATCTGCAAGTGACTCATCAAGATAAGGCTGCCACGTGGTATGGACTGGGCTTGCACCCCTATTTTCCGCGCTATCGCGATACGCGAGTGCGTGCGCACGCGCGCACGGTATGGCTGGCGGACGCAGAACAATTGCCATCACGCCAAGCCGATATTCCACAGCCGTGGCGCTTGACCACAGCACAGCTTCTGCCTGCCGAAACGGTCGACCATGCCTTCAGCGGATGGCCAGGCGACTGCGTGATCGAGCATCCAAGCGCAGGGTATCGGCTGGTGTGCAGTGCCAGCGGCGCCGAGCACTTTTTGCTGTTCTGCCCGCATCAGCAGCCATTTTTCTGCTTTGAGCCAGTGAGCCACCCAATCAATGCGCACCACCTGCCAGGGCGGCCTGGGTTGAAGTTATTGCAGGCGCACGATACGACCAGTCTGGGGTTCAAGATGCAGTACCAAGCACTTTAGTTGCCCTGGGTTGGCAGGTGGCCGAGTACAGTTGGCCGGTCAGTCCAACTGTCGAGCGCGTAGGTCCTGCGCCAGCAGGTCGATGAACGACCGCACCTTGGCGGAGCCGTACTTGCTTTCGCGGTGCAGCACGTGGATGGGCCACGGGGCTTCTTCGTAATCGGCGAGAATGACCTGCAACTGGCCGCTGGCCAGTTCATCGACCACCTGATACGACAGCAGCCGGGCGATGCCCAAGCCGCCAACGGCTGCCGCGATCGCACCGTCGTTGCTGGTGACCGTCAAGCGTGGGTTCAAGCGCACCAGGGTCGGTTCGTCGGCCAGGCCAAAGCGCCAGCCGGCGCGCGGTGACAGGTTGGTGGTGGCGATCACCCAATGTTTCGACAAATCCGACGGGTGTCGGGGCTCGCCCATGCGCGCCAGGTAATCGGGCGAGGCACACAGCATGCGCCGCACTCGTCCCACGGGCAGGGCCTTGAGGCCAGAATCGGGCAGCGGCCCGATGCGCACGGCCACATCCATGCCCTCCTCGACCATGTTCACTACCCGGTCGAGCAAGTATGCCGATACATCCACCTCAGGGTACTGTTGCAGGTAGCGCACTATGCAAGGCATGACGAATTTCTTGCCAAACAGGATCGGCGCCGTAATGGCCAATTCGCCTTTTGGCGTTGCGTTGATACCGGCAGCGGCCTCGTTGGCCTCGTGAATGCTGGCCAGGATGTGCCGGGTGTCTTCCAGGTAGCGGCCGCCTGCTTCGGTCAGCCGCACGCTGCGGGTAGTGCGCAGCAGCAACTTGACCCCAATCTGCTCTTCGAGTGCGCTGACAGCGCGGGTAACCGCTGCCGGGGAAATATCCAGGCGCCGGGCGGCAGCGGCAAAGCTTTCCAGCTCGCCGACAGCCACGAACACCTTCATCAGGTGGATCTGGTCCATGCAGGCTCCTGGGCCCTGAGTGTTGCGGCATTATCAGCCATCGGTTCGCTCAGGGGCCAGCTCAAAGCTCAAGAACCAGAGCCTGAGCCGGCACCGCACAACAGATCAGCGCGGTGCCCTCCTCTGGCCGCTCGGCGGGTGGATTGGGGTAATGCACCTGCCCGCTGACCACCTTGGTTTTACAGGTTCCGCAAGAGCCACCGCGGCAGCTGAAATCCGGGGTCAGCCCCCGGGCTTCAGCCAGCTCCAGCAAGGTTCCACTACCCGGCGCCCAACGCGCCTCTTTGGCAGAACTGGCGAAGTACACGGGCACCGGCTCACTGGCAGCTGGAGGCTGCTGCCAAGTTGGCTGAGGGACTTCGCCATGCCGGCGCAAGGTCGATGGCCCAAAGGCTTCGGCATGGATGCGGGCATCCGGCACGTGCACACTGCGCAGCCCCTCGTACAGGTCCTGCGTGAAGCTGGCAGGGCCACACAGGTAGAAGTCATAATCGTCCAATGCCAGCATCGCCTTGACCTGGGCAATGCCAAGGCGCCCTGTGTGCTCATAATCACGCCCTGGCACGGCGTGGGCCTCAGGCTGGCTCAGTGAACGATGCAGGCGCAAGCGTGGCCCAGCGCGGTGCTGCAAGTGCGCCAGCTCCTGTTGAAACGGCAGGTCACTCAGGCTTCGCGCACCGTGGAACAAATAGATGCGGCGCGCCTGCCCGGCCGCCAGCAATGCCCGTAGCATGGCAAGCAGCGGGGTGATGCCCACCCCGGCGCCGAGCAACACCACGGGGCGCTCGCTTGCGCTGTCCAGCGTGAAGCTGCCCATTGGCAAACGCACCTTCAAGGTACTGCCTGGCCCAATCTGCCCATGCAAATGGCGCGACCCCGGGCCTTGCGCCTTGACGCTGATGCGCAAGAACTCGTCTCTAGGGGCGCTGGACAGGCTATAGGTGCGAATCGACGGCGCCGCGCCCTGCAACGCAATCTGCACGGGGATATGCTGCCCAGGTGCGAATGCCACTGGCGCATCGGGCGCAAGGTAAAACGAGCGGATGTCACGACTCTCCTGCTCCACCCGCAGCACTTGCCAGGTCAGCCACTGGCCCTGGCGTTGGCGCTGCTGCAACTGCTGGTCGGCCTGCTCCCAGGTGCCAGTCATCAGGCTGGTCGGCGCATACTCGTTGAATACCCAGCGCAGGCTGACTGCGGCCCGGCGCAGCACAACGCGCTCGATGTCCAGTGTCCAAAGCCGTTCAGCGCCCTCGAAAGCTTTGATCAGCGGGCTGTCCAGCACCAGCTCGGTGCGCCCGCTGAGCTGCAGCACATCGCCAGTGGTGAAGTCGACGAACAGCAAACCGGCATGCGGATTCTCCAGCAGGTTACCAAGGGTATTGAAATGCAAATTGCCGGCAAAGTCGGGGATGGTCAGGCGGTTGCCTTCAACCCTGACGAAGCCGGGGCGCCCGCCACGGTGCGAGACATCCACCGAACGCTGTGCGTTTTCATCCTCGATGTAACTGGCAACGAAGAAGGTGTCTGCAGCGGCGATCATCTGGCTCGTCACGGCATCGAGCCTATGGGCATCGACGCGCTTTTGAGCCGGCTCATCGACCCGGGTGTATTCACGCAGTTGAATATATTGCGGGCAATTGCCGAAGGCCTGTTCGACCTGCACGGTCAGACTGCCATCGGCCGCCTGAGCGATCTGCCCATTGATGCGATTGCGCCGACGCGTGTGCAGCTCGATGCCCAGCAGGCCGATAGCCCCTCCAGCCGCCAGCCCCGGCATGGCAGGGTCGTCATCGGCAGGATGAGCCGTGATCAGCAATTGCCGGGGGTCGGGTGAGTTCACGAAGCCTTCCGGGCCTTCGAGCAGGGTCGCCCAGGGGCGGCCGGCCTGATCCACAGAGCCGGCGATGATGAACGGAAGTTGCTGATAGAACGTGCGGTGCTGGTCGGGCATGTAGTCACGGATGACCTTCTGCCCGAACACTTCCATGCGCTGCGACACTCCCACCTGCTCCTGCAGGCGCTTCTCACCGGCATGCCAGGGCGAGATCCGATGGTTGGGAAGTTGCGTCATGGCGACAGTCCTCAGGTGCGTGAGTGGCTCAGATGTGGCTTTGTAGCCCCACAGCGGTGCGTGGCATGGCGACGAAGCCAGGCAGCGCTTCGATACGGGCCAGCCAGGCGCGTACATTCGGGTAGGGCTCCAGCGATACATTGCCTTCTGGTGCGTGAGCGATGTACGAATAGTTGGCTACATCGGCGATGGTCGGCTGGTCGCCGATGAGGAAGGCCGCCTTGGCCAGTTCGCCCTCCATGACCTTGAGCAAGGTATGCGCACGGCCAATCACTTCGTCGGTGTTGAAGGCTGCGCCAAACACGGTCACCAAGCGGGCAGCGGCAGGGCCGAAGGCCAGTGGGCCGGCAGCCACCGACAGCCAGCGCTGCACCCGGGCGGCGTTCAGCGGATCATGAGGCAGCCAATTGCCAGCCTTGTCGTACGTGGCAGCGAGGTAGACCAAAATGGCGTTGGAGTCGGCGATGACGTTGCCGTCATCCTCGATCACCGGCACTTGGCCGAATGGATTGAGGGCAAGAAACTCAGGTTGCTTATGCGCGCCTTTGGCAAGGTCGACGAATACCTGCTCGTTGGGAAGGTCGAGCAGCGACAGCATCAGCTCGATACGGTGAGCGTGGCCTGATTTGGGGAAGTTGTAGAATTTGATCATGATGCAGGCTCCAAGAGGGCACCACGGTGGTGCCCGGTTGGAGCTCATCTTGCGGTCATTCGCCTGGCAGGTGAATCAGCGCGGGAAGCAAACCATAATTTCGCCTAGCGAAACAATCATGCGGTCAATGCCGGGAATGCTTCTGGTACCGATAGAGGCTACGCGCCGCTTGCACAACCTGTGGCACACAGGCCTGCAATTCATCAAAGCTCATGGCATCGAGCAACTCGAAATTGTCTTCTAGCCCATGCAATGAAATCGCCTTGAGCAGTTGGTCCTGTTCTGGCGGCAGTTCGCCCCACGCCGCGACCTGCGTGCCGCGCATGTAGCCAAAGCACCACTCCTCCATGATGATCGCAGGGCCCTCCTCGGCCTCACTGTGCTCGAACAGCGGCTCGAAGCCTTCGAGGTCTTGCGCAAGTTGCTCGGCGACCTGGTCGGCATAACGCAGCATCAATGCGGTATAGGCCTCCTCATGGGCAGGCTTCTTGAATTTAGGGACTTTGCCACCTGCCACAGTGGGCAGCCATTGCTCTGGTAGCACGTCGACCGGGGAGCTGGCCAACGCAGTGAAAAAGCCGTTGAGCTCGGCCAGGTTGAGCACCGAGTAGTCGTTGCCGTAGGTGATCAGCAGGTCTTGGAGGCGGGCGAGTTCTTTTTCGCTCAGTGGTGGCAGCATGGGTTCAGGTCCTGGAAAGCAAAGGTGTGTGCACCCTAGCACAGGACTGCTGCAGGTTCGCCCGCCGCCTTGGCTCGGCGGGCATTTTCCCTAGTGCGCCAGCCAGTCTGGCAATACCACTGGGTTACTCTGGCCAATCAGCAGCCACAGCAACACTCGGCATTTGCGTGGGCAGAGCATCCCGGCCATGTACACGCCTTTGGCTTGCAGGTCGATTTCAGCACCGACAAAGCCATAAGTGGCGTCAGCAGTCGGCCCACAACCGGTACGGCTGGCCACGATCACCGGCATGTCACGAGCGATCCGCGCCAGTGCCTCGGACCAGGCAGCTGATACATGGCCAGCCCCGAACCCGGCGACGACCAGCCCCTCGTAGCCCAGCGCAGGAATGGTCTCTAGCAGTGCAATATCGGCATCCAGGCAGGCCTCGATAAGTGCGACACGCTGATCGCACCGTTGTGGCGGCGCCAGGACCCTGCGCGGCGCGGCAGAGCATCGATAAAGCACTCGCCCTTCCACCACGCACCCTTCCAGCCCACATCCAGGGGATTGGAAGGCAGCCATCGCCATGCTGGCAGTCTTGCGAACATGGGCGGCCTGATGAATCTGATCGTTGATTACAACCAGCACGCCACGCCCGTGACTGTTGATCGACAGTGCCACCTGCACTGCAGCCAACAGGTTGGCCGGCCCATCATTACCCGGCTGACTGGCCGCACGCATGGCCCCCGTCATAACTAGAGGGATGTCGTAAGGCCACAACCTATCAAGGAGATAGGCAGACTCCTCAAGTGTGTCCGTACCTTGGGTCAGCACCACCGCCTGGGCTCCACGCTCCACTTCACAACGCGCCCAGGCCAACACGTCTAGCATGATCTGGAAGGTCAGCGATGCACTGGGCAGCAAGCAAAGCGTAACGCTGGTGATTTCGGCAAGCGCTGCTAGCTGCGGTATTGCAGCCAACAAATCATCGCCTTCCAGGCTCGGCGTTATCCCTTTGCCTGGCGACGCTGGCTGCATGCTGACCGTTCCCCCCAAGCAGCCTAGCGATAATCGAGGCAGACGGGTTTTCTCGCTCATACTCCAGCTCCTCTGATCAGCACGAGTAGCGATACGATGCCAAATGTGCAAATGGCCATTGATACAACGTTGCCGATATAACCGTGCATGTAACCCGGCAAGCGCTGACTGATAGCTGCCGCTAAAGGCGGCGCAAACAGCGCCCCGAGGGCGGCACTGCTCAGCACCACGAGCCAGTCACCACCCAGTGTCAGCACTGAGGCAGGCACCACCGATACGATGGGAATGTAGGTCGGATACCAACCACGCGCTCGCCAATGGCGCCGCCAAAGCAACACACCCAGTAGCGAGGCCAAGGCCTGGCCGACAAGCATGGGCAACAACAACTCAGAGCCATAGGCGGGGCCTAGCGGGGCTAACGCATAGGCGAGCAGCGCCCCAGTCAGCAGACCCAGGCTGGCCAGCTCATTACCGAAAAACGCTGCTTCGCTGAAGTCGGCAAGCACCCGACGCAACACCCAAAACGCACCGTAATCTGGTTTGTCAGTGACGAGCGCCGGCATTCGAGGACGCAAGCCGTCACGCACCAAAGATGGAAAGCGCTTACAAAGCATGAAAGCCAACAGGCTTGCCAGCGCCATGCCGCAAACGTTGCCAATCACCACCGGAACCTGCAGTGGGTAGCACAGGAAGTTGACCAACAGCAGGCTGGCAGGCGTCACCAACACGGCTCCCAGCAACGCCCCTGAGAGGCAGACGCGCCAGCCGCCGCCGAACAACAGCACCATGGCAGCCGGCAACGAAACGAAGGCCACAAAGGTGGGTTGCCAGAGACCGCTAGCCAGTGTCCAACCCCAGAGCATATGGCTTAGCAGCAGGCCAAGCAGAGAGCTCATGAACAACCAGGGCCACAGGCCGCTACCATAGCAGATAGCGAAGCCCTGCCAACGATATCCCTGCACATGTGCAAAATGGGCCAGGCAGGCGCCCACCAGCATGCCCAGCGCTGGCAACTCGTGTTTATAGAAGGCAACTTCACTGATATCGCCGACGATCCAGCGCAGCCGGCTCAATGGCTGATCCAGTGAAGCGGACAGCGTTGCGTAGTCAGAAAATGGGCTAACCACCACACTGGCGAGCAGCAATGCTACGAGGGTCAGCAGGGTGAACAACAGCATGTGATGCCGCGCGCAAGGAGATGTCTGTTCCATAAGACCCCCTCAGCGTGGCATCAGAGGATGCATGCGATAACCCAGCGCGGCATCGTATAAATCGGTACGACGGTCTCGCGGCAGGTCGTTGAGGCTGTTCCAGATGGGGGCCGAGCGCGCTGCACTCAGGTCGACATCGGCGTAGACGATGCATTGCTCCTGCGCATCGGCGACCTCTCCAATCGGCCAGCCATCTGTACCTGCAATCAACGAACAGCCAAGGAAGCGCCCTCCCCGCTCATTACCAATGCGGTTTGCGGCTGCGATGTAGAGATTGTTGACGTGGGCAGCGGTCATGGTGAGGTACGAAGCCATGCAGCGCCCCGCCGCATCGAACAGTGGCGGCGGTGTCCACACCCAGTTATTCAAGCTGCAAATGATATCGGCTCCTTGACCCGCCATCAGCCGCGACACTTCAGGGAACCAGATATCCCAGCAAATCAGCAGCCCGATGCGGCCAATCGGCGTTTCGAAAACCGGAAAGCCCAGGTCTCCTGGGGTAAACCAAAGCTTCTCCTGGTTCCACAAGTGCGCCTTGCGATAGTGCCCGAGGCGGCCTTGTGGGCCGAACAGCACGGCACTGTCATAGAGTCTCAGGCCGTCCCGCTCGGCGAAGCCGGCAGCAAGGTAGACCTGATTGCTTTGCGCGAACTCGGCCCAGGCTTGCTGACTTGGACCATGGTTCAGGACTTCGGCATGCGCATAGGCTTCGGCTCGCGAATGGAACGTGTAGCCTGTATTTGCAAGCTCCGGCAGCACAATCAGATTGGCGCCTTCGCTGACTGCACGGCAGGCCAGGGCCAAACCTCGGCTCAAGTTACTTTCAGCGTGCTCCAGACCCACTTGCGGGTCGAATTGAATGACGGCGATACGGACGGGACTTACAGCACTGCTGGATACAGACATGACGGCTTCCTTCGTTTTTGATTGTTGTGGAAGGACGCCAAGTAAAACGGGAGTTGCCCGTGGCGCGACAGTCAGGGGACACCCACGGGGCTTGAAGGAAAAGGCGAATCAGGATGTAAGATAAAGCCTAGGAATATGCTTCGAATCCCCGCACTTACTGAACCTGGTAATGCGGATAGTGGACAAGATCGAACCCCCCATTGAAACGAGCAGAGGTGTGATTGCACAGATTGATCACGGCATCGATGGCCGTGCGAAGGCAAGGCTCTGTCCAGCCAGCGTCGACGGAGAAGGATTCGCCGGCCAGGTAGAGCCCAGAAGCGCAGCTGAAGTCACGGTTATACTTCATCAGGCTGACAGCATCATAATAGGTGCCGGGACGATACAACTTCGCACAGCCCAATGCGTTTCGGTCTGTCATCCATCGTTGTATGCGAATGTTTCGGGTATCGATGTAGGGCGAAATGGGTTCTGCAATATTGCTGCAGCGCAACAGAATGCGGTCGAGTTCTTTGATGCATTTATCGCCCAGTTCGTCATCAGTAAAAACGGCCAGTTTCGTTGCATCATCCTCCCAGGTGTAACTCAGCAGGATGCAGTCCTCTGGGTAACGGTCGTTGTAGCGGTAGGCGTAGACATCGTGCACGAAGCTGTCGGTTACCAGAATCTGAGGCAGCCGTTTATTAAGGTCTAGAAAGCTTTTGTGCAACGGTGCGTAGATTTTGCAGCTAGTTTCCCAGTGGGCATGTGTCCAGGCATCAATCACCGATCGAGGCAACATCTCTTGGCTGAAACCTTCCAGGCGCATATTTGTTTCAATGAGCCACGAAGGCGTAGTGAGGATGACGCTGTCAAACGCTGCATCGAGTAATTGCACTCGCTCTGGCTGGCTATGCTGCCAGCGATACTCAACTCGGATCTTTCCGTCGGGTTGCTTGTGAAGCCCACTTACCGAACTATCGGTCAGTAGGCCATCCTTTCGTGTCAGCAAATGGCGATAGAGCGATGAGTCTGGTCCCTCGATGTCCATGAACAGCAAGCATTCATCAAGGGCAGCCAGGCCAATATATGCAGGCGCCTGAAACTGAAGCCCTCTGCTGTCAGACACGCTGCCTGCTCCAAGGTAAGGGGCGGCTAAAGGGTCGCCATCTTGATCGACTCGGCCATGGACCAACTGCAAGTGGCTACTGAAACCGAAAATGGCTGTGCGCAGCGGATATAGGCAGCAGACGTCATAGAAGGCTCCCCAACTGCCATCACCAATGCCGATTGCATAAAAAACGGCAGACTCCTCCCGCGTCATGCCCAACCCGCCGAAGTCACCTGCCTTTTTTGGGTCCCAAGCCTGCAGAACTGGCATTCGGACCAGTTCACGGAATGACAACCGATGATAACGTTCGACTATGGCTGACCACATCGCCTGCCACTCTTGCGTACCGTACACAGCTGCCACCCGTTCTGCGAACTGCTCAGCGAAACGCCGCCATTTGTCATGAACCGACGCCAGTATGGTGCTTGGTGGTGGCGTATCACCCTCCGGGTTATGCCACAACAACAGCTCCGGCTCGCCCTTACCCTCCAGCTGACCTTCCCGCAGATAAATACCTGTGGCATTGACCCATCGTGTACCGGGATTTGGAAAATCGGAAATGTGCAGATCGAATAACTGGGCGTAGTGCGCCATCAGCGAGCGCCCGGCTTTAGGTGCCTCAACGCTTCTATTGAAGAACGGCATGCGCATGGCCCCCATCTCGAAGGGTGTCGAGGGCTGTTTATAATCTTCACCGTTGTTCACCACCGTCAGATGACGACCGCCTACACGTCGGGATTGCTCGATCAACGTGATATGGGTGAAGCCGCAGCGCAATAGCTCTCGCGCAGCAGTCAAACCGGTGACGCCGGCACCTACTATGCAAATACGATGTTCATGGCGTGTGGCGCTCGCTATTCCGCCAGCCTGCTCAACCAACCGGCGATAGTCAAAACAAAGGTCTGGGGGGTTAGGGAAACGGACAGCCCATGGCTGGATGAGGCCGTCTGGCTCGATGGCCAAATCAGCGGGATGATTGTGCGTCGATCCGATGGTCATGATCTGGTGCTCCGATTAGTGGAGCATGAGCATGATGGATCAATCACACTGCAGTGCGCTGAATAGCTACTGCCAGAAAGAAACGCGGGCAAGCCAGCTCCAGTTTACGTTGGAGCAGTCTTGCCCGTGAGAAGGGCCGTTACAGCTTAAACCGCCAGCGCGCGCTCACGCAGTTCGCTGTTGAGGATGCGGTCATTCTCGCTGTAGTCGACAGGGCAGTCGATCACATGGACACCTGGGGTCTTGATGCAGTGCTCCAGCAGCGGCAGCAGACCCTCGGCGCTTTCCACGCGGTGGCCATTGGCACCGTAGGCTTCGGCGTACTTGACGAAGTCCGGGTTGCCATAGTCCAGACCGAAATCGGTGAAGCCCATGTTGGCCTGCTTCCAGCGAATCATGCCGTAGCCATCGTCACGCAGGATCACGACGGTGATATGCATGCCCAGACGCACTGCGGTTTCGAGTTCCTGGCTGTTCATCATGAAGCCGCCGTCACCGCATACCGAGATTACCGGGCGATCCGGGTAAACCAGATGCGAGGCCATGGCCGATGGCAAGCCAGCGCCCATGGTCGCCAGGGCGTTGTCCAGCAGCACGGTGTTGGGCTTGTGCGCCTTGTAGTTACGAGCGAACCAGATCTTGTAGATACCGTTATCCAAGGCGACGATGCCTTCGGATGGCAGCACGCGGCGGATATCCGCAACCAGGCGCTGCGGGTAGACCGGGAAGCGATCGTCATCGGCGCCTTCGGCGATTTGAGCTTCGTTGGCCTCACGGATGGCCATCAGGCGGGTGAAGTCCCAGTGAGCGGTGTCGGTCAGGGCTTCGCTGATCTGCCATACAGCGTTGGCGATGTCACCGATCACCTCCACTTGTGGGAAGTAAACCGCGTCGACTTCGGCGGAACGGAAGCTGATGTGGATGACTTCGGTGCCGCCACGGACCATGAAGAACGGTGGCTTCTCGATCACGTCGTGGCCGATGTTGATGATCAGGTCGGCCGCTTCAATGGCGCGGTGGACGAAATCACCGGAGGACAGCGCGGCGTTGCCGAGGAAGCGCGGGTGGCGTTCGTCGACCACACCCTTGCCCATCTGCGTGGTGATGAACGGGATACCGGTCTTGTCGATCAACTGCTTGAGGACCTTGGCGGTCATCTTGCGGTTGGCGCCGGCGCCGATCACTAGAATCGGGCTGCGAGCTTTTTGCAGTTTTTCTACCGCAGCTTCGATGGCCACGTGCTCGGCCAGCGGACGGCGGTGCAGGCTGCGCGGGATCGGCAGCGCGTCGGTTTGCTCGGCGGCAATGTCTTCAGGCAGCTCCAGGTGTACAGCGCCCGGTTTTTCTTCCTCAGCCAGACGGAATGCTTCGCGCATACGTGCCGGGATGTTGTCGGCCGAAGCGAACTGGTGGGTGTACTTGGTGATGGGGTCCATCATGCCGCACACGTCGATGATCTGGAAGCGGCCCTGTTTGGACTTCTTGATCGGCTTTTGGCCGGTGATCATCATCATCGGCATGCCGCCCAGATAGGCATAGGCACTGGCGGTTACCAGGTTGGTCGCGCCAGGGCCCAGGGTCGACAGGCTGACGCCAGTCTTGCCGGTCAGGCGACCATAGGTGGCGGCCATGAAACCTGCGGACTGCTCATGGCGGGTCAGTACCAGCTTGATCTTCGACTTGCGCAGGGATTCCAGCAGGTCGAGGTTTTCCTCACCAGGAATGCCGAACACATACTCGACACCTTCGTTTTCCAGGCATTGCACAACGACATCGGCGGCCTTGGCCATCTTGCTTGTAACCTCAAGTGATCGGACGTTAATCGTCCAGAAATGCGCAGCACGGTACGCTGGCATCGCTCGGTTCGGGGGCCAGGATTGCCCCGAACTTAAGTCTTGACGCAGCCTAAGCGCGAACAAGTCACGTTTAATTGCGAGAAATATTATCTCACCCCACTAACGGGGCGCACAGGAGGATACAGACAAATGACCTTTGCTTGCAGCGTCAAAGCGCCGCATTATCAATACGCAATCAGCAAAAGCCAGAAAAGACAAAACCCCTACCTGCATGCGCAGATAGGGGTTTTGCGAAATGAATCTTGACGATGACCTACTCTCACATGGGGAAACCCCACACTACCATCGGCGATGCATCGTTTCACTACTGA
>NZ_JAFGYW010000237.1:0-495 GCF_017491595.1 Pseudomonas sp. 51_B
GGACATCCGCAACAACGCCCTGCGTCAGTTGAACGAAGAGCTCGGCCTGGCCTGGAACGCCCTGAACAACGCCAACGCTCAGGTGCCGATCGCTCAGCAGTACGTCGATCGCAGCACCTCGGTGCGTACCGCCTACCAGCGTCAATTCAGCCTCGGCGAACGCACCCTGCTGGATTTGCTCGACAGCGAAAACGAGCTGTTCACCGCCTCGCGGCGTCTGGCGGAAATCAAGAACATTCAGTTATTTACTCAGTACCGAATCAAGGCGACCATGGGCCAATTGCTCAAAAGCCAGGGAGTGGTCGCGCCGTTGGCATCCGTTGTGCAGAACGACGTGAAGCCCAAGGTCCAGCTGCCTGGGATGAACTGAGTTATCCCTTTCAACTGTTAAAGAGTGTCGAGCGTGGAATCAGAAGTCAGTCGAGTTCAACTCAGCCATGATCCACGCGCGTTGCATGACGATCCGTTGCTGGATGGTCTGCTCGCCCTGTGCAT
>NZ_JAFGYW010000238.1:0-495 GCF_017491595.1 Pseudomonas sp. 51_B
CGTGTAGACCGCGTAAACATTGCGCTCGTAGGTGTGGTAATCGGGCAGCACCCGCACCAGCCTGCCGGTACGCAAATCGTCGATCGCCGTGAAGCCTGCCAACAGACCAATCCCCGCCCCTTCGCGAATGGCCACGGCCATTGCGTCCATATCGTTCACGCTGAAACTCGGCCCGCTCGGGATGAACGTCGCATCGCCCGCCTTGCTTTTGAGCTGCCATTCATCACGCACGTAATCCACGGTACCAAGCAGCAGGCATTGATGATCGCAAAGCTGCTCCGGGGTTTCGGGTGCGCCATGCCGCGCCAGGTATTGCGGAGAGGCCACCAATACGCAGTGACTGACGCCGATCTTCTGGCTGACATACGCCGAATCCGGCAGCGTTCGCGCGATCAGAATGGACACGTCCAACTGATCCTCAAGCAGATTGGGCATGCGTTGGGAGAGCATCAAATCGACGGTCACTTCGGGAAACGCCTGGCGATACTCCAGCAC
>NZ_JAFGYW010000239.1:0-495 GCF_017491595.1 Pseudomonas sp. 51_B
GGTTTCGCCTGCCTGGATGGTGATGACGGCGCCATTCGACAAGGTCACGGTCACTGGCGAGCCAGCAGCATTGGTCAAGGTCGCGGTGTAAGTGATCTGGCCGCCTTCAGCCACGGAAGCGGTCGCGCTCAGCGACAGATTGGTGGTGTCGGCCACGTCGGTGACGGTTGTCGAAACTGGAGTGTTGTCCGCCACCAGATTTTCGTAGTTACCGCCGGTTACGCCAGTGATCGAGTTGGTCAGCGGGGCGTTGCCGGTCAAGGCATCGTTCGGTGCAGTGTAGGTGATGGAGCCAGTGGTCTGGCCGACGGCGATGGTGATGTTCTGGCCGTTGGCCAACGTCACGACCACAGGCGAGCCGGTGACTGGCGCGCCGACGGTGGCGGTGTAAGTCACGGTGCCGCCTTCGGCAACCGAGGTGTCTGCGCTCAGCTTCACCGTCGAGGTATCGACGGTGTCAGTGATTTCGGTCACTGCTGGCGTAGTGTTCGGCAC
>NZ_JAFGYW010000240.1:0-495 GCF_017491595.1 Pseudomonas sp. 51_B
GTTCCAGAACGGTGTATCGAGTGGCGCCAGTTGCAGCACGCGGTAGAGCTGGCCATTGATCACCACCACCGGCATGCACTCGACGCCTTCAGCGCTGGCGGGCAGCTGCTTGATGACGTTGCGCACCACGCGCTGAATCCCCGAATTGACCTTGGGGTGTTTGAATACGTGAGTGCATTCAACCAAGAGGCGGGTCATGGCGCACGCTCGACAGGCCGGGCCTCGGTTTCACGGGTAATGGGGGTTTTTGCGTCGAGCCAGGCACAACCGACGAAATCCTCCCGAGGGTTGTTGATCACGTGGAACACCAGTGCGTAGTCACGCCACTCGAAATTGCGATCCAGGTGCGAGTCCAGACGCGACAGGCTAAGGGACACCGAATAGTTGCCTTTACCCAGGCCCATGATGAAGGCGAAGCGATAGGTGAAGCGTTCACCGGCGCGCAGATCGGTCAATGCCTTGTTCAGCCGGTGGGTGTTGATGCCGTACATCATC
>NZ_JAFGYW010000241.1:0-494 GCF_017491595.1 Pseudomonas sp. 51_B
TCGGTGACATGCGGCGTGACGTCCGTGTTGTTGCTGGCGGCCGAACCGGTCACCGGTGCATTACCCGAACTGTTCTGGATCATCTTGTCCAACGGCAGGTAGAGCAGATTGCTCTGGCCGTTCTTGTTGCCGGTCACGAGGACCTTGCTGGTATTGCTGAAGACTTCCTGCATGGTGTCCAGGTACAGACGCTCGCGGGTGACTTCAGGTGCCTTGCGATACTCGGCGACCAGTTTGGTGAAGCGATCGGCCTCACCCTTGGCGCGCGAGATGGTCTCGTCGCGATAACCGTTGGCATCTTCGATGATGCGCTGGGCCTGACCACGGGCTTCCGGCACAACGCCGTTGGCGTAGGTTTCAGCCTGGTTGCGCGAACGCTGCTCGTCTTCACGGGCGCGGATCACGTCATCGAAGGCTTCCTGTACTTCACGCGGTGCCGCTGCGCTCTGTACGTTGACCTGGGTGACGGTGATACCGGTGCGATAGGTATCAAG
>NZ_JAFGYW010000242.1:0-493 GCF_017491595.1 Pseudomonas sp. 51_B
CATTAGTCGTTGGTCAGTCCGAAAATAGCCAAGAAGAATTGTTGGAGTATTGGCGCACATCGATGGAAGTGGGAAATATGTTAAGTCAGGCCGGTTGGCTAGATCGTAAGCGAAGTTCAATTAGTAAAACTATCATGGAGCAACAGCGTAATGATCTAGTTCATTCCACGGCCACGCGGAAGCGGGAGTAAAACGATTTATTTATGGGGTGGGAAGTATTTTAGGCATCTGATTGGCTGGGCTTGGATTCGAGCGATGGCGTTTGTATTTCGTCTCTTTTAATCTTAGCGCCAACAGACTTATGTCCAATTCACTGCCCCAGCTATGTTACGAGATGCTGCTGGATATCGCTGCAATCGAGTCTAGGCGGAACCGTCCCATCGACTTCTGATAACTCCGGGTCTCATAGATGATCATGACAAGGAGTCAGTTGTGGCTGAGCCAGCAGCACGTTTCGCGGGAGCTGTACACCTGGTGCTGAGCAGATGCAGGC
>NZ_JAFGYW010000243.1:0-492 GCF_017491595.1 Pseudomonas sp. 51_B
TCTCGATGCAAATGCGTGTAAAAGTTGCCATCCCTTGAAGCAAGTGACTGGGATATCGTGCGTGTTCTAAAAATTCGAACAGCGAAAACTGGACTTGCCCATGAATAAAGTGCTGATCGTGGATGACCACCCCGTCATTCGACTTGCGGTACGTATGCTGATGGAACGGCATGGCTACGAAGTCATTGCAGAAACGGATAATGGCGTTGATGCACTACAAATTGCTCGTGAACAAATACCGGATCTTGTCATTCTGGATATTGGAATACCCAAACTCGATGGACTGGAAGTTATTGCTCGCCTGACTTCCACCGCCATGCCGGTGAAAGTGCTGGTGCTGACTTCCCAGGCTCCCGGACATTTTTCAATGCGTTGCATGCAATCGGGTGCAGCGGGTTATGTGTGCAAGCAGCAGGATCTGACCGAACTGCTGAGTGCGATCAAGGCAGTTCTGTCCGGCTACAGCTATTTCCCCAATCAGGCCCTGCACAC
>NZ_JAFGYW010000244.1:0-491 GCF_017491595.1 Pseudomonas sp. 51_B
GTACATCACCTGGGTAATCCTTGCTGGGACACGTCACAAAGCACCCTGTAGGCAGATCCTAGAAAATAGCTACAAGACCTAGGTGATCAGTGCAGAGATACATTGCAATGCCCCTGTAGGCAGAGCCTTGGCAAATGGTATATCACCTGGGTGATCATTGCAGGGATATGTCACAACGCACCCTGTGGTCAGATCGTAGAGAAGAGTTATATCGCCTGGGTGATCAGTGCAGTGATATGTCACAATGCCGTGTAGCCAGAGCCTAGACTAAAGTTACAGCACCTGGGAGATCAGTGCAGAGATATGTCACAATGTCCACGGTAGGCAGAGACCAGGCAAGAGTTGTATCACCTCGGGATCAGTGCAGAGATATGTCTCAATCCCCCTGTGGGCACAGCCTAGACAACAGTTAAATCACCTCGGTTAACAGTGCAGAGATATGTCAAGATTCCCCTGTAGGCCGAGCCTACCAAAGTGTTACATCACTAAGG
>NZ_JAFGYW010000024.1:0-70522 GCF_017491595.1 Pseudomonas sp. 51_B
TTTGGGGCCTGGCGCGATATCGCGTTGTATGAACCAGGCGGTCGCGCGCGCCTGTCACAGGCGTTACTGGCCCGAAACAAACGTAGGAGCGAGCAAAGCTCGCGATGCGCCGCGCGGGCGGCGCTCGGTCTCACAGGCGCCAAACTTCTCAAGGCATGCACCTACAGCCGCGTAGCCCCCGAAAAAGCCCTGCCCGGCGGCACCTGCACCTGGGCGATGGCCACATTCAAGGCTAGCTCGAAGCGGCTGCCCACGCCCCGCGTCGATTCATGGGACAGCTTGGCGCCCAGCAACTCGGTCAACTGCCGACAGATCGACAAGCCAATCCCCAGGCCGCCGTAACGCCGGGTCATGGAGCCATCAACTTGGTAGAAACGCTGGTAGAGAATGGCTTGGTCCAGGTCGTCGAACCCAATTCCACTGTCGCTGACCGCAAAGGTCAGTACCAGGCTGTCCGGGCCAAGGCGACGGCCGCGGACCTGCACCATCACGCCCCCCTGATGGGTGAATTTCAGACCGTTGTCCACCAGACAACCCAGGCAGCGGGCTATTTTCTGGGCATCGCCCAGGAGCTCGTCCGGCAGATCGGCGGGAATATCCAGGCTCAGATACAAGCCCTTGCCCAAGGCCGTACCGGCATAGCCAGCGCGCAGCTCATGCAGCGTATGCCGCAGGCTGAACGGCTGGGTTTGTGGGCGCATGCGGCCAGCCTGTAGCTCGCTCAAGGTGAGAATGTCATCGACCATGTCCATCATGTCCTGGGCAGAACCGACCGCCGTACGCTGGTACTGAGCCATCTCGGCACTCATCGGCAATGTCTGCATCAGCTCCAGCGAGCCAATTACCCCATTCATCGGCGTGCGCAGTTCATGGGTGATGGTGGCGAGGAACTCGTCCTTGATGTGGTTGCTTCTGGCCAGTTGCTGGTTCAAGTGCTCCAGGGCCTGGCCGGCGTCACGCAAGTTCTGCGCCTGCTGCTCACGCATGCTGTTAATACGGTCGGCCAGGGCCAGCGACAGCAGTGCCACTTCCAGCGCTGAACCCAACTGGCTGGCGTACATGGTAATGAACAGGTTTGGCAGATATCCCAGCACCATGAGGGTGTTGACTAGCCCACCGATCAGAAACGCCGTCCAGGCGATGATGAACCAGCGTGCAACGCGCATGCCGCGCAGCCAGGCGTATAAACCGGCAGCGAAGATACTCACGGTGAACAGCAGCGCCAGCACCGTGGCCATTCGCAGGGCGATGCCGTACGGCATGCTCACCGACAGCACCATCACCAGCACCCCACCGAGCATCAACACTTGCAGCCACCGGTCCAGGCTGCGGCTAACCTTGCCCAGCTGCAGGAAGTGACGCGCAAACTGGCAACCGAACAGCCCTGCAGCACCAATGAACATGGGTGTTGCGGCATTCGCCCACCAAGGGCTGTCTGGCCACAGATAGGCAACCCCTGCACCGTTGACCGACACTTGATACAAGCCGAACGCGGCAATGTAGAGGATGTAATACAGGTAACTGACGTCGCGCACGCTGAGGTAGATGAACAGGTTGTACACCGCCATCACCAGCAACACGCCGTAGATCATGCCAAGCACATAGAACCGCGTCGGCTGGTCTTCCATGTAGGCTTCGGCGGACCATAATGCCAAGGGTACCTGTACCGAGCCCTGGCTATACACACGCAAGTAGGCTGTGGTCGACTGCCCTGGCTGCAGTGGAAGCTCGAACAGGTAGTTGTTCTGGCGTATCTGTCGGCTGGCGTAGGGCAAGGCATCGCCAGTGTGCTGGGCCAGGCGGAACTGACCATCGCTGTCAGGCAGATACAGCTCGATGTGGTCCATGGGGGGATAGGCCAGCTCCAGCAGCCATTGCCGCGGCTGGGCAGTGGCAGAGGCCCGGTAATGCAGGTCGACCTTGAGCCAGAACACCGAAGTCGAATAGCCGGCGTTCAGCACGTCCTGGTGGTGGGTGCGAAAACGGCTGGCGAACAGGGGGGCGCTGACCTGGGCGATGCTGGCGCTGCCATCAGGGTCTTCGTAGACCTGCATGACCTTGCCCAACGGGAGGTAACGAGTCGCTTCGTCGAATTCGACGCCTGCGGCCAGAGCGGGCAACAAGCCCAGCAGCATAATCAGCAAATAGCGCATACAGCCCCAGCTTCGCCTGCACGGTCGCGTCGCGGTGGCCTCCGATCCCTTTGAGACGACGAAATCCGGCAGAGCCCGTTTATCGAGTTATCCGAGCACTCTAGCATAGCTTTCAACCCAGGCAACCGACCGTACGAATTTTCACTAAAAAGGCTCTAAATCAAGGCTTTGAGGGGCATTCGACGAGATAATTTGACTGCATGGTCAGCAAATCTGACTGGGCGGGCGATTCGCACAAATGGGTTTGGTGGTAAGCTCGCCGACCATGAATACCTACAGCTCCCGCCCCGTTGTCCTCTGTCTCTCCGGCCACGACCCAAGTGGCGGCGCCGGCTTGCAGGCAGATATCGAAGCCCTGATCGCTCAAGGCTGTCACGCAGCACCTACCGTGACCGCCCTGACCGTGCAGGATACCGTCAACGTTTCCGACTTCCGTGTGCTCGACCGTGAATGGGTGCTGGCCCAGGCCAACGCCGTGCTGGTCGACTCCACGGTGGCCGCCGTCAAGCTGGGCATGCTCGGCTCGATCGGCATGGTCGACACTGTCGCCGAACTGCTCAGTGCTCACCCGCACCTGCCGATGGTCTGTGACCCGGTGCTGCGTGCCGGTGGTGGTGGCCGCCTAGGTAAGGACGAAGTCGGCTATGCCCTGCGCGAGCGTTTGCTGCCGCTTGCGACCATCGCCACGCCAAACCTGCCTGAAGCTCGCATCCTGGCCGAACTGCCCGAGGGCACTGCCGACGAATGCGCCGAAAAGCTGTTGCCGTTTTGCAAGCACCTGCTGATCACCGGCGGCCACGGCGACGAAGACGAAATCCATAACCGCCTGTACAGCCGCGACGGCCAAAGCCACACCTGGACCTGCCAACGCTTGCCTGGCAGTTACCATGGCTCTGGCTGCACCCTGGCCAGCGCCTTGGCCGGTCGCCTGGCCCTTGGCGAGCACCTGCAAAGCGCAGTGAAAAGCTCGCTGGATTACACCTGGCGCACCCTGCGCGACGCCGAGCAATTGGGCAGGGGCCAGTACGTACCGCGCCGCCTGCCCCTGGATTTCTGCAGCTGAAAAGAGGCTATCAATGAAACTACGCGGCCTGTACGCCATCACCGACAGCCAGCTGCTCGCCGGCCGTTTCCTGTCTCATGTCGAAGCCGCGCTGGAAGGCGGCGTGTGCCTGCTGCAGTACCGCGACAAGAGTGACGACGCCGCGCGCCGCTTGCGCGAGGCCGAGGCACTGATGAAGCTGTGCGAGCGCTACGGCACTGGGCTTGTGATCAACGACGATGCCGAGCTGGCCGCGCGCCTGGGCGTCGGTGTGCACCTGGGCCAGACCGACGGCCCACTGACCCCGGCCCGTGCCTTGCTAGGCCGCCAGGCCATCATCGGGTCCACCTGCCACGCCAGCCTCGAGCTGGCCGCACAAGCGGCCCAGGAAGGCGCCAGCTATGTCGCCTTCGGCCGTTTCTTCAATTCCGTCACCAAGCCCGGCGCGCCGGCTGCCAACCTTGAACTGCTGGAGCAGGCCCGCGCCCAGGTGAAACTGCCGATCGCCGTGATCGGTGGTGTCACCCTTGACAATGCCGCCCCGCTGATCGCCCACGGTGCCGATCTACTGGCGGTGATCCACGGCCTGTTCGGCGCCGACAGCGCGCAGGAAGTCACCCGCCGCGCCCGCGCCTTCAACGCCCTGTTCGCTTCCTGATTTCGAGAGAAGACCCCTATGTCCCGTTCCGAAGCCCTGTTCGCCCAAGCCCAGAAGCACATCCCTGGCGGCGTAAACTCGCCAGTCCGCGCCTTCAAGAGCGTCGGAGGCACCCCACTGTTCTTCAAGCACGCTGAGGGCGCTTATGTCGTCGATGAAGATGACAAGCGCTATGTCGACTACGTCGGCTCCTGGGGCCCGATGATCCTTGGCCACGGCCACCCAGACGTGCTCGACGCAGTGCGCCGCCAGCTCGAACACGGCCTGTCCTACGGGGCGCCGACCGCCATGGAAACCGAGATGGCCGACCTGGTCTGCTCGCTGGTGCCGTCGATGGAAATGGTGCGCATGGTCAGCTCCGGCACCGAGGCGACCATGAGCGCCATACGCCTGGCCCGTGGCTACACCGGCCGTGACGCCATCATCAAGTTCGAAGGCTGCTACCACGGCCACTCCGACAGCTTGCTGGTCAAGGCAGGTTCCGGCCTGCTGACCCAAGGCGTGCCAAGCTCGGCAGGCGTCCCAGCGGACTTCGCCAAGCACACCCTGACCCTGCCGTTCAACGACATTGCAGCCGTGGAAAAGACCCTGGCCGAAGTGGGCCAGACCGTCGCCTGCATCATCGTTGAACCGGTCGCCGGCAACATGAACTGCGTACCACCAGCACCTGGCTTCCTCGAAGGGCTGCGCGAGCAGTGCGACAAGCACGGCGTGGTGCTGATCTTCGACGAAGTGATGACCGGTTTTCGCGTTTCGCTGGGCGGCGCCCAAGGTCACTACGGGATCAAGCCGGACCTGTCGACCTTCGGCAAGATCGTCGGCGGTGGCATGCCGGTGGGCTGCTTCGGTGGCAAGCGCGAGATCATGGGCTGCATCGCGCCGCTGGGGCCGGTCTACCAAGCCGGTACGCTGTCGGGTAACCCCCTGGCCATGGCTGCCGGCCTGACAACCTTGAAACTGATCAGCCGCCCTGGCTTCCACGACGAACTCAGCGCATTCACCAGCCGCATGCTCGACGGCCTGCAACAACGCGCCGACGCTGCTGGCGTACCGTTCGTGACCACCCAGGCAGGCGCCATGTTCGGCCTGTACTTCAGTGGCGCCGACGACATCGTCACCTTCGACGATGTGATGGCCAGCGACGCCGAGCGGTTCAAGCGCTTCTTCCACCTGATGCTCGACGGCGGCGTTTACCTGGCGCCGAGTGCGTTCGAAGCAGGCTTCACCTCGATCGTTCATGGGGAAAAAGAGCTGCAAATTACCCTGGACGCTGCTGAAAAAGCCTTTGCCGCGCTGAAGTAAAGGTTGGCCTGCAGGGGCCTCTTCGCCGGTGTACCCGCTCCTACAGTGATGCGTTTACTGATGGGAGTGGACTGGCTGGCAAGAGGCCCGTGCACGGAATAAATGCGCTGTCGAATCAGCAAAGCTTTATCAATAGAGAAATTCGCGTAAAACTTTGTAAGGTTGGCGCTGCTTATCCCATAATGTGCCACCAGAGACATTGGCCGCAGCTTTGCAGAGGTAAGTCGATCCCCATGAACCGCACCGGCCGCGCCCTGACCCTGGGCTGCCTGTTGCTTCTTCAGCCCCTGCTGGCCTTGGCGGAGGGCGGTAACTCGTTGCTGATTCCGGCAACGGGGCGCTGCACGCTCAATGTTCAGCCAGAAGACCTGCAGAACGCGCTCAAAACCTGCGAGCAGGCAGCGGCGACCGGGGACGCCCAGGCGCAGTTCGAGCTTGGCGAGTATTACTACACGCTAACGCCCCAAAACCTCAAAAAGGCCCTGGACTGGTACCAAAAGGCATCTTTGCAAGGCCATGCCCAAGCGCAGTACCGCCTTGGCGCCATGTTCTTCCATGGCGAAGGGGTCAAGGCCAACAACGTGCAGGCCTACATCCTGCTGAAAATGGCTGCGGTCAACGGCGCAGAAGACGCCCTGGACATGGCCGACGAAGTGACCGAGCAGATGCCGCGCGACGAGCTGGAGCACGCTACCCAGGTACTTGGGCAGATCTTCCGCAAATACCTGTTGGAACTGCAGAACGCCGAAGGGCGCACACCGTTCTCGCCACTTCCCTGAGGCTCAGCGCTCCGGCATGGGCATCGGGAATGGCATGACGTTGCCGCCGGCCTTGGCTTCGCTGATCTTGGCAGTGCCAAGCCGCTCCACTTCGTCGATACGCACGATCGAGTGCATGGGTACGAAGCTGCGAATCACCCCTTCGAACTGGTTCTTGAGCTTCTCTTCGCTGGGGTCGACCACCACTTGGGTGCGCTCGCCGAACACGAACTCCTCGATTTCCAGAAAGCCCCACAGGTCGCTCTGATAGATCTGTTTGGCATACATTTCGAAGACCTGCCCCTGATTGAGGAAGATCACTTTATAGATGGCAGGTTCACGTTTGCTCATGATCGGCGCGATAGCACATGCGTAAGAAAAGGCGCGCATCATAGCAGAGCAGCCTCCGGCAAACGCAGCCTGGCGGCCCATACCTACCCTTGATCGTTTCAGTGCTTTCGCCACTGCCGCTCAAGGGTTATTCTTGAGTTCAATTCCATCGCCGACGAGCGGCTAAAAACGACCTTGAACGCACCCATACAACCTCATCGTTTCATCCTCGAACCTTTCGAGGCCCACCGTTTCGCCAATTTGTGCGGCCAGTTCGACGAGCACCTGCGCCTGATCGAACAACGCCTGGCTATCGAAATCCGCAACCGCGGCAACCAATTCGAGCTGATCGGCGAACCCAAGACCACCTCCGCTGCCGAGCAACTGCTGCGCCGTCTCTACCGTGAGGCCAAGGCCACCGAGTTGTCGCCGGAAACCGTGCACCTGTACCTGCAGGAGTCGACGGTCGAGAACATCGACAACCCGGCGGTGAATGAAGTGAGCGTTTCGTTGCGCACGCGCAAGGGCAACATCCGCCCGCGCGGCGTCAACCAGCAGCGTTACGTCAAGGAAATCCTGGGCAACGACATCAACTTCGGCATTGGCCCTGCGGGTACCGGCAAGACGTATCTCGCCGTGGCCTGCGCCGTCGATGCCCTGGAACGCGAGCAGGTGCGCCGCATCCTGCTGGTGCGCCCAGCTGTTGAAGCGGGTGAAAAGCTCGGCTTCCTGCCCGGCGACCTGGCTCAGAAGATCGACCCGTATCTGCGCCCGCTGTACGACGCGCTGTACGAGATGCTCGGCTTCGAGCACGTGGCCAAGCTGATCGAGCGCCAGGTGATCGAGATCGCCCCGCTGGCCTACATGCGCGGCCGCACGCTGAACAACAGCTTCATCATCCTTGACGAGAGCCAGAACACCACCCTCGAGCAGATGAAGATGTTCCTCACCCGCATCGGCTTCGGCTCCACGGCGGTGATCACCGGTGACATCACCCAGGTCGACCTGCCGCGTGGCACCAAGTCGGGCCTGGCCCATGTGATCGAGGTGCTCAAGGACGTGCCGGGCATCAGCTTCACCCACTTCCAACCCAAGGATGTGGTTCGTCACCCACTGGTACAGCGTATCGTCGAAGCCTATGACCGCTTCGATGCCCGTCAGGCCAAGCCCGAGGCGCCCGGCAAAGATGCTTGAGCTCGATTTGCAAAGGGCTACGGACGCTGCCGCCCCGGATGACGCTGCTTTCCGCCGCTGGTGCGAGCTGGCCTTGCGCCAGCGCAGCGCCGATTCCGAGATGACCATTCGTCTGGTCGACGAAGCCGAAGGCCGCGAACTAAATCACACCTATCGGCACAAAGATTACGCGACCAACGTCCTGTCGTTCCCGGCGGACGTACCCGACGATCTGCTGGATATCCCACTGTTGGGGGATCTGGTGATTTGCGTGCCAGTGGTCGAGCGCGAGGCTGCCGAACAGGGCAAAGCCTTGCAAGCCCACTGGGCACACCTGGTAATTCACGGCTGCCTGCACCTACTCGGCTACGACCACATCGAGGACGATGAGGCCGAGGAAATGGAAGCGCTGGAACGGGAATTGCTGGCAGAACTGGGTCACCCCGACCCCTATGCCGACGATGAAAACGAACCTCTCACACACTGATACACCAAGGATCACGAGAAACGCCATGAGCGAAGATCGATCGAGCAACGGGCAAAAGTCCTGGCTGGGTAAACTGACCCAGGCTTTTGCCCATGAGCCGAAAAACCGCCAGGAGCTCCTTGAGCTGCTGCGCGAAGCCCATCAGAACAAGCTGCTCGACAGCGAAGCGCTGACCATCGTCGAGGGTGCCATCCAGGTTGCAGACCTGCAGGTTCGCGACATCATGGTTCCGCGTTCGCAAATGATCAGCATCAAGGCGACCCAATCGCCGCGCGAATTCCTGCCGGCGGTCATCGACGCCGCCCACTCGCGCTACCCGGTGATCGGCGAAAGCCATGACGATGTGCTCGGGATCCTGCTGGCCAAGGACCTGCTGCCGCTGATCCTCAAGGAGAACGGCGACAGCTTCAACATCAAGGACTTGCTGCGCCCGGCCACCTTCGTGCCGGAGTCCAAACGCCTGAACGTGCTGCTGCGCGAATTTCGCGCCAACCACAACCACATGGCCATCGTCATCGACGAATACGGCGGCGTGGCCGGGCTGGTGACCATCGAGGACGTGCTGGAGCAGATCGTCGGCGATATCGAAGACGAGCATGACGTCGAAGAAGACAGCTACATCAAGCCGCTGCCAAGTGGCGACTTCCTGGTCAAGGCGTTGACCCCGATCGACAACTTCAATGAGTTCTTCGACAGCGGGTTCTCCGATGACGAGTTCGACACCGTTGGCGGCTTGGTGATGAGCGCCTTCGGCCACCTGCCCAAGCGTAATGAAACCACCGAGATTGGCGCCTACAAGTTCCGTATTCTCAACGCCGACAGCCGGCGGATACACTTGCTGCGACTGACCCCGATCACCCGTTAAGGACTCACATGCGTTGGATCACCCGCCCCGGCTGGCCCGGTAACCTGCTGGCCTTGGCGGCCGGCGCATCGACGCTCCTGGCCCTGGCACCGTTCGATATCTGGCCGGTGGCTTTGTTGTCCATTGCCCTGCTGTACCTGGGCCTACGAGAACTCAACCCACGCCAGGCCATGTGGCGCGGGTGGTGGTTCGGTTTCGGCCTGTATGGTGCCGGCACCTGGTGGATCTATGTCAGCATGAACACCTACGGCGGCGCTTCGCCTTTGTTGGCGATCGCACTGCTGTTGGCATTCTTCGCCGCCCTCGCCTGGTTCTTCGCCTTGCCCACTTGGTTATGGGCGCGCTGGTTGCGGCGCAACGAGGCGCCGCTGGCAGATGCCTTGTGCTTTGCCGCGCTGTGGCTGTTGCAGGAGGCGTTCCGGGGCTGGTTCCTCACCGGTTTCCCCTGGCTCTACGCCGGCTACAGCCAGCTCGATGGCCCCCTTGCCGGCCTGGCACCGTTGGGCGGGGTGTGGCTGGTGTCCTTCACCTTGGCATTGACCGCTGCGCTGCTGTGCAACCTGCACCGTCTGCGCCAACGCCCGTCGTTCCTGGCTGTGGGTGTGGTGCTGCTGTTAGCGCCTTGGGTGATCGGCATGGCCCTTAAGGGCCACGCCTGGACCACGCCTGCGGGCGACCCCTTGAAGGTCGCGGCCCTGCAGGGCAATGTCGAGCAGGATCTGAAATGGGACCCAGCCCACATCGATGCGCAACTGGCGCTGTACCGCGACATGAGCTTCAGGTCAAAGCCGGTCGACCTGCTGGTGTGGCCGGAAACCGCCGTGCCGGTACTCAAGGACCAGGCCCAGGGCTATATCGACGTGATGGGGCGTTTTGCCGCCGACCGGCATTCGGCGCTGATCACCGGCGTGCCCGTACGTGAGATCGTGCATCGCCAGCGCCGCTTCTACAACGGCGTAACGGTGACCGGCGAAGGCGACGGCACCTACCTCAAGCAAAAGCTGGTGCCTTTCGGCGAGTATGTACCGCTGCAGGACATGCTGCGCGGGGCGATCGAGTTCTTCAACCTGCCGATGTCCGACTTTGCCCGTGGCCCTGAAGACCAGCCCTTGCTGCAAGCCAAGGGTTACCAGGTTGCACCATTCATCTGCTACGAAGTGGTCTACCCAGAATTCGCAGCGGGCCTGGCGGCGCGCAGCGATCTGCTGCTGACCATCAGCAACGATACCTGGTTCGGCACTTCGATCGGCCCGCTGCAACACTTGCAGATGGCACAGATGCGCGCACTGGAGGCTGGCCGTTGGATGATCCGAGCCACCAACAACGGCGTAACCGCGCTGATCGACCCGTTTGGCAAGATCACCGCGCAAGTGCCGCAGTTCCAGCGGGCGGTATTGTATGGAGACGTGGTGCCGATGCAGCAACTGACGCCCTACCTGCAATGGCGCTCCTGGCCGCTGGCGATCTTGTGCGTACTGTTGCTGGGCTGGGCGCTGCTGGCAGGCCGTATCGCCAAGACCGTCTGAATGGCCCGCGCCGGAATCTTCGCGGCCAAAGCCGCTCCTGCGGGTGAGAGTTCATACCGAAGGGTGCGCGGTCCACAGCGGGTTTACCCGCGAAAAGGCCGCGCAGGTTTCAATAGAACAACCGATACCCCACCAACCCTGCCGCTTCGTTGAGCAACTGCCCGCTCTGCCACATGGCCCGGCTTTCTGGCAGCAACCCGGCAAACGGCCGGGCATGATCGCGCCCCAGGAACCCGACCGGCGCCGGGACCACCTCGAAGCCGGCACGCTCGAAGCACCAGCGCGAGCGCTGCATGTGCCAGGCCTGGGTCACCACCACCACCCGGCGGATGCCGAGCGGTTGCAACAGCTTTGCGCTGAACTGGGCATTCTCCCACGTGGTACGGCTGGCCTGCTCCTGCCACTTCACCGGCACCGCGAAATCCTCACGCAGCCGATCAGCCATCAGCCGCGCTTCACTGGGCGGCGTGCCGTAGTGCAGGCCGCCGCTGGTCAACACCGGTAAGCCCGATGCCTTTGCCAGTTGCGCCGCAAAACGTATGCGTTCGAACGCCGTGGCAGTGGGCTGGTCACCCCCACCCCAGGCAGGGTCGCCACGTTCGCGCCCAGCACCGAGCACCACGATGGCGTCAGCCTTGCTCGCCAGCCCGGCCCAATCTGCGGTAGCTAACGGCGGTTCGGTTTCCAACAGGCGGGCAGCCTGCTGCACCACCAGCGGCAAACTCATCAGCCAGAGCCCGCCCAAGCCTGCGGCAAAGCACAGTGCCGCCAGACGAGGCCGTCGCCTGCGCAACCACCAGGCAGCGAGCAGCAGTACGAACAGCACGCCAGGCGGCATAAGCCATTGCTTGATGAAAAACCGAATTGGCATCGACACACCTCCGTGGAAGGCGTGCAGCCTATAAAGGAACGGCGCCGGTCAACAAGCCTGAACCGGCGCCGATTCGAGAAGTGTGTTGTAAACGCGCCGCGCCATGTCTGCGCCTGGCGCCAGAACCACTAGCGATTGAGCAGCGTCCTGGTGTCTGCCGCTCTAGGCGGGCGTCTCTTGTCCTTGAGCCAGATAATCTTTGCCGTTGTCGGTTCCGCTTGCGGGAATGTACCGGCGCAGGCATTGCGGCGTTCCGGGAGGCGTTCCAGGTAGGCCTTGATCACTTCGAACTCTGCATGGCTCAGGCCACGCAACTCCAGCTCGGCTGGCATCTCGTCGCGCAATCGCACCGATGTTCTGGCGGTTTCCAATGCCAGGCCAAGGCGGTCGATCAGGCGTTCGTAAAGCTCCGGTTTGACTGCGGGTAGCTGCGTCTCTCCCATCCGTTCACCTCATTGAAGATAAATAACATCTCCCCCCACACCTGAGCTTAGCGTTGCTGCGAAAAGCAGCTGGATGCCGCGACCAGCGGGCATTCGCAATCAAGGTTTCCCACGATGCGCGGCGCTGCTGTATGCTACGGCGTTCACTCTAATACGACACCGGAGTGCCGGACGCAGCGAGGTTCCGCTGCCTGGAACAAGGTCTCTTCCCTCTCAGCAAAAAGTAGCCATGCACGAACAATACACGCCCCGTGATATCGAAGCCGCCGCCCAGAACTTCTGGGACGAGCAACAATCGTTCGCTGTTACCGAACAGCCTGGCAAGGACACCTACTACTGCCTGTCGATGTTCCCGTACCCGAGCGGCAAGCTACACATGGGCCACGTGCGCAACTACACCATCGGTGACGTGATTGCCCGCTACCAGCGCATGCTGGGCAAGAACGTCCTGCAACCGATGGGCTGGGACGCTTTTGGCATGCCGGCAGAAAACGCGGCAATGAAGAACAATGTCGCCCCGGCCAAGTGGACGTACGAAAACATCGAGTACATGAAGACCCAGCTCAAGAGCCTGGGCCTGGCCATCGATTGGGCGCGTGAAGTCACCACCTGCAAGCCGGACTACTACCGCTGGGAGCAGTGGCTGTTCACCCGCCTGTTCGAAAAAGGCATCATCTATCGCAAGAACGGGACCGTGAACTGGGACCCGGCCGACCAGACCGTCCTGGCCAACGAGCAGGTCATCGATGGCCGCGGCTGGCGCTCGGGCGCGCTGATCGAAAAGCGCGAAATCCCGATGTATTATTTCCGCATCACCGACTACGCCGACGAGCTGCTGGAAAGCCTCGACGAACTGCCGGGCTGGCCTGAGCAGGTCAAGACCATGCAGCGCAACTGGATCGGCAAGTCGCGCGGGATGGAAGTGCAGTTCCCGTACGACCAGGCCAGCATTGGCCACGAAGGCACCCTGAAGGTGTTCACCACCCGGCCTGACACCCTGATGGGTGCAACCTACGTCGCCGTGGCTGCCGAGCACCCACTGGCCACTCAGGCCGCCCAGGGCAACCCGGCGCTGCAGGCATTCATCGACGAATGCAAGAGCGGCAGCGTGGCCGAGGCCGACATGGCCACCCAGGAGAAGAAGGGCATGCCCACTTCCCTGTTCGTCCAGCATCCACTCACTGGCCAGAAGCTGCCGGTGTGGGTCGCCAACTATGTGCTGATGCACTACGGCGACGGCGCGGTGATGGCTGTGCCGGCCCACGATGAGCGCGACTTCGAGTTCGCTCGCAAGTACGACCTGCCGGTCAAGGCCGTAGTGCGCACCAGTGCGGGCGATGAAGTGGGCCAGGAGTGGCAGGCCGCCTATGGCGAGCATGGCCAACTGATCAACTCCGCCGAATTCGACGGCCTGGACTTCGCCGGCGCCTTCGACGCCATCGAAGCCGCGCTCATCCGCAAGGACCTGGGCAAGTCGCGCACCCAGTTCCGCCTGCGTGACTGGGGCATCAGCCGCCAGCGTTACTGGGGCTGCCCGATTCCGATCATCCACTGCCCGTCGTGCGGTGATGTGCCAGTGCCGCAAGAGCAACTGCCGGTCACCCTGCCAGAAAACGTGGTGCCGGACGGCGCTGGTTCGCCACTGGCGCGCATGCCCGAATTCTACGAGTGCACCTGCCCGAAATGCGGCGCTGCGGCCAAACGCGAAACCGACACCATGGACACCTTCGTGGAATCGTCCTGGTACTTCGCCCGCTACGCGTCGCCTAACTACGAAGGTGGCATGGTCGACCCGAAAGCGGCCAACCACTGGTTGCCGGTCGATCAGTACATCGGTGGTATCGAGCATGCGATCCTGCACCTGCTGTACGCGCGGTTCTTCCACAAGCTGATGCGCGACGAGGGCCTGGTCACTTCCAACGAGCCGTTCAAGAACCTCCTGACCCAAGGCATGGTAGTGGCCGAGACCTACTACCGTGTGGCTGCCAACGGCGGCAAGGACTGGTTCAACCCGGCTGACGTCGAGATCGAGCGTGATGCCAAAGCCAAGATCATCGGCGCACGCCTGAAGACCGACGGCCTGCCGGTGGAAATCGGTGGCACCGAGAAGATGTCCAAGTCCAAGAACAACGGCGTCGACCCCCAGTCGATGATCGACCAGTACGGCGCCGACACCTGCCGCCTGTTCATGATGTTCGCCTCGCCGCCTGACGCAAGCTTGGAGTGGTCCGACTCCGGCGTTGAAGGCGCAAGCCGCTTCCTGCGCCGCGTATGGCGCCTGGCCCAGGCACACGTGGCCCAAGGCCTGCCGGGCAAGCTGGATGTCGCTGCCCTGGACGATGCGCAGAAGGTCATCCGCCGCGCCATCCACGCGGCGATCAAGCAGGCCAGCACCGACGTGGGTCAGTTCCACAAGTTCAACACCGCCATCGCCCAGGTGATGACCGTGATGAACGTGCTGGAAAAGGCTCCGCAGGCCACCGAACAAGACCGCGCCTTGCTGCAAGAAGGCCTGGAAGCGGTGACCCTGCTGCTGGCACCGATCACCCCGCACATCTCCCATGAGCTGTGGAAGCAACTGGGCCACGATCAGGCTGTGATCGACGCCAACTGGCCTGCGGTGGACGAAAGCGCCCTGGTTCAGGACAGCATCACCCTGGTGGTGCAGGTCAACGGCAAGCTGCGTGGCCAGGTAGAGATGCCTGCTGCGGCAAGCCGCGAAGAAGTCGAAGCCGCTGCCCGCAGCAATGAAAATGTCCTGCGCTTCATCGATGGCCTGACCATCCGCAAGGTCATCGTGGTACCGGGCAAACTGGTCAACATCGTAGCCAACTGATGGCAACGCTCACCCGTACCACGTGCGGGTGAGCGGTATCGGCCCACAAGGGAGCAACAACATGATCAAACGCAATCTGCTGGTAATGGGCCTGGCCGTACTGCTCAGCGCCTGCGGTTTCCAGCTGCGCGGCACTGGCACCAACGAGCTGAGTGTCAAGGAAATGGACGTGAGCGCACGGAACGCCTACGGCCCGACGCTGGTGCAACTGCGCGAAGTACTCCAGCGCAGCGGCGTCAATGTGCATACCGGCGCGCCTTATCGCCTGGTACTGACCAACGAACAGGAAAACTCGCGCTCGGCAAGCTACGCCGGCGGCAACGCCACGGCCGAGTACGAGCTCACCACCACCCTCAACTACAGCATCCAGGGCCTGAACAACCTTGAATTGCTGAGCGACAAGGTGGAAGTACGCAAGACCTATGTTCGTGACGGTGGCAACATTACCGGCTCCGATCAGGAAGCCCAGCGTGCACGCGAAGAAATGCGCCGCAATCTGGTGCAAGCGATGGTCTCGCGTCTGCAGATGCTGACGCCTTCGCAGCTTGACGAACTGCAGGCCAAGGCCGATGCCCGTGCCAAGGCTGAGGCCGAGGCGCTCGAAGCAGCACGCCGGCAGCAGGCGGAAACGCCGCAGCAGTCGCCGATGGAAATCCCGGGCAAATAAGCCCGCGCGGGGCGCTTCGGCGCCCCTCCTGCTCCCATGAAGCTCTCCCCCGCCCAACTCGGCAAACACTTGCAAGGTAGCCTGGCACCGGTTTACGTGGTCAGTGGCGATGACCCGCTGCTGTGCCAGGAGGCTGCCGACGCCATCCGTAGCGCCGCGCGCGCGCAAGGTTTTGACGAGCGCCAGGTGTTCAGCGCCGACGCCAACTTCGACTGGGGCACTCTGCTGCAAGCAGGGGCCAGCTTGTCGCTGTTCGCCCAACGCCGCCTGCTGGAGCTGCGCCTGCCCTCGGGCAAGCCAGGTGACAAAGGGGCTGCGGCGCTGATCGAGTACTGCGCCAAACCGGCCGAGGATACGTTGCTGCTGGTCAGCCTGCCCAAGCTCGATGGCAGTGCGCAAAAGACCAAGTGGGGCAAGGCGCTGATCGAAGGTGCCCACTGTCAGTTCATCCAGATCTGGCCGGTAGATGCCCAGCAGTTGCCGCAATGGATCAACCAACGCCTGGCGCAGGCCGGGCTGTCGGCCCAGCGCGATGCCGTCGACCTTATCGCCGCGCGGGTCGAAGGCAACTTGCTGGCAGCCGCTCAGGAAATCGAAAAGCTCAAACTGCTGGCAGACGGCAACCAAGTCACTGTCGAGACGGTGCAGGCTGCGGTCGCCGACAGCGCACGCTTCGACGTTTTCGGGCTGGTTGATGCCATTCTCAATGGCGAAGCCGCTCATGCCCTGCGCATGCTCGAAGGCTTGCGCGGCGAGGGTGTCGAGCCACCGGTAATTCTCTGGGCACTGGCCCGTGAGCTGCGCCTTCTGGCGGGGCTGGCGCAACAATTCAGCCAAGGCGTGCCACTGGACAAAGCCTTCAGCCAGGCGCGCCCGCCTGTGTGGGACAAGCGCCGCCCGCTGGTCAGCAAGGCCCTGCAGCGGCTCTCGGCGCAGCGCTGGGCGCAATTACTGCAGGATGCCCAGCACATCGATGCACAAATCAAAGGCCAAGCCGAAGGCTCGCCTTGGACAACGCTGTCACGCCTGACGCTATTGATGGCCGGGCAGCGCTTGGTACTCCCTGCGCAATAACAGGGCTGCGTTGTGGGCGGGACCACGCGCAAATATGGACGCCCCCGTGCCATCCATCGATGGGTTAGCTCATACACACAATCAATTGGCCCCGCCCCCCTCTGCGGCCTAAAGTTCGCCCCGCAAAGCCACCAACCGGGACCGCGATCATGAGCAAAAAACCGAAAAAACACGGCCCCAACAAGGCCAAGTCGATTATCGCCCAGCCGCTGTTTCGCTGCCGCCAGGAGCGACCGGACAAGGGCAAAGGCAGCTACCGCCGCGAAGCCTTCCAATCGAGAGATTGGGAGGCTTCTTACTTTTTGGCCGCATGAAAGCATCCAGCGCGCAGGCATGATATGGTCGGCACCTGACCTGCAATTCTGGATCTGTGCATGCTCTTGAGTCCTCTGCCCCGTTGGAAATCCCGCCAGTTACTCGCGGCCTCCAGCTTCATCCTGCTCGTCGCCTGCGCGGAGAAACCCACCGCCGCAGACGCCCTGCCGCTGGCCCCCGCTCAGCCAGCGCCGGTAGTCACCCTGCCCAGCGCCACGCCTGACATCAGCACCGAAGTCCAGCCGCTGCAAACCTTTGCCCAGTGGCAGGCCAACTTCCGCCAGCAGGCACTGCAGGCCGGGATCGCGCCTAGCACCTTCGACCGAGCATTTCTCGGCATCACCCCCGATATGGACGTGATCAAGGCCGACCGTAGCCAGCCCGAATTCACCCGCCCGGTCTGGGAATACCTGGAGGGCGCACTGTCCCCGCTGCGCGTGCGCAACGGTAAGAGGCTGCTGGAACAGAATGCCGAATTGCTGGGCCGTATCGAGCAACGTTATGGCGTAGATCGCCAGGTGCTGGTCGCTGTATGGGGCATGGAAAGCAACTTCGGCCAGTTCCAGGGCAATAAGTCGGTGATCCGCTCACTGGCGACCCTGGCCTACGAAGGCCGCCGCCCACAGTTCGCCCAGGATCAACTGATCGCCGCTCTGCAGATCATCCAACACGGCGATATCCAGCCTGAGACCATGCGTGGCTCGTGGGCTGGCGCCATGGGCCAGACCCAGTTCATTCCCACCACCTATAACACCCATGCAGTGGATTTCGACGGCGATGGCCGCCGGGATATCTGGAACAGCACACCAGACGCCTTGGCCTCGACGGCGCATTACCTACAGAGCTCTGGCTGGAAGCAGGGCCAGCCGTGGGGCTTCGAAGTGCAGGTTCCGGCAGGGTTCGACTTCTGGCAGGCAGACGGCGCCCTGCGCAAGCCCGTATACGAATGGTTGCAGATGGGTGTCAGGCTGCCGGCCGGTACTCAGCTGCCAGCGGGTAGCAACCAGTTGTCGGCGGCTTTACTGCTGCCAGCCGGCGCTCGTGGGCCAGCGTTTTTGGTGCTGGACAACTTCCGCGCCATTCTCAAGTACAACAATTCGTCGGCCTACGCCCTGGCCGTCAGCCTGCTGGGGGATCGTTTCTCGGGCTGGGGCTTCATCAGCGGGAGCTGGCCGAAGGAAGATCTGCCATTGAGCCGCAGCGAGCGGATGGAGTTGCAGAATCTGCTCAACGCCAGCGGGCACGAAGCCGGCAATCCGGATGGCATCATCGGAGCCAATACCCGCAAAGCAATCCGCAATGCCCAGCAGCAACTGGGGTGGCCTGCCGATGGCTACCCAACTCATAAACTGCTCGATAGCTTGCGCCAACGCTGATGCATCGGGGGCCGCAGTGCGGCCCCTCCCTCTCAAGCCTGAAACAGATCCTGCTCCAGCACCAAGCTCTGCTGCTGGGTGTCCAGCCTCACCTGCGCCCCCAGCGGCAAACAGACATTCGGGTCGCAGTGCCCGCTGCGCCACCCTGCCAACACTGGCACGCCCAGCGGCCCGAACGTCTGCTCAAGCAACGGCGTCAACGCGGCAACGGTTATCCCGGCAAAATCCCCCACCAACACGCCCTTGATGCCTGCCAGCTTACCGGCAAGGTGCAGCTGGGTGAGCAGCCTGTCCACCCGGTACAGCGGCTCGTTGACATCTTCGATGAACAAAATGCAGCCTTGGGTTTCGATTTCGGCCGTTGTGCCCAGCGTCGCACCTAGCATCGACAGATTCCCACCCAGCAATCGCCCACTGGCAACGCCAGGGGTCACGCTATGCAAGGCGATCTCGGCTGGATGAACGATCGCATCGCCCTTGCCCAGCAAACCACCCAATTGCGCCAATAGCGACGACTCGGTCGGCTGCAGCTTGGCGCCCAACAGGTCGGCATTGAGCATCGCGCCGTGGAAGGTGAGCAGCCCTGTGTGCCGATAGATGGCCGTGTGCAGCGCGGTGATGTCGCTGTAGCCCACCAGAGGTTTAGGGTTGCGGCCAATCAGCTGGAAATCCAGCCGGTCGAGCAGCCGCATGCTGCCATACCCGCCACGCATGCACAGGATGGCGTGGATATCCGGGTCGGCAAAAGCCTCATGCAAATCGGCCAGGCGCTGCTCATCGCTACCTGCCAGATAACCTGCGGCCTGCATAGCCCCTGGGTAGATCCGGCAACGCAGGCCACGCTCGGCAAACCACTGGGTAGCCTTTTGCGTATCCAGGCGAGCTGGCCCGGCGGGGGCAACGATGGCGAAACAGGCGTCGGCACCCAGCGCTTTGGGCAAACGAGATTCGGGGGATTCAGCGCGATGCATCGCAGCTCCTTAGGCAAAAACAAAAATGCCGATGCCGCCTTTCAGCGCACATCGGCATGTTCAGCACAGGCTCGGATCAGAGCTTGATCTTGGCTTCGTGCGCCTGCTGGTCGGCATGGTACGACGAACGCACCAACGGGCCGGACGCTACGTTCTTGAAGCCCATCTTGTAGCCTTCTTCGGCGAACCAGGCAAAGGTGTCCGGGTGAACGAAACGCTGCACTGGCAAGTGGCTGCGCGAAGGCTGCAGGTACTGGCCGAGGGTCAGCATGTCGATGTCATGCTCACGCATACGGTGCATCACCTCGATCACTTCCTCGTCGGTTTCGCCCAAACCAAGCATCAGGCCCGATTTGGTCGGCACGTGCGGCACCATCTGCTTGAATTTCTGCAGCAGGTCCAAGGACCAGTCGTAGTCCGAACCAGGGCGTGCAGCTTTGTAAAGGCGCGGCACTGTTTCCAGGTTGTGGTTGAACACATCTGGCGGTGTTTGCGCGGTGATTTCCAGGGCGACGTCCATGCGGCCACGGTAGTCCGGCACCAGGGTTTCCAGCTGTACGCCCGGCGACAAGGCGCGGATCTCGCGAATGCAGTCGGCAAAGTGCTGCGCACCACCGTCACGCAGGTCGTCGCGGTCAACCGAAGTGATCACCACATATTTGAGGCGCAGATCGGCGATGGCTACGGCCAGGTTCTTTGGCTCGTCCAGGTCCAGCGGCTTCGGCCGGCCGTGGCCGACGTCACAGAACGGGCAACGACGGGTGCAGATATCACCCATGATCATGAAGGTCGCAGTACCACCGGAGAAGCACTCGCCCAAGTTCGGGCAGGACGCCTCTTCACACACACTGTGCAGCTTGTGCTTGCGCAACAGTTGCTTGATACGGTCGACCTCTGGCGAAACCGGGATGCGCACGCGGATCCAGTCAGGCTTTTTCGGCAGCTCGTCGGTGGGAATGATCTTCACCGGGATGCGTGCGACTTTCTCAGCACCACGCAGCTTAACTCCAGCTTCCACTTTCTTCGGCGCTGGGCGCGCGGTGGCATCCTGGGTGGGGGTCAGGTTAGGCACGGCTTCTTGCACAGTTGTCATATTCAGTCGATTCCGCCCGTCAGGGTCGTCTGCTCAGCGTAGTCGAGGTGCTTGACCAGCTGTCCGCGCAGCCTTGTCCTGACCTCGTCGAGTTCGATCGGGCCTGCCAGGTCGCGCAGCTGGGTCATTGCCAGCCCCGCATACCCGCAGGGGTTGATTCGGCGGAATGGCGCGAGGTCCATGTCCACGTTCAGGGCAAGGCCGTGAAAGGAACGGCCATTGCGGATTCGCAGGCCGAGGGAGGCGATTTTCGCTCCGTCGACATAGACACCTGGCGCATCGGGCTTGGCCATGGCGCTGACGCCGTAGCTGGCCAGCAGGTCGATCAGGGTCTGCTCGATACGGCTGACCAGGTCGCGCACGCCAAAACCCAGGCGACGCACGTCCAGCAGCAGGTAAGCCACGAGCTGCCCGGGGCCATGGTAGGTCACCTGGCCGCCGCGGTCAGTCTGCACCACCGGAATATCGCCCGGCACCAGCAGGTGCTCGGCCTTGCCGGCCTGCCCCTGGGTGAAGACTGCGGGATGCTCGACCAGCCAGATTTCGTCCTGGCTGTGCGGGCCGCGCTGCTCGGTGAAGCGGCGCATAGCCTCCAGTACCGGTTCATACGGTTGCAGGCCAAGCTCGCGCACCCCGAGGCAAAGCGGCATCAGAGCACCATTTTCACGATGCCGGTGGCACGCAAGGCACTGTTGATGTCATGCAGCTGGTTTTCGCTTTCAGCGACGATGTGCAGCTGCACGGTGGTGTACTTGCCTTCTTTGCTCTGGCGTTCGGCCAAAGTGGAAAGGTCGACCTTAGCATGCTTGCTCAGGATCTCGATCACCGTGTCCCGGAAGCCGACAACGGTGTCGCCGATGACCTTGATCGGGTAATCGGCGCAGGGGAATTCGATTTTGTGCGACTTGACGTCAGGTTCGCTCATGGCGGAAACGGCCTCGTAAGCCGTGGCAACAACAACGCCCCCGCAGATGCGCGGGGGCTTGCAGGTCACGTATCAGTTGAACAACCCGTAGAAGAATAGACGGATGCTATCCCACATACGGCGGAAGAAACCACCTTCCTCGACGCCATCGAGGGCGATCAGGTCGGCGCTGTGAACCACGTTCTCGTCCAGTTTGACTTCCACTTTACCGATCACGTCACCTTTGGCGATCGGTGCGGTGAGCTGCGGGTTCATGGTCATCGAAGCCTGCAGGCGCTTGAGCTGCCCTTTAGGCATGGTCATGGTCAGGTCTTCGGCCAGGCCGGCTTTGACTTCGCTGGTGGCGCCCTTCCACACCGGTGCTTTGGTCAGCTCGGTGCCCTTCTGGTAGAAGGTCTGGGTTTCGAAGAAGCGGAAGCCGTAAGTCAGCAGCTTCTGGGTTTCGGCGGCGCGGGCTTGTTCGCTGTTGGTGCCGAACACCACGGCGATCAGACGCTGACCGTCACGCACGGCCGATGCCACCATGCAGTAGCCGGCTTCTTCGGTGTGGCCGGTTTTCAGACCATCGACGGTCTTGTCACGCCACAGCAGCAGGTTGCGATTAGGCTGCTTGATGTTGTTCCAGAAGAACTCTTTCTGCGAGTAGATCGCGTAGTGAGCCGGGTCGATGTTGATGATCGCGCGGGCCAACACGGCCATGTCGTGCGCCGAGGAGTAGTGCTCCGGGTTCGGCAGGCCGGTGGGGTTCATGAAGTGGCTGTTGGACATGCCCAGTTCGGCAGCGGTCTTGTTCATCATGTCGGCGAAAGCGTCTTCGCTGCCAGCGATGTGCTCGGACAAAGCGACCGAGGCATCGTTGCCGGACTGGATGATGATGCCGTGCAGCAGGTCGCTGACGGTGACCTGGCTGCCGACCTTGATGAACATACGCGAACCACCAGTGCGCCAGGCGTTCTCGCTGACGGTGACCGGGTCGTTTTCGCCGATCTGGCCACGACGGATATCGACGGTGGCGATGTAGGCGGTCATCAGTTTGGTCAGGCTGGCCGGTGGCAGGCGCTCGTCACCGTTGTTCTCGACCAGCACGTTGCCGCTGGACGCGTCCATGAGTACGTAGGACTTGGCAGCCAACTGCGGTGGGGCAGGCATCATCTGCTCTGCTGCGAAGGCAGCAGGCGTGAGCATCAGCAGTACGGGCAGGCAAAGTCGTTTGGCAAGGTTGGTGATGTTCATCCGTCTCTCGTAAATCGCTAATGGTCTGATGTTCCCTGGGCCACATCGTGTGCCCAGCGCCAGTCAGTCTAGTTTTGATGGCCATCGGGCCGGCCCACAAAGTGCGGCTTTATGCCGCTGCGGGCAAAAGCCGACATTGTACATGCCCAGGCCCGGCAATTCATGACAAAACCGACAGTTTGGTGTGATGCCAGCCAGTCAAGGTTTCAGACTCATTCGTTGGCGCCGCCGAGGGCTGCAAAGCAGCCCCGATCGGCTCAACTGACTGGCATTACACGTTGGCGTTTGTTTTCCGCGCAGGGTACATGCCCACTAGGATTTACACCCCAGCAGCCGCGCGACCCGCCCGGTCAGTCAGCTGTGACCAGCTTGGCCTGGCCAAGGTTCGCCATGCGAATGCTGTTCTGTGCCTGTTGGATCTCGCCCGGGCTGCTGAATGGCCCAAGGCGCACACGGTGCAGGGTTTGCTGATTACGCACGATAGAGCTGATGAACACCGGAGCACTGACCATGGTGCTCAGCTTGGAGCGCAACAGTTCGGCGGCATCGGGGTTGGCGAAGGCCCCTACCTGAAGGACGTTGCCGCTGCCCGCCGGGATGCTGTTACCGCCCACCTGCACAGGGACTACTGGCGCCGCGTGCTGCTGGGGTGGCGGGGTCCATTGCTCGACCCGGCCGGTGCTGGCGGCAATGGCCTGGGTTTGCGCGACCTGTGGCTCTTTGAGCATCAGTGGCGGCTGCTGCCCCTTCTGCGCCCACCACTGCTGCGGGTCGATACCCTCGACTCGCACATGGGCGGTGCCGATCTCGGCATAGCCGAGCTTCTTCGCCGCGGCATAGGACAGGTCGATGATGCGATCCGAGTAGAACGGCCCACGGTCATTGACCCGCAGGATCACACTGCGGCCATTGGCCAGGTTGGTGACCCGCACATAGGCCGGCAAGGGCAGAGTCTTGTGCGCCGCACTCATGCCGTACAGGTCGTAGAGTTCGCCGTTGGCGGTGTTCTGGCCGTGGAACTTGGTGCCATACCAGGAAGCTGTACCTTCGGCGCGGTAGTTGCGCGCGTCCTGCATCGGGTAATAGGTCTTGCCCAGTACCGTGTAAGGGTTGGCCTTGTAGGCCCCCGTGTGAACGGTTGGTGTGGCATCGGGGATCTTGTTGACATCCACATCCCACCAGGGTGCACCGTCTTTGTGGGCTCGGTTGATGTCCAGGCCAGGCTGGGCACGGACGACGTTGCCCTTGCTCTGGGAAGTCGGCCGGCTAGAGGAGCAACTGACCAGCAGCATGCCGACGGCCATGCAGGTCAGCAGCTTGAAGGTGTTGGCTGAGAAGATTGCGCGCATTACTTGACGCCCCGTACTTGGACCAGCTGTTGAGCTAGCTGATGCACCGCCATGGCATACATCACGCTGCGGTTGTAGCGAGTGATCGCGTAGAAGTTTTTCAGGCCCATCCAGTATTCAGGGCCGTTCTCGCCATCCAGGCGGAACGCGGTTACCGGCAGATCATCGCGCAACGCATCATGGCTCGACCAGCCCAGCGCCTGCAACTGCCCGACGGTTTTAACAGGTTCGATGCCGGTAGTCAGGCCAAGGTCTGCCTGCGAGCCACTGACCTGGGCACGGCTGACCACACCCTCGCCTGCCACCCAGCCATGGCGCTTGAAGTAGTTGGCTACGCTGCCGATGGCATCGTCGGGGTTGTTCCAGATATTGATGTGGCCATCGCCGTCGAAGTCCACAGCGTAGTTGCGAAAGCTGCTGGGCATGAACTGCGGCAGGCCCATGGCGCCGGCGTAGGAACCTTTGAGCGTCAGCGGGTCGAGTTGCTCGTCGCGAGCCAATAGCAGGTACTCGCGCAGTTCCTTGCGGAAGAATTCGGCACGGGGCGGGTAGTCGAAGCCCAGGGTCGACAGGGCATCGATCACGCGGAAGTTGCCGGTGTTGCGGCCGAAGAAGGTTTCGACACCAATGATGGCGACGATGTATTGCGCAGGTACGCCATATTCCTGCTCGGCGCGGGCAAGAACTGCCTCATGCTGGCGCCAGAAGTCGACACCGCGGGCGATGCGGGCGTCGGTGATGAACATGGGCCGGTAGTCCTTCCACGGCTTGACCCGCTCGGCAGGGCGGGAGATGGCATCGAGGATCGACTGCTTGCGCTGCACTTCCCTGAACACGCCCATCAATTGCTCGGGGGCAAAACCGTAGTCACGGCTCATCTGGCCCACGAACTCGGCCACCTGCGGCGAGTTGTCGTAGTCGCCGGCATGGGCCAGTTGTACAGCGCCGAACAGGCCCACCGCACCGAACCACGGCACACAACGGGCAGCCCAGTTACGCACTGTTTGCATCAAATTCTTCACCTTTTTCAAACCTGGGCGATCCATTTGCGGTGCGTGTGGATCGACATCAAAACGCCAAACGCTGACAGCAGCGTCACCAACGAAGTTCCGCCATAGCTAATGAAGGGCAGCGGCACGCCCACCACGGGCAGCAGGCCACTGACCATGCCGATATTGACGAACACATAAACGAAGAAAGTCATGGTCAAGCTGCCAGCCAGCAACTTACCGAACAGCGTTTGCGCCTGGGCAGTGATCATCAGCCCACGGCCGATCAGCAGCAGGTAGACGATCAACAGCAGACAGATACCCACCAGACCGAACTCTTCACCGAGCACCGCGATGATGAAGTCGGTGTGGCTTTCGGGAAGAAAGTCCAGGTGTGACTGGGTGCCCAGCAGCCACCCCTTGCCAAACACGCCACCGGAGCCAATCGCAGCCTTCGACTGGATGATGTTCCAGCCGGTACCCAGGGGGTCGCTCTCGGGGTCCAGGAAGGTCAGAACGCGCTGTTTCTGGTAGTCGTGCATCACGAAGAACCACATCGCCACCGCTACAGGCACCGTTGCTGCCAACACGCTGAGAATCCAGCGCCAGCGCAGGCCACCCATGAACAGCACGAAAGCGCCGGAGGCGAGAATCAGCAGCGCCGTGCCCAGGTCAGGTTGGCGGACGATAAGAATGAATGGCACTCCGATCAACACCAGGCTTATTGCCACGTGTTTCAGGTGCGGCGGCAAGGTACGTTTGGAGAGGTACCAGGCGATGGTCGCCGGCATGATGATCTTGAGAAATTCCGAAGGCTGGAAGCGGATCACCCCGGGGATGTTGATCCAGCGCGTGGCACCCATGGCGTTGTGGCCCATGACATCCACCACCACCAGCAGGAACACCCCCACCAGGTAAGCCAACGGCACCCAGCGCGCCATGAAGCGCGGTTCCAACTGGGCGATGACGAACATCGAAACCAGCCCGATGCCGAACGAAGTCGCCTGCTTGAGCAGCAGGTCCCAGTTCTTGCCACTGGCTGAATAGAGCACGAACAGGCTGCCGGCCGCGAGGGTCAGCAGGATGATGAGCAAGGGGCCGTCGATGTGGATGCGCTGCAGGAAGCTGGCGCGTCGACGCATCACGTCCTCGCTTGAGAGCATGCGATCGAAATTGTTCTTCACTGGGCCGTTTCCTGGGCGACGGTGGCAGGCGCGAATTCGCTCTTGAGCCGGCCGCTTTCATCGAGCAGCCAGGCATCCATGATCTGCCGCACCACAGGGGCGGCAACGCCAGAGCCCGACTCGCCGTTCTCAACCATCACCGAGACCACGATCTTCGGATCATCAGCCGGGGCGAAGGCCACGAACAGCGCGTGGTCGCGGTGGCGTTCCTGGAGTTTGTTACGGTCATACTTCTCGCCCTGCTTGATCGCCACCACCTGGGCGGTGCCGCTTTTGCCGGCAATGCGGTACTGGGCGCCGACCGCAGCCTTGCGCGCAGTACCGCGGGCGTTGTGCATGACCTGTTCCATACCGTGGGTGACCTTGGCCCAGTCGGACTTGTCACGCAGGACGATGTCCTGCATAGGGTTGGGGTCCAGCGGCGCCTGGCCTTCGATGGTCTTGGCCAGGTGTGGGCGGTTCCACACGCCTTTGTTGGCGATCAACGCGGTGGCTTGGGCCAGTTGCAGTGGGGTTGCCTGCATGTAGCCCTGGCCGATCCCGAGGATCAAGGTTTCACCAGGGAACCAGGCCTGACGGCGCGTTGCCCGCTTCCACTCACGCGATGGCATCAGGCCCGGCGACTCCTCGAACATATCCAGGGCAACCTTCTGGCCGATGCCGAATTTGTTCATGTAGCTGGAGAGCCGGTCGATACCCATCTTGTGGGCAAGGTCATAGAAGTAGGTGTCGTTGGAGCGCATGATTGCGGTATCCAGGTCTACCCAGCCGTCACCGGTACGGTTCCAGTTACGGTATTTGTGATCGTAGTTGGGCAGCTGGTAATAACCAGGGTCGAATACCCGGCTGCTGGCGTTGACCACGCCACTGTCGAGCCCGGCGATGGCCACCGCAGGCTTGATGGTCGAGCCTGGGGGGTAAAGCCCGCGCAACACACGGTTGAACAGCGGCCGGTCGATCGAGTCGCGCAGCTCGGCGTAGGCTTTGAAACTGATGCCCGTGACGAACAGGTTGGGGTCGAAGCTGGGCTGGCTGACCATGGCCAGTACTTCGCCGGTGCGCGGGTCGAGCGCCACCACGGCGCCACGCCGACCACCCAGGGCGGCCTCGGCGGCTTCCTGCAGCTTGATGTCCAGGCTCAGCACGATGTCCTTGCCAGGCTTAGGGTCGGTACGCTTGAGCACGCGCAGCACACGGCCGCGGGCATTGGTTTCGACTTCCTCGTAACCCACCTGGCCGTGCAACTCTGGCTCGTAGAAGCGCTCGATGCCGGTCTTGCCGATATGGTGGGTGCCGCTGTAATTCACAGGGTCGAGCGATTTGAGCTCTTTTTCGTTGATCCGCCCGACGTAACCCACCGAATGGGCGAAATGCGCACCCTGAGGATAATGACGCACCAGTTGGGCGACCACTTCTACCCCTGGGAGGCGAAACTGGTTGACCGCCACCCGAGCGATCTGCTCTTCGTTGAGCTCGAACAGGATAGGCACAGGCTCGAATGGCCGACGCCCCTGCTTCATGCGCTTCTCGAACAGCGCTCGGTCATCTGGGGTCAGCTCCAGCACCTGGACGATGGTGTCCAGCACTTCCTGCCAGTTGCCTGCACGTTCGCGCGTCATCGACAGGCTGAAACTTGGCCGGTTGTCAGCGATGATCACACCATTGCGGTCGAAGATCAGCCCACGGGTAGGCGGAATGGGCTGCACATGCACCCGATTGTTTTCCGACAGCGTGGAGTGATAGTCGTACTGGATGATCTGCAGGTAATACAACCGCGCAATCAGCACGCAGATGAGCAGCATCACCGCCACCGCGCCGACCACGACGCGGTTACGCACCAGGCGGGCGTCTTTCTCGTGGTCCTTGAGACGGATCGGCTGCGACATCGGACTGCTTACAGGCTCATTTGTGGTAAGGGTGCCCGGACAAGACTGTCCAGGCGCGGTAGATCTGCTCGCCGATCAGTATCCTTACCAACGGGTGCGGTAGGGTCAGCGGCGATAGCGACCAGCGCTGCTCGGCGCGTGCACAGACCTCAGGCGCCAGCCCCTCCGGGCCGCCCACCATCAAATTCACCGTGCGTGAGTCCAGGCGCCAGCGGTCCAGCTCGCTCGCCAACTGCTCGGTACTCCAGGGCTTGCCATGGACCTCGAGGGTTACGATGCGTTCCCCTGGCTGAACCTTGCTCAGCATGGCCTCGCCCTCCTGACGGATCAGGCGGGCGACATCGGCATTCTTGCCACGGGTATTGAGCGGGATTTCCACCAGCTCCAACGACAGCTCCTGGGGCAGGCGCTTGGCATATTCATGCCAGCCTTCCTCGACCCATTTGGGCATGCGCGAGCCGACCGCGATCAGGCGAAGACGCACGACGCTTCCTTATTCCCGGTCTTTGAGCTTGTCGGTGAAATAGTCGCTCGCGTTTTCCGGGCTGTGGTGCTTGGCATCGGCGGCACGGCTTTGCTCGGCACCCATCCACAGGCGCTCCAGATCATAGAACTGGCGAGCTGCAGCGGTCATCATGTGAACGATGACGTCGTTCAGGTCCAGCAGTACCCAATCACTGTCGCCCTTGCCTTCTTCACCCAGAGGCTGCGCGCCCTGTTTTTTGACCGACTCACGGACCTTTTCCAGCATCGCGTTGATCTGGCGGTTGGAGGTACCGGTGGCAATGATCATGTAATCGGTCAGGCTGTGCTTTTCGCGCACGTCGATGACCTGGATGTCCTGGGCCTTGACGTCTTCCAGGGCGCTGATGGTCAGCTTGACCAGTTCTTCGCCATTGATTTTCTGCTTGCTCATAAAAAACTCTTCAACTCGTTTGGATGAGGCGCCCTCGGGCACCGTCAGTTAGGGGCACGATACAGTTCGTGCGCCTCGATGTAGGCCAGTACGGCGTCCGGCACCAGGAACCTCACCGATTTGCCGCTGGCCAGCAGCTGTCGGATCTGTGTAGCGGACACCGCGAGCGGCGTCTGCCAGATGAACGAAATATTCCCCGCCGGGCCGGACATGGCGGTGGGATCGCTCTCCGAGCGCGCAGCCAGCAGGTTGCGCAACTCGTCAGGGGGTTCAACGTCGGCATCCGGGCGTTGCAGCACCAGGATATGACAGTGTTGCAGCAATTCGTCCCAGCGGTGCCAGGTGGGCAGGCCGCAGAAGGCATCCCAGCCCAACAGCAAAAACAGTTGGTCGTCGGGACCGAGCTCCAGGCGCACCGACTCCAGCGTGTCGATGGTGTACGACGGCTTGTCGCGTTCAAGTTCACGAGCATCGACACTCAGGCAGCTGACGCCCTGCACCGCTTCGCGAACCATGGCCAGGCGGTCTTGTGCCGCTACCTGGGGGGTATCACGGTGCGGCGGGCGGGCGTTGGGCAACAGGCGCAGCTCATCGAGCGCCATGAACTCGGCCACTTCCAGCGCGCTGCGCAGGTGGCCGATGTGCACGGGGTCGAAAGTACCGCCAAGAATGCCGATGCGCCGGACTGCCTGGGCCTTGCTCAACTCAGCAGGACTCCTGGCCGCGCAATTGGCCGTCGCCGATCACCACATACTTCTCGCAGGTCAAGCCTTCCAGGCCGACAGGGCCGCGGGCGTGCAGCTTGTCGGTGGAAATGCCGATTTCTGCGCCCAGGCCATATTCGAAGCCATCGGCAAAGCAGGTCGGCGTGTTGAGCATCACCGATGCCGAGTCGACCTCAGCCATGAACTGACGGGCCTGGCCCTGGTGCTCGGTGATGATCGAATCGGTGTGGTGAGAGCCGTAGTGGTTGATATGTTCGATGGCCTGGTCCAAACCCTCGACGACACGGATCGAGAGGATCGCGTCGAGGTATTCGGTGTGCCAGTCGTCTTCGCTGGCTGGCTTGGCGTCGATCAATGCGCAGGTCAGCTTGCAGCCACGCAACTCGACACCTTTGTCCTGGAAGCGGCGAGCCATTTCCGGCAGGAAGGCTTCGGCCACGCGCTGGTCGACCAGCAGGGTCTCCATCGCACCACAGATGCCGTAGCGGTAGGTCTTGGCGTTGAATGCCACGCGCCACGCCTTGTCCAGCTCGGCGTGCTCAGCCACATAGACGTGGCAGATGCCGTCCAGGTGTTTGATGACCGGCACGCGAGCATCGCGGCTGATGCGCTCGATCAGGCCCCTGCCACCACGCGGCACGATCACATCGACGAACTCGGGCATGCTGATCAGCGCGCCAACCGCCTCGCGGTCGGTAGTCTCGACCACTTGCACCACGGCAGCAGGCAGGCCTGCAGCAGCCAAGCCACGCTGGATACACACTGCGATGGCGCGGTTGGAGTGGATGGCCTCGGAGCCGCCACGCAGGATGGTGGCATTGCCGGACTTCAGGCACAGACTGGCTGCATCGATTGTGACGTTGGGGCGCGACTCGTAGATGATCCCGATCACCCCCAGCGGTACACGCATCTTGCCAACCTGGATGCCCGACGGGCGGTAGCTCATATCGCGGATGGCACCCACCGGGTCTGGCAAGCTGGCCACCTGGCGCAGGCCGGTGATCATGCCGTCGATCCGAGCCGAAGTCAGCGCAAGACGGTCCAGCAGCGCAGGCTCCAGGCCATTGGCACGGCCTGCGGCCAGGTCCCGTTCGTTGGCTTCAGCGAGCTCGGCGCGCGCGGCGTCCAACGCATCGGCGGCAGCTTGCAAAGCGCGGTTCTTCTGCGCGGTGCTGGCACGTGCGATAACGCGAGAGGCCTGGCGGGCGGCGCGACCCAGGCGGGTCATGTAGTCAAGAACGGACTCAGTCATCGGTTCGGTGTCTTGGCGAAGGGGAAATCGGCTGATTATAACTGCCGCGCAGGTATACGCCCAGCGGCGGGTGGCGGATGGTAGAAAATGGCGTGTAAGTTTCCATAGGAAAGATGTAACTGCACGTCTCGAACCGTCTCGGTTCAGCCTCGATTAAGCCAATCATTGCTATCATCACAGCCTTCATAGTCACGACTCGCCAGCATGTCAGCACCAGCCCCCTGCCCTGCCCGCGCCTTACCGGACAGTTTCTTCGACCGCGACGCCCAGACCTTGGCCAAGGCGTTGCTGGGCAAAGTCATCCGTCATCGCCACGGCAACCTGTGGCTGGCTGCACGCATCATCGAAACCGAAGCTTATTACCTGACCGACAAAGGCAGCCACGCGTCGCTGGGTTACACCGAAAAGCGCAAGGCGCTATTCCTCGATGGCGGGCACATCTACATGTATTACGCCCGCGGCGGCGACTCGCTCAACTTCAGCGCCCACGGCCCAGGCAACGCGGTACTGATCAAATCTGCCTACCCCTGGGTCGATGCCATCTCAGGCGCCGACAGCCTGGCGCAGATGCAACTGAACAACCCCGATGCCAGCGGCAACCTGCGCCCAGCCGAGCGCCTTTGCAACGGGCAGACCCTGCTGTGCAAGGCCTTGGGCCTGAAAGTCCCGCACTGGGACGGACAACGCTTTGACCCTCAACGCCTTTACGTCGAAGACTGCGCGCTCCCAGTGCCGCAGATCATCCAGGCGCCGCGCCTGGGCATCCCCCAGGGGCGCGACGAGCACCTGCCGTATCGCTTCATCGACGCCGCTTTCGCCCGCTTCTGCACGCGGAACCCGCTGCGCCGGGGCCAGCTCGAAGGGCAAGACTTTTTCATCCTCGAACAAGGAAGCTGAAACATGGGCCAATGGCTCGACAGCATCACTGGCTGGCTCAGCGCCAACCCTCAGTGGCTCGGTCTGGCGATCTTTCTGGTGGCGTGCGTGGAATGCCTGGCCATCGCCGGCATCATCGTGCCGGGCACGGTGCTGCTGTTCGCGGTGGCCGTGCTGGCAGGCAGTGGCGCACTCAGCCTGGGGGAAACCTTACTATTGGGGTTCCTCGGCGGCCTGCTGGGTGATGCGCTGTCTTACACCATCGGCAAGTGCTTTCATCAGAACATCCGCCGCCTACCGGTGCTGCGCCATCACCCAGAGTGGATCGGCAGTGCCGAGAGCTACTTTCAGCGCTATGGCATCGCAAGCCTACTGGTAGGCCGCTTCATCGGCCCGCTGCGGCCAATGCTGCCGATGGTCGCCGGGATGTTCGACATGCCGCTGCCGCGCTTCATCGCGGTCAGCCTGGTGGCCGGCGCTGGCTGGTCGGTCGCTTACCTGCTGCCAGGCTGGGCGACCGGCGCGGCCATGCGCCTGCCACTGCCAGAAGGCTTCTGGCTGGATGCCGGTATCATCGCGGGGACCTTGGCGGCCTTGATCGGGCTGAGCCTCAACAGCAGCATGCGCGATCAGCGCCACGGTACTCGGCTGATCGCGGGGCTTAGTTTCATTGCGCTGACCGGGGTTTTCCTTGGCTGGCCTTATCTGCACGAATTTGACCAAGGTGTAATGACCCTGGTGCAAGAGCATCGCAGCAAGGCCATCGACGGCGCGGTGGTCATCGTGACCCGCCTGGGCGACTTCAAGACTCAATTCTTCCTGGGCGGCCTGCTGACGGGTCTGCTGTTACTGGCGCGGCAGTGGCGCCATGCCCTTTTCGCAGGGGGCACGCTGATCGGCACGGCATTGGCCAATGGCTCGCTGAAATGGTTGTTCGCCCGGGCCAGGCCAGAAGTGCTGAGCGAGCCGCTGACCACTTACAGCATGCCCAGCGGCCACAGTTCGGCGTCGTTCGCATTCTTCCTGACCCTGGCGGTGCTGGCAGGGCGCGGCATGCCTGCGCGTCTGCGCCTGACCTGGGTAATGATGGGCTGCATCCCGGCACTGGCGATTGCCTTGTCGCGGGTCTACCTGGGGGTGCATTGGCCAACCGACATCCTGGCAGGGGCTTTGCTGGCTTGCTGCGTGTGTGCGTTGAGCCTGACGCTGGTGCAAAACCGCCAACCACTGACGGCAATGCCTTTGCGGGTGTGGTGGTTAGTGCTGCCGGCGTGCATCGCGTTGCTGGCGTTTTTCGCCATGCATTCGCTGCCTCACGCCTTACTCCGTTACCAATATTGAGGCCAGTGCAGCGCACCGCACCCATTCAGGCGAACAGTTCACCCTGGATCCGCTCAAGCAGCTTCTGGATTTCTTCCAGTCGCTGCCCAGGCGAGCCGATCGCCAACAGGTCGAGCTTGTCTTCTTCAACGAACGGCAGCAAGTACGCCAGCTGGTTGGCCAAGGCTTGGCGACCATCGACGTCCCGCGGCATGTCCAGCGACTCGACCATCGGGTGCTCACCCAGCGCCACCAACAGCGCCAGCAAGTCATCGTCATGCTCAGTGAGCGGACTGTCTGGGTGCTCTGTCAGCCAGTTCACCTCGCCGACCAGCAACTGGTCTTTCTGCACCTCGGTCTGGCTCAGTTCGAAACGCCGCACACCTTCCACACGGATGCCAAGCAGGCCGTTTTCCTGCTGGACGAAATCGCGGATCAATGCCTCGCAGCCAATCGAAGCCACCACCGGTGGGGCTTTACCGACCTGCTCGCCTTCGACGATGCAGACCACGCCAAAGCCGGTACCTTGCTTCATGCAGCGGCCGATCATGTCCAGATAGCGCGCCTCGAAGATCTGCAGGTCCAGCAGGCAACCTGGAAACAACACGGTATTGAGCGGAAACAGCGGTAGCGTCATCACAACTCCTCAAGCCACCAGGCTGACTGCCAACGGCAGGAACACCGCCGTGGCCACCCCCATCAGGCTCATCGCCAACGCGGCAAAGGCGCCGCACTCATCACTTTCCTGCAAGGCCACCGAGGTGCCTACGGCATGGGCCGTCACGCCCAGCGACATGCCGCGCGCCTCCGGGCTGTGCACGCCCAATCGGGTCAGTAGCGCCGGGCCGAAGATCGCCCCGATTACACCGGTGATCAACACGAACACAGCTGCCAGCGCCGCCACACCACCAATTTGTTCGGCCACCAACATGGCGATCGGCGAAGTGACCGACTTGGGTGCCATGGTCATCAGGATCATGTGCTCGGCACCGAACCACCAGCCCAGCAGCAGGCAACAGAGCGTGGCGAACAGGCCTCCGATTACCAGCGTAGTAAATGTCGGCCAGAACAGCTGCCGGATGCGTTTCAGGTTCAGGTACAGCGGCACCGCCAAAGCTACTGTCGCAGGCCCGAGCAGGATATTCATGATCTCGGTGCTCTTGCGGTACTCGGCGTAGCTGATGCCGCAGCTCAACAGCACGCCAATCACCAGCAACATTGAAACCAGCACCGGCTGCAGAAAGATCCAACGGGTTTTCTCGAACGCCGCCAGCACGATCTGATAGGCGCCCAGGGTGATACCGATACCGAACAAGGGATGGTGGATGACGGCGTTAACCGCGCCCTGCCAGTCGAGCATCATGACTGCTCCTTATGCCTGCCATGCTGGCGATTGATGAGTTTCTGCATCAGCAGGCCGACGAACGCCAACGTCGCAAGGCAGGAAATCAACAGCGCACCGGCGATCGCCCAAAAGTCTGCGGCGATGTCCTTGGCATACACCATCACCCCCACCGCCGGCGGCACCAGCAGCAGCGGCAAATAGCGCAGCAGGCTACCGGCAGCTTCGTTGAGGGGCTTGCCGACCTCGCCGCGGGCCATGAGAAATACCAGCAGCAGCAACAGGCCGATGATCGGGCCAGGCAGAATCGGCACGCACAAATGATTGAGTGCAGTACCCAGCAATTGAAAAAACACCAGCCAGGTCAAACCACGCAACAGCATAACCATCTCCTTCAAGCATGCCGGCCATTATAAGCACGCACTGCCTGTAAGCCGACATTCGCCAAATTGGGGTTCCTTGACTGAAACGATTCGCCGTGCTCATCTTGTACGCGCGTACCAAATGACAACCTGGAGAGTCGCGATGCCCTATGTACCGGTAACCGAACTTGCAAAGTACGTTGGAAAAGAGCTGGGACGCTCCGACTGGTTGATCATCGACCAGCAGCGCATCAATCTTTTCGCTGAGGCCACTGGTGATTTCCAGTTCATCCATGTCGATCCGCAGAAGGCCGCAAACACCCCGTTCGGCACAACTATTGCCCACGGTTTCCTGACGTTGTCGCTGATCCCCAAGTTGATGGAAGACATCTTGGTGCTTCCTGAGGGGCTGAAGATGGTGGTCAACTACGGGCTCGACAGCGTGCGGTTCATCCAGCCAGTTAAGGTCAACAGTAAGGTGCGGCTGAAGGTCGACCTGGGGCAAGTGACCGAAAAAAAACCAGGGCAATGGCTGCTCAAAGCCACCGCTACCCTGGAGATCGAAGGCGATGACAAGCCCGCCTACATCGCTGAACCGCTCTCGCTCTGTTTCGTCTGACCCAAGGCCAGTCACCGATACCTGCGCCCCAAAATCTGCGGCATACTCGGCAGATCTTTTGCCCGGATTACGCCATGCGTCCCTTGCTCCCCATCGCCCTGACCTTGATGCTCACTGCCTGTGGCGATGGAGAGTCGTTGACCCCGCCTGACGCCCGCCTGCCCGATGGCGGGCGGTATCGGGGCCAGGTGATCGATGGCTTGCTCCAGGGGGCTGGGCGAATCGACTACCCCAACGGCAGTTGGTACGCGGGCAATTTCAAGGATGGCCAGTGGCATGGCCAGGGCGAGTGGCACGGCAGCAATGGTGAGGTCTACCGGGGCCAGTTCGACAAAGGGCTGTTCCACGGCTTGGGTGAACTCACCACCCCCGGCAGCCATTATGCGGGTACCTTCAGCCACGGTCGGCGTGACGGTGAAGGTACTCTCAAACAGGTGGATCAGAGCTACCGCGGCCAGTTCAAGGACGACCAGTACGATGGCGCAGGCGAGTTGGAACTGGCCGACGGCAGCCGCTACCAAGGCCTGTTCGCCCGAGGCAAGCCCAATGGCGCGGGCGTGCGCAGCGATGCCAGCGGCAACCGGTTCAGCGGCCGCTTCGTCGATGGCCAATTGCAAGGCAGTGGCACCTACGACAGTGTCGAAGGCGAGCAGTACATCGGTGAATTCAAGGACAACCGCCTCGAAGGTCGAGGCCGCTACGAGAACGCTGACGGCGACGTATGGATTGGTGACTTCAAGGATGGATCCCTGGTCGGCGAAGGCGAATTACTCGGCAGCGACGGCAGCCACTACAAAGGCAGCTTCGTCGACTGGCGCCTGTCTGGCCAAGGCAGCCTGCAGATGCCCGACGGCAGCCAGTATGTCGGGGGTTTCGACAGCGACGCCTACCAGGGCCATGGCAAGCTGACCCTGCCCAATGGCCAGGTCCAGAGCGGCTTCTGGGTCAATGGCGTGCGTGTACGTGATCAAAACGGCAACCTGCTGCCCGACCCGCTGGACTTGGCCCTGCTCAACCAGGGCCGCCTACTGAATGAAGCGATGGCCCAGGTGCCGCGCTCGGCACCCCCAGTGCAGTTGTACAGCCTGGTGCTGGCTGGCGATGGCCAGCAAAGCGTGTTCCTGCGCGAAGCCGACTATGTCAGCAACCTGCTCAAAGTGCGTTTCGGTGCTCGCGGGCAGATCACCCTGGTCAATCATCGCGACCAGATGGCTACTCGCCCCATGGCGACCCGTGAGAACCTGACCCGTGCTGCCCGTACCTTGGCCGAGCGCAGCAGCCCGCAAGACCTGATCTTCATCTACCTGACCAGCCACGGCAGCCAGGACCACCAGCTGGTGCTCGACCAGCCGCGTCTGCAACTGGCTGACCTGTCCGCTGACGAATTGGCCAGTGCCCTAGCTCCGCTTAAAGACCGCGACAAGATAATCGTCATCTCCGCCTGCTATTCAGGTGGCTATATCACCCCGTTGAAGGATGAGCGCACCCTGATCATGACCGCCGCTCGTGCTGATCGGGTTTCGTTCGGCTGCTCGGAAGAGGCTGATTTCACCTACTTCGGCGATGCCTTGTTCGCCCAGGCGCTGAACCAGACCGACGACCTCAAACAAGCGTTCGAACTCGCGCGCACCAGTGTTGCCGAACGGGAAAGACGAGAAGGTTTCGAAGCCTCCGAACCTCAGATATGGGCACCGCCCGCAGTACTGGCGCACTGGCAGCAACTTCGTCAGCACCAGGCCGAGGAAGCGTTGCGTAATGCAGCACAGGCCAAAGCGCCGCCACAGGAAAAAAACCTGCCAGGCGCTAAGCTTGTGTGTAACAAGGGAGAGACATCATGTATTTGACGCCTCAGCATGTCCTGCTTGCCGGAGCCACCGGCCTCACCGGTGAGCATCTGCTCGACCGCCTGCTCAACGAGCCCACCATCAGCCGCGTTTTGGCCCCGACCCGCCGGCCGTTGGCCGAGCACCCGCACCTTGAAAACCCAGTAGGTGACCCAGCGGTTTTCCTTCCACAACTGGGCGGCCGTGTCGATATTGCTTATTGCTGCCTGGGCACCACCCTGAAGCAGGCAGGCTCAGAACAGGCATTTCGCGCGGTGGACCTGGACATGGTGGTGGCGTTCAGCAAGCGCGCCCGTGAGATGGGCGCGCGGCATCTGCTGGTGGTCAGTGCGCTTGGAGCCGACCCTAAATCCTCTGTGTTCTACAACAGGGTCAAGGGCGAAATGGAAGAAGCGCTCAAAGCGCAGGACTGGCCCCAATTGACCATCGCGCGGCCGTCGCTGTTGTTGGGCGAACGGATACAACCTCGGCTGGGCGAGCGACTGGCGTCACCCTTCGCCAGGCTGATGCCAGGTAAATATCGCGGCATCGAAGCCTGCACGTTGGCGCGAGCCCTCTGGCGCCTGGCGCTGGAAGAAGAAGACGGTATCCGGATTGTGGAGTCCGACGAACTGCGCAAGCTAGGCAAGCAATAGACTACAACCCCCCTGTAGCCTGAACCCCCACCCCTGCCGCTGTCAGCAATGACAGCGGCAGGAACAGTGTGTCCAGCAACATGCTGCCGGGCAGATCGAGCTGTGGATAAGCTGGAGCATCGGCCCCGAAGCGGTCCTTGGGGCAGCAACCGCCGTTGATGACATACAGGTCCAGCCGGGTGCCGGCATAAACCAACGGAGCTCCAGGCTTGTTGGCATTGAGCGTGCGCACCGTGGCGCAGCCCCCAAGCAAACCGATCGCCAACGCCGCCACTACCAAGCGCCTCAATCATCAGCCCCGAAATGATGCTCACCCCAGCGCGGCAGCATGTCCTGCGGGATGCTCAGCAAGTTGAGAATGCGCGCCACCACAAAGTCGACCAGGTCATCGATGGTCTGCGGCTGGTGATAGAAACCCGGCGCTGCCGGCAAAATAACAGCGCCCATCTGTGACAACTTGAGCATGTTTTCCAAGTGAATGGTCGAGAACGGCGCCTCGCGCGGCACGAGGATCAACTGTCGACGCTCCTTGAGCGTAACGTCCGCGGCACGTTCGATCAGGTTGTTGCAGGCCCCGGTGGCGATTGCCGACAACGTGCCGGTAGAGCACGGCACCACCACCATCGCTGCCGGCGCGCCCGAACCCGAAGCCACCGGCGCCATCCAGTCCTCCTTGCCGTAAACGCGGATCTGCCCATCGGCAGCACCCGTGTACTCGGTCAGAAACGCCTGCATGGCCTGTGGCTTGGCTGGCAGCAAAACGTCGGTTTCGGTGGCCATTACCAGTTGCGCGGCTTTGGAGATGAGAAAGTGCACCTCCCGGTCTTCGCGCACCAGGCAATCGAGCAGGCGCAGACCATACTGCGCCCCCGAGGCCCCGGTCATGGCCAAGGTGATGCGTTCCGGCCCGCTCACTTCAGCGCCTCGGCCAGTTTGCCGTGCAGACCACCGAAACCGCCATTGCTCATGATTACTACATGGGTGCCTGGGCGGGCCTGGCCCTTGACCCGCTCGATGATCGCTTCGAGGCTGTCGGCGACCACACTTGGCACCTTGCACTGCGCTGCGGTGCCGGCCAGGTCCCAACCCAGATTGGCCGGCGCGTACCAAATCACCTGGTCGGCATCGTTGACACTCTCTGGCAGGCCGTCACGGTGCGCGCCCAGTTTCATGGAGTTGGAGCGCGGCTCGATGATGGCGATAACCGGTGCCTCGCCAACGCGCTTGCGCAGGCCGTCGAGGGTGGTGGCAATGGCAGTTGGGTGATGGGCGAAATCGTCGTAGATGGTCACGCCCTGCACTTGCGCAACCATCTCCATGCGCCGCTTGACGCTTTTGAAGGCACTCAGCCCGTCGATGCCCAGCGCTGGCGCGACCCCTACGTGGCGAGCGGCGGCCAGCGTGGCCAGGGCGTTGGCGACGTTGTGCTGGCCGGTCAGCGCCCAGTCCACTACACCCTGGACTTGACCGTCGAACAGCACCTCGAAACGCGAACCGTCTGCACTGAGCAGGCGAGCCTGCCATTGCCCCCCTTCCCCGGTGGTTTGCACAGGCGTCCAGCAGCCCATGCCGATCACCCGCTCCAGGGCCTGCTCGGTGGTGGGGTGAATGACCAGACCTTCGCTGGGAATGGTACGCACCAGATGGTGGAACTGTCGCTCGATGGACGCAAGATCCGGGAAGATATCGGCGTGATCGAACTCAAGGTTGTTGAGGATTGCGGTACGCGGGTGGTAGTGCACGAACTTCGAGCGCTTGTCGAAGAAGGCACTGTCGTATTCATCGGCTTCGACCACGAAAAATGGCGTGTCGCCCAGGCGCGCCGATACCGAGAAGTTTTGCGGTACACCGCCGATCAAAAAGCCTGGGCTCATGCCGGCATGCTCCAACACCCAGGCCAGCATGCTGCTGGTGGTGGTCTTGCCGTGAGTGCCCGCTACAGCCAGCACCCAGCGGCCCTGCAGCACATGGTCGGCCAGCCACTGCGGGCCGGACACATAGGGCAAGCCCTTGTTCAGTACATACTCAACTGCCGGGTTGCCCCGGGACATGGCGTTGCCAATGACCACCAGATCTGGCGCCGGGTCCAGCTGAGCGGGGTCATAGCCCTGGGTCAGCTCGATCCCCTGGGCCTGGAGCTGGGTGCTCATGGGCGGATAGACGTTGGCGTCAGAGCCGGTGACACGGTGGCCGAGCTCTTTGGCCAGCACCGCCAGCGAACCCATGAAAGTGCCGCAAATACCGAGAATGTGAATATGCATGATCGACCTCGCAAAACATCGAGGCAGGGTAGCCCAGGGCGCGAGAATTCGCACCCGGTGTTTTGCTCAGGCGCCCCGGTTGATACCGTGCTTGCGCAGTTTTCGATACAAGGTGTTGCGGCTGATGCCCAGGTGCTCGGCGACCCGGGTCAGGTGCCAGTGCTTTGCCTCCAAGGTAGCTATAAGGGCTTCACGCTCAGCGTCCTGCAGCACCTCGGTGCCACTACCTGCGGATCGATAGCCCGACCGTGGCGTTTCGCAAGTCAAGGCCGCTTTTTCAGTGGCCTGATTGGCACGAATGATGGCAGGCAGGTCCGAAAACCTGACACAGCTGCCGTCACACAGCGCGACCAAGGTTCGCAGTACATTGCGCAACTGCCGCACATTCCCCGGCCAAGCGAAGTCCAGCAGGGCCCGACGCGCATCAGCTGCCAGGTTCACTACCTGCCCGTGCGCCTCCTGGCGTAGCAGCACATCCAGCAACGCCTCCTTGTCAGTACGCTCACGCACTGCAGGCAAGGTTAATTCCAGCCCATTGAGCCGGTAATAAAGGTCTTCGCGAAAACTGCCCTGCGCTACCCGCTCCAGCAAATCACGGTGGGTGGCGCTGATGATGCGCACATCCACAGCGTGCGGCTCGCCGCCGATCGGTACCACCTGGCGTTCTTCCAGCACCCGTAACAAGCGGGTTTGCAAGGCAAGGGGCATGTCGCCGATTTCGTCCAGCAACAACGTGCCGCCATCGGCCTGCAACAACTTGCCACGCATACCCTCCTTGCGCGCCCCAGTGAAGCTGCCACCGCGATAACCGAACAGCTCACTCTCGATCAAGCTCTCAGGGATGGACGCACAGTTAACCGCCACGAACGGCTTGCTACGACGCTGACTGGCCTGGTGCACCGCCTGGGCGAAAGCCTCCTTACCGCAACCGGTTTCGCCGCGCAGCAGCAGCGGCACATCGCGCTCGAACACCCGTACTGCGCGCTGAAAGTCGTTTTGCAAGGCCGGGTCCAGCAGGCAGATAGCCGGCTGCGCGGCAGGCCTGGGCTCGGGCAGGCTGGCCGGCACCGTCCACTGCGGCGCACGGGGTTGACCGCGCAAGCTCGCGAACACCTGCCGCCCGTCACGGGTCTGCAACGGCCAGACGGTACTGGCACCGGGTGTGGCACGGCTGAACAGCTCGTCGTGGCTGCATGCGAAAAACTTGTCCAGCCCTTTGCCCAGTAAACCGCCGCGCACGCTGCCCAGCAAATTCAAGGCACTTTGATTGGCCGCGCAGATGCGACCATCACCGTCCAATGCCAGCAGCCCTTCGCTGAACTGGCCGACCGACTCGGCCTGCAGGTGAAAACGCAGCAACCACTGCTGCTCGAAATGGCGCAGGAAGTAACAGCTCTCGATCATCTTCGCCGAAAGGTTGACCAGCGCCATGGTGTGAAATTGGCTTTGGCGCGATACATCCGGCCGCGCCGAAGACACATCGAGCACCGCCAGCAACTCGCCGTGAGGGTCGAAGACCGGGCTCGCCGAACAGGTCAGCCCGGTGTGGCGGCCGCGAAAGTGTTCATTCTGGTGAATGGTCAAGGCCTGGCGCTCGACCAGGCAGGTGCCGATGCCGTTGGTGCCTTCGCGCGCCTCGCTCCAATCTGCGCCAAGCCACAGCCCTGCGCGTTCGAAATCGCGGCGTTCGCCAGGCGCTGTGACACAGTTGAGGATCACCCCGCGGGCATCGGTCAACAACACCGCGTGGCCGGCGCCGGAGAGCTGCTGATGCAGGCTGTTCATCTCGCTGCCGGCGATGCTCAGTACCTGACGCATGCGTTCGCGGCTCTCGAGCAGGCGGCCATGTTCGAGCACCACCGGCGCCTCGATCACCGACGGGTCGAGGTGATAGTCCTCCAGGCAACGCAGCCATGAGCGCGCAATGGAGGGGTCACTGCCTGCTTCGCCACGGGCAACGGTATGCACCTGCTGGGCATGAAGGCTGAATGCATTGCTCTGCATTTGTTGTTGTTCTCCGCAGATAGAGACTCACCCCAGCATCCTCCACCCGCGCAGGCTTTGCAACGTGCCTGCCCACAACGTGTCGCAAACGGCACAAAGTGTCACGCCAGGGCGTGCCAAGCCTGGTACAGCGTACTGCGGCGCAGGGCCAGAGCATGATCCAAGTCATTGATTACACAAACACGCACCACAATGGCCCAACCTTTGCTCTACGCTTTTCAACTCCTCAACAAACATAACAGCCAGGAGACACACCATGCGTTACGCACATCCCGGTACCGAAGGCGCGAAGATTTCCTTCAAGAGCCGCTACGGCAACTTCATCGGTGGTGAGTTCGTTCCTCCAGTAAAGGGTGAGTACTTCACCAATACTTCCCCGGTCAATGGCCAGCCAATCGCAGAATTCCCTCGCTCCACTGCCGAAGACATCGATAAAGCGCTGGATGCCGCCCATGCCGCCGCCGACGCCTGGGGCCGCACGTCGGTGCAGGACCGCTCCAATGTTCTGCTGAAAATCGCCGACCGTATCGAACAGAACCTGGAAGCCCTGGCCATTACCGAAACCTGGGACAACGGCAAGCCCATCCGCGAAACCCTCAATGCCGATATCCCGCTGGCGGTGGACCACTTCCGCTACTTCGCCGGCTGCATCCGTGCCCAGGAAGGCGGCGCTGCCGAAATCAACGAAAGCACCGTGGCCTACCATATTCACGAGCCACTGGGCGTGGTCGGGCAGATCATCCCGTGGAACTTCCCGATCCTGATGGCCGCCTGGAAACTTGCGCCGGCACTGGCCGCCGGCAACTGCGTGGTGCTCAAACCGGCCGAGCAGACGCCGCTGGGCATCACCGTACTGGTCGAGCTGATCGGTGACCTGCTGCCCAAGGGCGTGCTCAATGTGGTGCAGGGCTATGGCCGCGAGGCCGGTGAAGCGCTGGCCACCAGCAAACGCATTGCCAAGATCGCATTCACAGGCTCCACGCCGGTCGGCTCGCACATCATGAAATGCGCTGCCGAAAACATCATCCCATCCACCGTCGAACTGGGCGGCAAATCGCCCAACGTGTATTTCGAAGACATCATGCAGGCCGAACCCAGCTTCATCGACAAAGCCGCCGAGGGCATGGTGCTGGCGTTCTTCAACCAAGGCGAGGTGTGCACCTGCCCATCGCGGGCGCTGGTGCAGGAGTCGATCTACCCGCAGTTCATGGAAGTGGTGATGAAAAAGGTGCTGCAGATCAAGCGCGGCGACCCACTGGACACCGACACCATGGTCGGCGCCCAGGCTTCGCAGCAGCAGTTCGAGAAAATCCTCTCGTACCTCGACATCGCCCAGCAGGAAGGCGCCGAGCTGCTCACTGGCGGCAAGGTGGAAAAACTCGAAGGCTCGCTGGCCACCGGTTACTACATCCAGCCGACCTTGCTCAAAGGCAACAACCGGATGCGCGTGTTCCAGGAAGAAATCTTCGGCCCGGTGGTCAGCGTCACCACCTTCAAAGACGAAGCCGAAGCCCTGGCAATTGCCAACGACACCGAATTCGGCCTCGGTGCTGGCGTATGGACCCGCGACATCAACCGGGCCTACCGCATGGGCCGCGGCATCAAGGCTGGCCGCGTATGGACCAACTGCTATCACCTGTACCCGGCGCACGCCGCGTTCGGTGGTTACAAAAAATCCGGTGTCGGCCGTGAAACCCACAAGATGATGCTCGACCACTACCAGCAGACCAAGAACCTGCTGGTGAGCTACGACATCAACCCGCTGGGCTTCTTCTAAAATCGAGCAGAGGGGCCGCCGAAATGGCGGCCTCGACCGCTCTGGCTCGCTTCCTGCAGTACCCATCACCATTGGCTCGGACACCTTCGGGCCACCAAGAAAAAAAACAGGTGAAACTATGCCAAGCGATCAATCCGCCGGTGTGCCGGCAGGGTCTTCCGTCGACTTCGAGAAGGTCGGGTCAGACTATTTCCAGCAACGTGAACTGAAAAAAGGCGCCGCCGGCTGGGTACTGCTGGTAGGCCTGGGCGTTGCCTATGTGATTTCCGGCGACTATGCCGGCTGGAACTTCGGCCTCGCCCAGGGCGGTTGGGGCGGTATGTTCCTCGCCACATTGCTGATGGCCACCATGTACCTGTGCATGTGTTTCTCGTTGGCCGAACTGTCCTCGATGATCCCCACCGCAGGCGGTGGCTATGGCTTTGCCCGCAGCGCATTCGGCCCTTGGGGTGGCTTTCTGACCGGCACGGCGATCCTCATCGAATACGCCATCGCACCCGCTGCCATCGCCGTGTTCATCGGCGCTTACTGCCAATCGCTGTTCGGCATCGGCGGTTGGATGATCTACTTGGCGTTTTACATCGTGTTCATCGGCATCCACATCTTCGGCGTGGGCGAAGCTCTGAAGCTGATGTTCATCATCACCGCCGTTGCCGCCATTGCACTGGCAGTGTTCCTGATCAGCATGGTGCCCCATTTTGATGCAGCCAACCTGTTCGACATCGCCCAGACGGGCGCTGTGGGCGCCAGCAGCTTCCTGCCGTTTGGTTATGTCGGCGTATGGGCGGCCATCCCCTATGCCATCTGGTTCTTCCTTGCCGTCGAGGGTGTGCCACTGGCTGCCGAAGAAACCAAAAACCCCAAGCGCGACCTGCCTCGAGGCTTGATTGGCGCCATGCTGGTGTTGCTGGCCTTTGCCCTGCTGATCCTGGTGATCGGCCCAGGCGCGGCAGGCTCCGAAGCCCTCAAGGCCTCCGGCAACCCGCTGGTCGAAGCGCTGGCCAAAGCCTATGGCGGCTCCACCTGGATGGGCAGCTTCGTCAACCTGGTCGGCCTGGCCGGCTTGATCGCCAGCTTCTTCTCGATCATCTATGCGTACTCTCGGCAGATCTTCGCTTTGTCACGTGCCGGCTATCTGCCTCGCAAACTGTCGGAAACCAACAAGAGCAAGGCCCCGGTACTGGCGCTGGTGATTCCGGGCATCATCGGCTTTGCGCTGTCGCTAACCGGCCAGGGTGATCTGCTGATCCTGGTGGCGGTATTCGGTGCCACACTGTCCTATGTACTGATGATGGCTGCGCACATCACCCTGCGCATCCGCCGGCCGAAAATGGAACGTCCCTATCGCACCCCCGGCGGCATCTTCACCTCGGGCCTGGCCTTGGTGCTGGCCTGCATCGCTGTGGTCGCGGGCTTCCTGGTGGACCCACGGGTGGTGATTGGCGCGGCGGTGATCTATGCAGTACTGATTGCCTATTTTGCGTTCTACAGCCGCCACCACCTGGTTGCGGGCACACCGGAAGAGGAATTCGCAGCGATCCAAAAGGCCGAAGAGGCACTGCACTGATCGCTGCTACCTGCCGCGGGCAAGCCCGCGGCTCTGGAGATTCTGTATGGCAAGTTTCGTACACACGGTAGGCAACCTGGTCTACCGCTTCGATAGCCTCAAGGACGTGATGGCCAAGGCCAGCCCGGCTCGCTCGGGCGACTTTCTGGCTGGCGTCGCCGCTACCAACGACGGCGAGCGGGTGGCCGCGCAAATGGCCTTGGCGAACATTCCACTGACGCATTTTCTCAACGAGGCGCTGATCCCCTACGAACAGGACGAGATCACCCGGCTGATACTCGACACCCACGACGCCCAGGCTTTTGCCCCCGTCAGCCACCTCACCGTGGGCGGCCTACGTGACTGGCTGCTCAGCGATGAAGCCAACGAGCAAAGCCTACGTGCGTTGGCGCCAGGCCTGACCCCAGAAATGGCTGCAGCGGTATCGAAGATCATGCGCGTACAGGACCTGGTGCTGGTAGCGCAGAAAATCCGCGTGGTCACCCAGTTCCGCGGCACCATGGGCCTGCGCGGGCGCCTGTCGACCCGCCTGCAGCCCAACCACCCGACCGACGAGCCGGCAGGTATTGCCGCCAGCATCCTTGACGGCCTGCTCTACGGCAACGGCGATGCCATGATCGGCATCAACCCGGCTACCGACAGCATTGCCTCGATCTGCGCCCTGTTGGAAATGCTCGACGCCATCATCCAGCGCTACGACATCCCCACCCAGGCCTGCGTGCTCACCCACGTCACCACTTCGATCGAGGCAATCAACCGAGGGGTGCCGCTGGATTTGGTGTTCCAGTCGATTGCCGGCACCGAGGCGGCCAACGCCGGCTTTGGCATCAACCTCAACGTATTGCAGGAAGGGTACGAAGCGGGGTTGTCGCTCAAACGCGGCACCCTGGGGCAGAACCTCATGTACTTCGAAACCGGCCAGGGCAGCGCCCTGTCGGCCAACGCTCACCACGGGGTCGACCAACAGACCTGCGAAACCCGCGCCTACGCCGTGGCCCGCCACTTCAAGCCGTTTTTGGTCAACACCGTGGTCGGCTTCATCGGGCCCGAATACCTTTACAACGGTAAGCAGATCATCCGCGCCGGGCTCGAAGACCATTTCTGCGGCAAGCTGCTGGGCGTGCCGATGGGCTGCGACATCTGCTACACCAACCACGCCGAAGCCGACCAGGACGACATGGATACCCTGCTGACCCTGCTGGGCGTGGCTGGGATCAACTTCATCATGGGCATCCCCGGCTCCGACGACATCATGCTCAACTACCAGACCACCTCATTTCACGACGCGCTGTACGCGCGCCAGACCTTGGGCCTGAAGCCTGGGCCAGAATTCGAAGCCTGGCTGCAACGCACCGGTATCTTCACCCAGGCCGATGGCCGCGTGCGGTTTGGCGACAACCTGCCGCCGGCATTCCGCCAGGCCTTGGCACAGCTGGCATAGGAGCTTAACCATGGCAGACCCGACTCCATCCACGACCACACCAAGCCTCTGGCTGGCCCTGCGCGAGCTGACGCCCGCACGCATCGCCCTGGGCCGCAGCGGCACCAGCCTGCCTACAGGGGCACAACTGGACTTCCAGTTTGCCCACGCTCAAGCCCGCGACGCAGTACACCTGCCGTTCGACCACGCCGCCCTGAGCGAACAGCTCAAAGACCGAGGCCGCGACAGCCTGGTGCTGCACAGCGCCGCCGCCGATCGCCACCAGTACCTGCAACGGCCAGACCTGGGGCGGCGACTGAACGATGAATCGGCCGAACGCCTGCGCCAACACGCCATGGCCCATTCAGGCGGCGTCGACTTGGCAATCGTGGTTGCCGATGGCCTCTCGGCGCTGGCCGTACACCGCCACACCCTGCCCTTTCTAACGCGTTTCGAGGAGCAGGCCGCAGCCGATGGCTGGAGCAGCGCCCCTGTGGTGCTGGTGCAGCAAGGGCGGGTTGCGGTGGCCGACGAAGTCGGTCAATTGCTCGGCGCACGCATGACGGTGATGCTCATTGGCGAGCGCCCAGGGCTCAGTTCGCCTGACAGCCTCGGGCTTTACTTCACCTATGGGCCTAAAGTCGGCCTGACAGATGCCTACCGCAACTGCATCTCCAATATCCGCCTGGAGGGCCTGAGTTACGGCATGGCAGCCCACCGCTTGCTATACCTGATGCGCGAAGCGTGCCGGCGCCAGCTTTCCGGAGTGAATCTGAAGGATGAAGCCGAGGTCCATAGCATCGACAGCGAACACGCAACTACGGCGCGGGGTAACTTCCTGCTCGGTGAGCGTTAACGGATCTGTCACGCAAGGCCGATTGCACTGACGGCCAGCAATGGGGCAGCATCCCCATGAACGCTGCGGGCATTCCGCTGTTTCCCCAAATGGACTCTGAGGGCCGCACATGCGCATCATCAAGGCAACCCTGCAACACCTCGATCTGCTGACTCCACTGTTCGTCAGGTACCGCGAGTTCTATGGGCAGCTTCCGTATCCTGATAGCTCACGTGCGTTCCTGGAAAAACGCATCAAACGCGACGAGTCGGTCATTTATCTTGCGCTGGCGGATGACGACGACAACAAGTTGCTTGGCTTCTGCCAGCTGTACCCGAGTTACTCATCGCTGTCGCTCAAACGCGTGTGGATCCTCAACGATATCTTCGTTGCCGAGGACTCTCGGCGCATGCTGGTCGCCGACCACCTGATGCGCGAGGCCAAGAAAATGGCCAAAGATACTCAGGCTGTGCGCATGCGGGTCTCGACCAGTGCCAACAACGAGGCGGCTCGCAAGACCTATGAGTCCATTGGCTTTCGCAAGGACACCGAGTTCGAGAGCTACGTGTTGCCGATCAGTCAGGATTGACCTGTAACCGAGCTGCTCGCGGGGTCACCCGCGAAAGGACCGCAGCGGGTTGGCGCAGTAACCCCCCGCTACAAACTCAACAGGCAGATTTGCAACTTCGCCGTATAATGCCCCGACCTGTCGTGTATGAAATATTACCTGCCGACAGGTCATCATGCCGTCGCCCAGGGCATTGTCCGTCATCGCATGCCCGTCAAGCGGGTCAAGAACACAGGTGTTGTACATGGAATTCAACCCGCTGGACTTAATCCTGCATCTCGATGCCTACCTCGATCTGCTGGTCACCAACTACGGCCCTTGGATCTACGCCATCCTGTTCGCCGTCATCTTCTGCGAAACTGGCCTGGTAGTGATGCCATTCCTGCCGGGCGACTCGCTACTGTTCATCGCTGGCGCCGTCGCCGCCGGCGGGGGCATGGACCCGGTACTGCTGGCGGGGCTGCTGATGGCCGCAGCCATTCTGGGCGACAGCACCAATTACATCATCGGCCGTACCACGGGCGAAAAACTGTTCAGCAACCCCAATTCGAAGATCTTCCGCCGCGACTACCTGCAGCGCACCCACGACTTCTATGAACGCCACGGCGGCAAGACCGTGACCATGGCGCGCTTCCTGCCCATCCTGCGCACCTTCGCCCCGTTCGTGGCCGGTATCGCGCATATGCACTACCCGCGTTTCCTGGGCTTCAGCGTGGCTGGCTCGCTACTGTGGGTCGGCGGCCTGGTAACCCTGGGCTACTTCTTCGGCAATGTGCCGTTCATCAAACAGCACCTGTCGCTGATGGTGGTTGGCATCATCGTGCTTTCGCTGGTACCGATGATCCTCGGGTTGCTGCGTGGCCGCCTGGGTCGCACCGCCAAGGCTCACTGATAGCAACCATGTGGTCTTTCAGCGCCTGGCGGCGTAAGCGCACCCTGGCACGCTATCCGATCGAACCACGGCAATGGCAGGCGATCCGCGATCGCTTGCCGATCCTCGATGGCATCAGCGAGGCCGAAGACCAGTGGCTGCGCGAGGCCTGCATCCTGTTCCTGCTCGACAAGCATTTGACCACCCTGCCTGGGGTCGAGCTCGACGATGAACAACGCCTGTTTCTTGCCGCCCAAGCCCAGTTGCCGCTGCTGCATCTGGGTGAGCTGAACTGGTATCAGGGCTTTCACGAAATCGTACTGTACCTCTATGACTTCAAAAGCCCGCAGCGCCACCGGGACGCCAGTGGCGTGGAGCATGTGTGGGATGCCGAGCACAGTGGTGAAGCCTGGCAGCAGGGGCCAATCATCCTGGCCTGGGCCGGTGTGCTGGCCAGTGGTGGCTGGGAAGCCTACAACTTGGTGATCCACGAGCTGGCGCACAAGCTCGACATGCTCAATGGCGATGCCAACGGCCTGCCGCCACTGCACCCTGATATGCACGTACAGGACTGGGCAGCCGCCATGCAGCAGGCCTATGACGACCTCAATCGCCAGCTGGACGCTGACCCCGATGCACAAACGGCCATCGACCCTTATGCAGCAGAAAACCCCGCAGAATTCTTTGCCGTTACCAGCGAATACTTCTTCACTGCACCCGACCTGTTGCATCAGGCTTATCCACAGGTGTATCGGCAACTGTCGCAATTCTACCGGCAGGATCCACTGGCCCGCCTGACCCGGTTGCAAGCCGAGCACCCTGAGTACCGCGAACACCACGGGTGATGGGCCCGCACATCAGGCCAGGCGTGGCATGGCGGTGTGGAATATGCCTATAATCGCCGCCACTTTTTGAGCAAACACGGGGGCACTGCCCAATGAGCTACAGCAAGATTCCGGCTGGTAAAGACCTGCCGAACGACATCTACGTCGCCATCGAAATCCCGGCCAACCACGCGCCGATCAAATACGAAATCGACAAGGACAGCGATACCCTGTTCGTCGACCGTTTCATGGCCACCCCGATGTTCTACCCAGCCAACTACGGGTTCATTCCGAACACCCTGGCCGATGACGGTGATCCGCTGGACGTGCTGGTCGTCACTCCTTACCCAGTAGCCCCAGGCTCGGTCATCCGCGCCCGCCCGGTCGGCGTGCTGAACATGACCGACGACGGCGGCGGCGACGCCAAGGTCATCGCTGTGCCTCACGACAAGCTGAGCCAGCTGTACGTAGACGTCAAGGAATACACCGACCTGCCGGCCCTGCTGATCCAGCAGATCGAGCACTTCTTCGCGAACTACAAAGACCTGGAGAAGGGCAAGTGGGTCAAGATCGAAGGCTGGGAAGGCGCCGACGCCGCCCGCGCTGCGATCACCAAATCGGTCGCCGCCTACAAAGGCTGATACCGTAGTGCTGAAAAAACCTCGCTCAGGCGAGGTTTTTTTTGCCCGTTGGCAAGTGGGTAAAAAATCCTACACGATCCTACGCTTTTGGCCTGCATCGGAGATTTTTCCGACTTATCGCGTCAACATCGCGTTCATTTCGCTACTGGCAACAGGCCGCTACACTCTGAGCCATGAACAGATCCGGTGACCGCCTGAAAGCCCTTCTCAGAGAATGTGGCCTGACTCCCGCAGATTTCGCTGCTCAACGCCGCGTGACGTCGCAGCACATCAATAACTGGTTCATCCGCGGCATCCCCATTGCCCGCCTCGATGAAATCGCCGAACTGTTCTGCGTACAACGCCGCTGGTTGCAGACTGGCGAAGGCCCCAAGCATCCGCCTTCGCTGCTACGCCTTTACTCCCCCCAGACAACCCCAACCACCACACCCGGCCTGATGCCGGAACCATCGGCCCCATTGGTGCAACTGCCACTTCATGAGCTGCGCGGTGGCCAATTGGCAGCGTTGGACAATCACTACCTGGCAATGCCTGCATCAGCCCTGCTCGCATTGGCGGTACCTGTGGATAACGCCATCTGCATGACCATGCCAGCCGCCAACATGGCGCCATGGATACCACGCGACGCCATTCTCGCGATCGACCTGAGCTACAAACAGGTGGTGGATGGCGAGATCTATGCCCTGCTGCACAATGGCAGGCTCAGAGTGAATTGCCTTAGCGTCGGCGTACGTAACAGCTTGTGCCTGCATAGCCATAACCCCCGTGACGCGGTGGAACGTTACACACCGCTGGAGCGTGAAGCGCAGAAGCTCGCAGTCCTGGGCTGGGTTTTCCATTGGTCCCATTACCGCCAACGCCGCCCCGAATGACCGCCACTGGGCCAATTTTTGCTGGGCATACCGCGCCGGCCCTTGTATGCTACGCGGCACATTCAGCCCCGGCCGGTGCAAGCCGTGTTCCAGAGGGCTTGGCAACGCTCCACACGATCGTTTGCCCTCTCTTTCAGGCCCTTGATGGCCATCCAGTTAAGGCGGTTGCGGCTTACCATAAATTAGTCGGAAGCGTCCCCGAGAAGCCGGCCACAAGCCGGCTTTTTAATGCCTCAATCTCTCAAGAATGCTAGCCCCCCGCTACACGAATGGACCCACCATTAGACCCATAATCGTTAATCCGAGCAAAAGCCACCCGAGATGATTATCTTGGCCTTGGCTGCCTGTATGGGCCGTATCGCAAGGTCCATAGGTAGGGCCACACCGTCCGGTATCGAGCGACTGTCCAGATGCTGAGATTGAGGAGCAAAATTCCCCTTTACCTTGCCCTACCAACTGGACTCTTTTGTCGGCATGCCCATGGTGTGCCACTAAACAACGCCAGGGACGAGCGGACGCGCCATGGCCACAACGAGAAGCCCCATTCTGGTACACTCGCGACCTCTTCAAGCAAAGTGGAAATGCCCAATAACGCCGACAAACGTCCGATCAGTAGCCATGCTTTTGCCCGCATGTACCGCTAACGATGACGGCCAATAACCACGAGGACGAGGGGCGTCTACCACCACTTATGAATGACAATCACTAATGAAACTTCAATCGAACGAATTAGCTAGCGCTCCCGACACCCGGGAAATCTGGTCATTTTTTAGTGGAGCTATGGGGCTTGACCTAGGCCTCGAATTGTCAGGGTTGCATACTACACTCGCTGTTGAAAACGATAAAAATTGCTGTAATACGATTCGTAAAAATCGTCCTAGTTTGACTGTCATTGAGAGGTCGGTATCAGAGCTAACCGCAGAAGATCTGCGTTTAGCCCGCGGCGGCTATACTGGGGAGGTGTTCTTAATGGTCGGTGGCCCTCCCTGTCAAAGCTTTTCGTCTGGAGGAAATCGTTCCGGGCTGACCGATCCACGGGGCAATTTGATATATGAGTACATGCGCCTGATCAACGAGGTGCGCCCCAGATATTTTGTCTTCGAGAACGTCGCAAATATAGTGACGGCTGCACTTAGGCATAGACCTATCTCTGAACGGCCTGGGAAAAAGTGGAACCTCAGTTCCTATCAGTCGAATAATGAAAGAAATGTTGATGGTGCCCGCCCGCTAGATAAAGACGAAATGGCCGGTTCAGCGATTAGGCAGATTCTTAACGACTATCTGGCTATTGGATACCACATCCATTTTGCGGTTGTAGATGCTGCAGACTATGGAGCGCCACAAAGACGGCTGCGCTTCGTGATGCTGGGAGCTCGTGATAATTTTATTCCACCGACAATCCCAGCGCCGAAATATGGTCCAAGCCCGCTGAAGCCTTTTCGAACGTTACGCGATGCGATTGCCGACCTTGAAAGTGACCCTGGAGATCATTCGGTCTACACAGAGGATGTAGCGAAGTATTTTAGGCTTGTTCCTGAGGGAAAAAACTGGCGCAGCCTTCCCTTGCTCCTACAGAAGGAAGCAATGGGATCTTCATTTGAAGCCGGGGGCGGTAAAACCGGATTTTATCGAAGGTTAGGCTGGGAATCGCCTGCTCCAACAATTACAGGCGCTGCGAATCGGAAAGCATCAGCACTCTGTCATCCATCACAAACTCGGCCTCTGTCGACCCGAGAGTGCGCTCGAATCCAGGGCTTTCCGGACGATTGGGAGTTGACTGGTTCGATGGCAGCTCGATACAAGCAGATTGGTAATGCGGTACCGGTCCATTTGGGTAGAGCTCTGGGTGAATCGATCTTGAAAGTTGATCAGTCCACCCTTGATGAATCTCACTTTTTTTCAGTCCCATGCGCAACGTCTCAGTTGACGTTAGCTCAGGATCGTTTGAAAGCTAGCGCACGAAACAAAGTTACAAAAACCAACAAGACGCTATCACTCTTCGAGGACGCATGATTCAGTTTATTGCAACAGATCATCCTGCTCATAGGATCAGCCAAGTTTTGCAGCGTCAGATCGAGGCGGCGCAAAACAATCTGATTCATCTCCGATTTGCAAATGCCTATGAGTTCCTTGCTCAAGTGCTTGCAGATGCACGACTGAATATCCTACCTCCCCGTGAGTTTATTGATCTCCCCGCGAGCCATATCATCAACTTTCGGTCGCGCGATCTAATAGACTTTGTACGATCATATCTGCTTCATGGTGGGGTACCTGAGCAGATGGTAAATCATAATGTCCCAGGAATCGTAGAGCGAATCCGGCTACTCACAGCATTTGATACACCAGACCATGTAGTCGAAAGTGTGGTTCAGAAGATTGGAGAAATTGTAGATAACTTTCCAAGGCAGGCTAGCGACATACTCTGCGGGCGAAACCCTGGAGATGTACTAGACCCCTTTATTCTTGCTGCCACTCAAACTTTAATGTTTGGCGGCGATATAGAAAAAACCGTAGAGGCGACGGTTGCCCATAAAGCACTTATGATGATTGAAGGCTTGATGGGACACCTTCATGAGGATGTAATTGGCCACATGCGTGGCAATGTAAGGGTTCCTGAACCGAGAGGTGTCGACCAGGAGACGTTGAGCCCGGAGCTTAACCCCTTCCCCGGCGCCGACGTTCTACAGCCTCCTTTCCAGGAAGGCGAATCGTTCAAATTCCATCAGATAAAAAGTAAAACGGGTTCGGCAAAGGGCGGAGACGGCCGAAGGCTTGGCGAGCAACTTGATCGCTTGAGAACTTTGTATGGAGGTGAAATTTTCTACCATGCGCTGATCGGGAATACTCTACGCGGACATAGATCCAAGGCTGGGGTGGAACGTGCCGCACCCGGCGTAGTGGTGCTGGTAGGAAAAGCATCGTTCAACTGTTTGACACAAACGGTTGTGGGACCCGAGTTGATGCTCGGTCTCTACAACTCTGCGTTCACTACCGTTGCCACCAGGGGCGGATATCGGGTGGATACTATGGCCGCTGCAATCGTTGCTCACTTCGTAGAACGTGCACAGCGTGAGGGAGAAAGCTTTCTTGAGATTATTCTGGAGGAAGCTACAGAAGGCCCCCTGGAAAACCAAGACAATCGTTTGTTCGTTGGTGGTAGACGCAGCAAAAGTGCTTGACCTGACCACCAGTGTCGAAGCTTCTTCGTAATATGCTGACCTCCCATAAGATTCTATCTATCAGCCATGGGTGAACGCGGAAGCGTTCTTGACCCCTGCCGCTGTCAACTTCGACATCGCATAACTCCCTTGAGCCATGTCGCTGGATTCACCCAAATCCCAACGAACGCATATGGACAGATACTACCGCCAATGCTCCGTAAGCTAAGGAGATAGCGGAGGTTGGCAATGCTAGTGCACATCATCAAAGCCGGCCACAAGCCGGCTTTTTAATGCCCGACGCTCAGTCCCTCATCCCCAGTTCCGCATCATCCATCAGCGCCTTTGCCATCGCACTCAGGTAGTGCGAGGCCCAGATCATCATCGGTTTGTCTTCCATCAGACCAAGGATGGTCAGCTCGCGCACATAGCCCATCAGTTCCGAGGCTTGCTCGCGGGCATCGCGGCACGGGATGCCGGGCTCTATACGGAACAATGGGTGGGTCTGGTTCTCACCTTGGTAAAAGATGGTCTTGCCGGGAGTGCATGGGGCGGTGTCTGTAGTCACTGTTCAATATCCCTTAAATCTCTCTTGCCTGATCTGGCCTCTTCGCGGGCAAGGCCGCCCCCACAGAGATCGCCTCAGACCGAAGGCCTGCGCTGTAGCTGTGGAACCGGGCGTGCCCACCATGAGCGCCGAGCAGCCGGTACATCAACTGAGGCTTAGTGCAAGGTGCGAGGCCCTGTGGGCATCTGCACCTGGATCAACGCTGATTCGAGCAAAGCCCGCAGCGCTTCAATCTCATGCATCGAGGCCATCATCAGGATCGATGCCGGTTAGGCTGCAGCAGCAATGCCTGATGCACCACAGTCGTCGCGCATAGGGCGTACTCCGTGGCCTGGATCAGAGTGTCTTCGAGGGAATGAATATTGTGGGGTGGGTCGGGGACAATTTTGAGCATGGTGTAATCTCGTCTGTATCAGAAGGGACCACCACGACATCACTTGCATTTGATGGGTGGCGGCTACGTGCGGGTCTGCAAGACCGGACAGACGAGAACCGGCAGATCCGAAGATCTCCCGCACGCAGCCACCATTAACCGAAGCTGCCTTCATGCAACTCGGATAGCGGTACTGAGCGTCTGATCGGGCTTGCAGGCCCGGTCGCTGATTTGGCAACGACCGGATCACACTAAGCCGCCAGATACACCACCGCAATGGCTCAAAGGCGGTAGGAAGCTAATTCAGAAATGGACTACAAACAACGGGAATTTTCTGAACTTAGAAGTCATACCGCGCCTCGACCATCATGCTTCGAGATGGCCCATAAGAAGTTGAATGTCGAAGTCGACCCCACCCGCGACAGGTAATCCCGATCTAACAGGTTGTTAATGTTGTACGTCGCCGTAAGCGTCGAGGTCACCAGATACAACAGTATCGCGTCCAAAGCGGCATAGCCCGGCGCATTGATACGCACCCCGCCGTTTTCAGAGTAGAAATAGCTCATTCCCGAAACACCGCCGCCAATGGCCAGCCCATTCAGCGGGCCTTGGCTGATCGCGTATTTGCTCCACAACTGCGCGGCGCGGGTGGCGCTTGCCAAAAGTCGTAGAAGCTCAGCTTGCCTGTCGGGCGGCTCAGTACTGTATGCTTGGCCGGTCTTCAGGGCGGGGTGAAAGTCCCCACCGGCGGTAAATCGAAAGATAAGCCCGCGAGCGCCTCGGCCATGCCGAGGGTCAGCAGATCTGGTGCGATTCCAGAGCCGACGGTCATAGTCCGGATGAAAGAAGGCGTCAGGCAGGGGCCATCCGGGCGCCCCTGCGCGCGCGTTTGGTTCGCCCCGAGACGTTCATCGATCCATTACGAGGAGCGTTTCATGTCCCCTTTGCTGCACCAGCAATTCCCTAATGTGTCCGCCGCCATCGCCGCCTTCCAGGCCGGGCGCCCCGTGCTGCTGCTCGACGATGACGACCGCGAAGATGAAGCCGATATCGTCGCCGCCGCCGAGAATCTATCGTTGCAGACCATGGCCATGATGATCCGCGACTGCAGCGGTATCGTCTGCCTGTGCCTGGACGAAGCCACGGTCGATGCCCTACAGCTGGCCCCCATGGTGCAGAACAACCAGGCCCGTCATGGGACTGGCTTCACCGTCACCATCGAAGCAGCCGAGGGCGTCAGCACTGGGGTGTCGGCCCAGGATCGCATCACCACCATTGAAGCAGCGCTGCGCTCGACTGCCGAGCATCGGCATATCGTCAGCCCTGGCCATGTGTTCCCGCTGCGCGCCCGTGATGGCGGCGTGCTGGCCCGGCGTGGGCACACCGAAGGTTCGGTCGACCTGGCGCGCTTGGCGGGCCTGCGCCCGGCAGCGGTGCTGTGCGAGTTGATGAACCCTGATGGCAGCATGGCGCGGGGCGAACAAGTGGCTGTTTATGCGCGGCAGTACAACCTGCCGGTGCTGACCATCGAAGAACTGGCCCGCTGCCGGGAGGCCATGCTGGAGCGGCAAGCCGAGATCGCCTGAACCAGGGCATGGGGGGCTGCGCAGCCTGCTGAAGTTTGCTCCCCCAGCCCCGCTCTGCTAACGTCGCGCGGTTCAGACCCGCCACAGAGACTGTCGCCATGGCCCGCAAAAAAGCCTCCATCGATTTCGAACAATCCCTCGCCGACCTGCAAGCGCTGGTCGAGCGCCTGGAGAACGGCGAACTGTCGCTGGAAGACTCGCTGGCGGCGTTCGAGCAAGGCATCGCCCTGACGCGCGATTGCCAGGGCGCCCTGGCCCAGGCCGAACAGAAAGTGCAAATTCTGCTGGAGCGCGACGGCGAACTCGCCGCACAACCGTTCGATGCGGAGCCAGAAGCATGATCAGCGCTTACCAGGCCAGTTGCCAGGCCCGCGTCGACGCCGCGCTCGAACCGCTGTTCATCGCGCCGACCAAAGAGCTGGAGCGCTTGTATGCGGCCATGCGCTACAGCGTGATGAACGGCGGCAAGCGCGTGCGCCCGCTGCTGGCCTACGCCGCGTGCCAGGCCCTTGGCTCGCCGCCCGAGCAGGCCAACGGCGCCGCCTGTGCTGTGGAGCTGATACATGCCTACTCACTGGTGCATGACGACCTACCGGCCATGGACGACGACGACCTGCGCCGTGGCCAACCCACCACCCACAAAGCCTTCGATGAAGCCTGTGCGATTCTGGCCGGTGACGGCCTGCAGAGCCTGGCATTCAGCGCCCTGCTCGACCCACACCTGAGCCCACAGGCCGATGGCACCCGTCTGGCCATGGTCCTGGCCCTGGCCAAAGCGGCAGGCCCTGCCGGTATGGTCGGCGGCCAGGCCATCGACCTGGGTTCGGTGGGCATCAAGCTTGACCAGCGGGCTCTGGAATTGATGCACCGGCACAAGACCGGCGCCTTGATCGAAGCCAGCGTGCACCTTGGCGCCCTGGCCAGTGCCCGGGCCGAGCAGGCGCAGCTCGATGCCCTGCAAATGTATGCACAGGCTGTCGGCCTGGCCTTCCAGGTGCAGGACGATATCCTCGATGTAGAAAGCGACACCGCCACCCTGGGCAAGCGCCAGGGCGCCGACATCGCCCGTGACAAGCCGACCTACCCTGCCCTGCTGGGGCTCGAAGCCGCCAAAGCCTATGCCATCGAACTGCGCGATCAGGCGCTGGTCGCATTGCAAGGGTTCGATGAAAATGCCGAGCCGCTGCGGGCGTTGGCACGCTATATCGTCGAACGCCGCCATTAAGGCCTGACTTCAAGCCCTGTGGGGCTGGGTTGACCCGCGGATGCGATGGTGATTTCAGCATCGCGCTGTAAGATAAACCCGGCCCTGCAGCGCCCGCGTAACCCGTGTCGAATGGGCACTTTTCCCACAATGGGGTAAACTGCCGCGTCTTAACACACCTATAACGACTCGCCTGATGCCCACGACGTTTCAAGAGATCCCCCGCGAACGCCCGGTCACGCCGTTGCTCGACCGCGCTGACACGCCTGCCGGCCTGCGCCGGCTGGCCGAAGCCGACCTGGAGACCCTGGCCGACGAGTTGCGCCAGGAATTGCTCTACACCGTTGGTCAGACCGGTGGGCATTTCGGTGCCGGCCTGGGTGTCATCGAGCTGACGATCGCCCTGCACTACGTCTTCGATACCCCGGATGACCGGCTGGTATGGGACGTCGGCCACCAGGCCTACCCGCACAAGATCCTCACCGGGCGCCGCAACCGTATGCTCAGCCTGCGCCAGAAGGACGGCATCGCCGCTTTTCCGCGCCGCAGCGAGAGTGAATACGACACCTTCGGCGTCGGCCACTCCAGCACCTCGATCAGCGCTGCGCTGGGCATGGCCATTGCCGCCCGCCTGCAAAACAGCGCGCGCAAGTCTATCGCGGTGATCGGCGATGGTGCCCTGACCGCTGGCATGGCCTTCGAGGCGTTGAACCACGCTCAGGAAGTCAACGCCGACATGCTGGTGATCCTCAACGACAACGATATGTCGATCTCCCGCAACGTCGGCGGCTTGTCCAACTACCTGGCCAAGATCCTTTCCAGCCGCACTTACGCCAGCATGCGTGAAGGCAGCAAGAAAGTGTTGTCGCGCCTGCCGGGTGCCTGGGAGATCGCGCGTCGCACCGAGGAATACGCCAAAGGCATGTTGGTGCCGGGCACGCTGTTCGAAGAGCTGGGCTGGAACTACATCGGCCCGATCGACGGCCACGACCTGCCGACCATGATCGCTACGCTGCGCAACATGCGCGACCTCAAGGGCCCGCAGTTCCTGCATGTGGTGACCAAGAAGGGCAAAGGCTTCGCGCCGGCCGAGCTCGACCCGATCGGCTATCACGCCATCACCAAGCTTGAACCTGTCGACAAGCCAGTGGCGCCGAAGAAGGTCAGCGGCCCCAAGTATTCGGCAGTGTTCGGCCAATGGCTGTGCGACATGGCGGCCACCGACAATCGCCTGGTGGGCATTACCCCAGCGATGAAGGAAGGCTCTGACCTGGTCGCTTTCAGCGAACGCTACCCGCAGCGGTATTTTGACGTAGCGATCGCCGAACAGCATGCCGTTACCTTGGCCGCCGGTATGGCCTGCGAAGGCAGCAAGCCGGTGGTGGCGATCTACTCCACCTTCTTGCAGCGGGCCTACGACCAGCTGATTCATGACGTGGCGGTGCAAAACCTCGATGTGCTGTTCGCCATCGACCGCGCCGGCCTGGTCGGCGAAGACGGCCCTACCCATGCCGGCAGTTACGATCTGTCGTATCTGCGCTGCATCCCGGGTATGTTGGTGATGACGCCAAGCGACGAGAACGAACTGCGCCAGATGCTCACCACCGGCCACCTGTTCAATGGCCCAGCGGCGGTACGCTATCCCCGTGGCACGGGCCCCAATGCACCGATCAGTGGTGACCTCGAACCATTGGAAATCGGCAAGGGCGTTGTTCGCCGCCAAGGCGAAAACGTTGCCTTGCTGGTGTTCGGCGTACAGCTGGCCGAGGCCCTGCAAGTTGCCGAGCGGCTCAACGCCACCGTGGTCGACATGCGTTTCGTCAAACCACTGGACGAGGCGTTGGTGCTGCAATTGGCTGCCAGCCACGAGTTGCTGGTGACCATCGAAGAAAACAGCATCATGGGCGGCGCTGGTGCGGCGGTGGGTGAGTTCCTGGCCCAGCAAGCGGTGGTCAAACCGCTGCTGCACCTGGGGCTGCCGGATATCTATGTCGAGCATGCCAAGCCGGCGCAGATGCTGGCCGAGTGCGGCCTGGATGCCGCTGGCATCGAGGCCTCGGTCAAAGCTCGCATGGCCAGGCTCGGCCTCTGAGGCCATTGGCGGGTCAACCCGGCTCTACAGGCCATTGCAAGCATCTGTAGGGTCTGGTTGACTCGTGAATACTATGTGACTGTGCATGAAAATCCTGACCTTCGCGCCACTGCTCTGCCTCCCCTTGCAGGTGCTGGCCGCCGAGCGCGACGACGCCCTCAAGCTGCCTGACATGCTGGTCAGCGCTAACCGCCAGGCGGAATCTCGCAGCGCCACCAGCGCCGCCAACACTGTATTCACCCGCGCCGACATCGATCGCCTGCAACCGAGCAGTGTCACCGACCTGCTGACTCGCGTACCCGGCGTACAAGTCGCCCCTACCGGCGGCCGTGGCAGCCTTCCAGGCATTTTCATCCGTGGCACCAAAGCCGCTCAGGGCCTAGTGCTGGTCGATGGCGTGCGCATCGCCAATGCAACCTCCGGCGACAGCGGCCTGCAGTTTCTCGATGTCGACCAGATCGAACGTGTCGAAGTGCTGCGCGGCTCGCGCTCGGCGGTGTATGGCAGCGACGCGATTGGCGGGGTGATCCAGATCTTCACTCGCCGCAGCAGTGGCCCAGGGCTGCAGCCGCGCCTGCGCCTGGCAGCGGGCAGCAACCAGACCTTTCAGCGCAGCCTGGGTTTGTCCGGCGGCGGCGACGCCACCCGCTTCAGTCTGGGTGCCAGCCTCGATGAAACGGCCGGCATCGACTCCACCGGGCCTTCGTTCGACAGCGATGGCGATCACGATGCGTACCGTAACCGGTCGCTGAACCTGAGCCTGAGCCACACCTTTGGCGAGCGCCTGGAGGCGGGTTTGAACGTGCTCGACAGCCACGGACGCAGTGAGTACGACAACCCTTTCGGCCGCTTCGACCCGGTCAGCTTCCAGAGTTTGGGCCAAGAGCCCTACACCGACTTCAGCGTCAGCAGCGTGGGTAGCTACTTCGATGCACAACTCAGCGACCTCTGGCACTCGCGCCTGGAGTTAGGCCACAGCGAAAACCGCGACGATAAGCGCGACAAGCTCAGCGACGAGCGCTTTGTATTCAACACCTACCGCGACCAAGTCACCTGGCAGAATGACCTGGAGGTGGGAGAGCGGCATAACCTGCTACTCGGTGGCGACTGGTACCAAGACCGCGTGCACGGCAGCACCGATTTCAGTGAGGATAGCCGTTGGAACCGTGCTGCTTTCATCCAGCACCGTTACCGTGGCGAAGGCTTCTCTACCGAGCTGGGTGTACGGCGCGATCAGAACCAGCAGTTCGGCGGGCAAACCACCTGGAGCGCCAGCCTCACGCTGCCTGTAAATGCGCAGAACGATGTGCTGCTGTCCTACAGCGAAGGTTTCCGTGCACCGACGTTCAACGATCTGTATTACCCCCAGTACAGTAACTCGGACCTCAAGCCTGAGCACTCGAAAAGCTACGAGCTGCAGTGGCGCAGCCAACTCAGCCCCGACAGCCGCTTGGAAACCTCGCTGTACCGTACCGACCTGCGCGACGCAATCATCTTTGGCCAGGATTCGATCCCCCGCAACGTAGCTGCGGCGCGGATCAACGGGCTGGAAATGGCACTCGACCAGCAATGGGGGCAATGGCGTAGCCAAGTGGCCCTGGCGCTGACCGACCCACGGGACCGCGACAGTGGCCACACCCTCGCCCGCCGTGCCCGGCGCACCCTGAGCCTGGACCTGGATCGCCAGTTCGACCGCTTCGCTGTGGGTGCCAGCTGGCAGGCGGTCAGCGCCAGTTACGACGATGAGGCCAACCGTAATCGCCTGGGCGGCTACGGCCTGCTCGGCGTGCGTGCGGGCTGGGCAGCGACCGACGAACTGAAACTTGAACTCAAGCTTGATAACCTGCTGGCCAAGGATTACAGCCGGGCGCTATACAGCTTCGACGGTGCCAGCTATGGCTACCGCGAAGAAGGCCGTACGGCGCTGTTGAGCGTCACTTGGACGCCGGCACTTTAGCCGCCAGCACCGCACACAGGCGGGCAGTAGCTTCAATCATCTGGCCGCTGGGCCGCTCCAGGCCCTTGTCCGGCACCACCAGCAAGCCGTCCCCGGCCACCGCACTCAGGCGTGGCCAGGCCCGCCAGCTCGCCAGCTGCGCGCGATCACCCGCCAGAATTACCTGCGGGTCCCGCGCCAGAACCGACTCGACATTCACCTGCGGCGCCGGCTGGGCCAGGTCGGCGAATACATTGCGTGCCCCACACACCGCCAAGGCATCGCTGACGACCTGCTGCCCGCCCAGGGTATACAACGGCCGATCCCAGACCTGGTAGAACACCCGCAACGGCTGCGCGCGACGGTACTGCTGGCGCAATTGCAGCAGGCGCTCAGCCAGGGCCTGCACGTAACGCCGGCCCTGCTCCTCCCGCCCGACACGCACGGCGATGGCCTGGATCTGTTCGAGCAACTGGTTCAAGTCATGAGGTTCGGCGCTGTAGGTCGCGATGCCTAAGCGCTTAAGCTGGTCGCGCTGGCCGGGGGGCACGCTGCCGGGCCATAGCAATAGCAGGTCAGGCTTGAGGCTGAGCAGGGTTTCCATGTTCAACTGGCCCTGGCGCCCGACCGAAGGCAGCTGCTGCAATGCGTGCGGCCGCTCACCGCCATCGAGCACGCCCACCAGCAAATCCTCAGCGTGCAACTCAAGCATCACTTCAGTCATCGACGGCGCCAGGCTGACCACGCGCAAAGGTTCATCGGCCCGTGCGCCAACGCTCAGCAGCGCCAGCAGGCAAAGCACAAAGCGCATCAGCCCAGATGACGCGAAATGCGATAGAGACATAGCAGCACCGCCGTTGACAGCCCGAGCAGCACCTGCGGCACCGCTTCCAGCCCAACCAGCACTGACAGCGCACCGACCCAGGCCGGGAAGCAGGCATACAGCATGCCCATTCGCCGCACCTGGGCAAGGTTGATCCAGGCTGCAGGCTCCTGCGCCGTGCCAAGCGCTTTGGAAGTGGCGATCAGCGCCCGCTTGTACGCGCCGAAGCGCGGTAGGCTGAGGAACATGCTAGCGGCGCCGGCAATGAACAACGGCATTGCTAGCACCGGCATCAGGGCATCGCCCCCACCGAATGCCCAGGCCATGATTGGCAGCGGCACCAGGCCCACCGCCAGGTATTGCCACCAGGCCAGCGCCAGGCGGCGTTTGACCTGGCTGCGGGTCACGCTTGGGGCACCTCGCCCTGGTGTTCGTTACCCAGCATATGGCCGAGCTTGCCAGCCTTGGTTGCCAAGTAGTAACGGTTGTGCGGGTTATGGCCGGTGTGCAGCGGTACGCGCTCGGCAACCTTGATGTTCATGTCGGTCAGCGCTTTGACTTTGCGCGGATTGTTGGTCATCAGGCGCAGCGATTTAACCCCTAGGTGCTCAAGCATCGGCAGGCACATGGCGTAATCGCGCTGGTCAGCGGCAAAGCCCAGGCGCTCGTTGGCCTCGACCGTGTCGGCGCCGCCATCTTGCAGCTCGTAGGCGCGGATCTTGTTCAACAGGCCGATGCCACGGCCCTCCTGACGCAGGTACAGCAGCACACCACGGCCTTCCCGGGCGATGGCCTGTAAAGCGGCTTCAAGCTGCGAACCACAGTCGCAACGCTGGCTGAAAAGGGCATCGCCGGTCAGGCACTCGGAGTGCAGACGCCCCAGCACCGGCTCGCCATCGGCGATATCACCCAGGCTGAGCACTACGTGCTCACGGCCAGTGGCTTCGTCGAGAAAGCCATGCATGGTGAAGGTCGCAAAGGGAGTCGGGAGTTTCGAGGCGGCAACAAAGACGACGGGCACGTTGTGCTCCTGGATAAGTAGGAAATTTCTCGTGTGCCGATTGTATCAGCAGGCCGTCAGGTGTGCGCTCGTTGAATACCGCCGCTTAAGATCGAAAAGTTCGATGCTTGTAAGGGATGCCGAGGTCTAGCATCACTGCGGCTTGCTAAGGGGCGAGAAAGGATAAGGCTGCTTCCAGCGCTCGAAGATCGGCTTGAGTTCACCGCTGCGCACCAGTTCGGCCATGCGCTGGTCGAACAGCTCGCACAAGGCCTGTGCTTGCCCGGTGCGGGAAAACGCCAGGTAAAGCGGTAGTTCGGCAACGTGGGTGCTGCGAAAACGCTCTGGTTGCGAGGTTTGGCCAAGCACGTAATCGACTTCGGTTTTTGCGTCGATGTAAAAATCCACCCGCTCATGTTCGAGCATCGGCAAGATGCCGTCACGGCGCTGGACTTCACGGTAGTTGCTGACATTGGGAAGGTAACTGCCATAGTCGTACCCACGCACCCAGGCTAGCCGATACTGCCCGAGGGCAGCCAATGTAGGCGCAGGCTTGCTGGCCAAGCCGAGGGCGTAGATATGGTCCATGTCGAAGTGCCACTTGGGGTAGAGGTTGTCGGCGTTTTCCTGCTTGTAGGAGCCCACCCAGGCATCAGCCTCGCCACGCTTGACCAAGCCAACCGCCCGGCTATAGGGCGCACTTTGCGCTACCACATGAACCCCGGCAGGCTCGAAGACCTTGCGCAACACATCCCAAGCGACACCGGTCCCATCGGCGTTGGTGTAATCCACCCACTCTTCGCTGACCAGGGTGATCTGCTTGGGCAACGGCTCAGCGGCCATGGCCCATGGGGCAAGGCTCAGCATCATTGCCAGCAGTACGGTCCTCACGGCCATCCAACGCTCCCTGTTTCAGCCTACCGCCCATACCAGAACCTGCATCCCCAGCCAGGCGAACACACCTGCCAGCACATCGTCGAGCATGATCCCGACACCACCATGCACATGCCGATCGATCCAGCGAATCGGCCACGGCTTGAGAATGTCGAAGAAACGGAACATCAGGAACCCAGCCAGGATCCACTGCCACCCTTCCGGCACCAACCACAGGGTGATCCACATGCCGACCATCTCATCCCAGACAATGCCCTCGTGGTCGTGCACACGCAAGTCTTCGGCCACTTTACCGCACAGCCAGAAACCGAACAGCATGGTCACGCCCAGCAGCAGCCAGTAACCCCAGTCGGGGAGCATCTGCCATAGCGGAATGAATGGGATGGCCACCAGCGAGCCCCAGGTGCCTGGGGCTTTTGGCAAGGTGCCGGAACCGAAACCAAAGGCAATGAAATGCCATGGATTGCGCCAGACCGATGGCGGAACGTTCTCCGCAGGCACCTGGTTGGGGTGGTCGGTCACGGTGTCTCCCTAAAATGTTGATAGCCCCGTTGGACCGGGGTGATGTCCTGGCCCAGCGCATCACGCAGGGTCACGCCCTTGCCATCGAGCACCCGGCCGATGACGTACACCTGGCCAGGAGCACGGTCGATGAGCCCGGCCAGCGCGGCAGGTGGCAGAGTGAACGCCAGGACGTAGTCGTCGCCTCCGGTCAGCGCCGCCAGCCGTGCCCCATCGAGGCCGAGAAACCTTTGCAGTGCAGGAGACACTGGCACCTGCTCCAGGTTCACCTCCAGCGCAACACCGGAGGCCTTGGCGATATGCCCGCAGTCGGCGAGCAGGCCATCGGAAATGTCCAGTGCCGACGTGGCCTGGCCGCGCAACAACTGGCCCAGGCCAAGCTGAGGCATTGGCGACCAGTAATGCTCAAGCAGCGGCTCAGCCTGCTCGGCCGGTGCCTCGCGCTCACCCAGCACCAGCGGCAATGCCCCTGCCGCCTTGCCCAGCGTGCCGCCGACGCACAGCAGATCGCCGGGCCGTGCGCCGCTGCGGCGCAGCGCTTGGCCGGCCGGTACGCGGCCGAACACGGTCACGGTGATACTCAGCGGCCCGCGGGTTGTATCACCCCCGACCAGGCTCATGCGGCACCGCTTAGCCATGCGGCCAAGCCCTTCGGCATAGGCCGCCAGCCAATCAGCGCCTACATCGGGCAGGGTCAGGGCGAGGGTGAAGCCGATCGCCGTCGCGCCCATGGCGGCCAGGTCACTGGCGGCCACGGCCAGCGAGCGCTGGCCTAGAAGCAACGGATCGCAGACGCTTGGGAAATGCACGCCGGCTACCAGCGTGTCGGTCGACACCGCCAGTTGCTCACCGGGTGGAAGGCCGAGCAGGGCGCAATCGTCGCCGATGCCCAACGCCACACCTTCGCCGCCCTGCGCGCAAGGCGCGGCGGCGAAGTAATGGTTGATCAGCTCGAACTCACCCATGGGCCGGCAGCGCCAGGATCAGCGCTTGTTCGCCTTGACTTCTGCTTCGCGCAGCACTGGAGCGAGTTTGTCCAGCACGCCATTGACGAACTTGTGGCCATCGGTAGCACCGAAGACCTTGGCCAGCTCCACACCTTCGTTGATCACCACGCGGTACGGTACGTCGACGCGCTTGATCAGCTCCCAAGTGGACAGGCGCAGTACGGCCAGCTCGACCGGGTCGAGCTCTTCCAGCGCCATGGTCATGCAAGGTTCCAGCGCTTTGTCGATTTCGCCTTTGATCGCCGGAACCCCATGCAGGATCTCGCGGAAATAGGCACCGTCGACATCGGTGAAATCGTTATCGACCCGGAACTGCGCTTCGATCTCGTTCAGCGAATGCTGTGCCATGTGCCACTGGTACAGGGCCTGGGTCGCAAGCTTGCGTGCCTCACGGCGCTTGGCGCTCTTGGAAGGCTTGCCGGCATCCGCAGGTTTTGGATCGCGCGGGTTGAAACGATCGCTTTCGTCGCTAATCACTTGGCCTCCAACTGCGCCAGCAGGCTGACCATTTCCAGTGCGGACAGGGCAGCTTCACCGCCTTTGTTGCCAGCCTTGGTGCCGGAGCGCTCGATGGCTTGTTCGATGGAGTCGACGGTCAGAACGCCGAAGGCCACCGGTACGCCGAACTCCATGGACACCTGGGCCAGGCCCTTGGTGCATTCGCCCGCCACGTATTCGAAGTGCGGGGTGCCGCCACGGATCACCGCGCCCAGGGCGATGATCGCGTCATATTCGCCTTGCTGGGCGACTTTCTGTGCCACCAGCGGGATTTCGAACGCGCCAGGGGCACGGATGATGGTGATTTCGCTTTCGCTGACACCGTGGCGTACCAAGGTATCGACGGCGCCGCTTACCAGGCTTTCAACGACGAAGCTGTTGAAGCGGCCAACCACCAAAGCATAGCGACCTTTGGGGGCGATGAAGGTACCTTCGATGGTCTTCAGGGTCATTCGATGTTCTCATCTTCAAGAGCGAGGCCGCATACAAGCGGCCTCGGCAGGGGTCTGGACTCGAGCTCTGGGCGTCAATGCCGCCTCAAGTCACTCGGAGGGCACGTATTCTACAACTTCCAGATCGAATCCGGATATCGCATTGAACTTCATCGGCGAACTCATCAGGCGCATCTTGCGCACACCAAGGTCGCGCAGGATCTGCGAACCGGCACCAACGGTGCTGTAGGTGGTCGGCACTTTGGCCGGTGCATCGCCTGCGCTTTCACGGATGTGCGCCAGCAGCACGTCGCCGTCCAGCGGGTGGCCCAGCAGCAGCACCACGCCGCTGCCTGCCTCGGCCACAGCGGCCATGGCCGCACGCAGGCTCCAGCGGCCTGGCTGCTTGACCAGCAGCAAGTCGCGCAGCGGGTCCATGTTGTGGACGCGAACGAGGGTCGGCTCTTCAGCGCAGATGTTGCCCAGCGTCAGGGCCATGTGCACGTCGCCTTCCACCGCGTCGCGGTAGGTGACCAGGTTGAATTCGCCCAGCTCGCTCTCGATCGGCTGCTCGGAAACACGCTGTACGGTGCGTTCGTGGATCATCCGGTAGTGGATCAGGTCAGCGATGGTGCCGATCTTCAGGCCATGTTCGGCGGCGAACACTTCCAGCTCGGCGCGACGCGACATGGTGCCGTCATCGTTCATCACCTCGCAGATCACCCCGCTCGGCTCGAAACCTGCCATGCGCGCCAGGTCGCAGGCCGCTTCGGTGTGGCCGGCGCGGGCCAGCGTACCGCCTGGCTGGGCCATCAGTGGGAAGATGTGGCCAGGGCTGACGATGTCTTCTGCCTTGGCGTCCTTGGCAGCTGCGGCCTGCACGGTACGCGCACGGTCGGCAGCGGAAATACCGGTGGTGACACCCTCGGCAGCCTCGATCGACACGGTGAACTTGGTGCCGAAGCCCGAGCCGTTGCGCGGCGCCATCAGCGGCAGCTTCAGGGTTTCGCAACGCTCACGGGTCATCGGCATGCAAATCAGACCGCGGGCATGCTTGGCCATGAAGTTGATGTGCTCAGGCTGGCAGCACTCGGCGGCCATGATGATGTCGCCTTCGTTTTCACGGTCTTCGTCATCCATGAGGATGACCATTTTGCCCTGGCGGATATCTTCGACCAGTTCTTCGATGCTGTTGAGCGCCACTGGGCACCCCCTTCTCAATCAGGATTTCAAGAAGCCGTTGGCGGCCAGGAAGCTTTCGGTAATGCCACTGCCCTTGCTCGGCTCGGCAGCCTTGTCACCCAGTAGCAGACGCTCCAGGTAACGGGCCAGCAAGTCGACCTCAAGGTTGACCCGACGCCCTGCGCGGTAGTCGGCCATGATGGTTTCGGACAGGGTGTGCGGGACAATGGTCAGCTCGAATTCGGCGCCATTGACCTCGTTGACCGTCAGGCTGGTGCCGTCGACGGTGATCGAGCCCTTGTGGGCGATGTACTTGGCCAGCTCTCTCGGTGCACGCACCCGGAACTGGATGGCCCGCGCGTTATCGCTACGCGAGATGATTTCGCCGACGCCATCGACATGGCCGCTGACCAGATGGCCGCCCAGCCGGGTGGTGGGAGTCAGGGCTTTTTCAAGGTTGACCTTGCTGCCACTTTTGAGGTCGATGAACGCGGTGCGCTTGAGGGTCTCGACGCTGACATCGGCCCAAAAGCCACTGCCCGGCAGCTCGACGGCGGTCAGGCATACACCGTTGACAGCGATGCTGTCGCCGAGCTTGACGTCACCCAGGTCGAGCTTGCCGGTTTCGACGTAGACGCGCACGTCACCACCCTTTGGGGTCAGGCTGCCGATGGTGCCGATGGATTCGATAATGCCGGTGAACATGGGGACTTCCTCAAAAACAGGTTGCGCAGGGCAAGCCGAGCATTATACGCCGGGCGCCGGCAGAGGGATGGCCGTGACCCGCCAGTCATCGCCCACTGCGCGCATTTCGGTGATTTTCAGCCGTGGCGCCTGGCTCATTTTCTCCAGCGGCCAATCCAGCAGCGGGCGGGCCTGGGAGCCTAGGAAGGTGCCTGCGACGAACAACTGGTACTCGTCGATCAGGCCTTGACGGGCGAAGGCGCCAACCAGGCCGGGGCCGGCCTCGAGCAGAATCTCGTTGGTTCCGCGAGCGGCCAGCGCCTGCAGCAGGGCCGGCAGGTCCACTTGGCCATTGTCGCCGGGCAGGCTGAGCAGCTCATGGCCAGCAGCGGCATAGCGTGGGTCATCTGCGACGGCGGTGGCCACCAGCGCCGGGCCGGCCTGGAAGAACGGGGCGTCCAGGGGCAGGCGCAAACGGCCATCGACCAGCACACGCAGCGGTGTACGGCTCAACGCCAAGGCAGTGGCCTCAGGGTCCAGGCCCAGTTCGGCTGCACGTACGGTCAGCCGTGCGTTGTCGGCCAGCACACTGGCGGCGCTGGTCAGCACCACGCTGGCACGGGCACGCAAGCGCTGCACCGCCGAGCGGGCAGCGGGGCCGGTGATCCACTGGCTTTCGCCGCTGGCCATGGCGGTGCGCCCATCCAGGCTCATCGCAAGCTTGGCGCGCACGAATGGCAAGCCGTGCTCCATGCGTTTGAGAAAGCCGGGGTTGAGGGCCCGGGCCTCGGCTTCGAGCAGGCCGCTGGCAACTTCTATGCCTGCCTCGGCCAGGCGCCGCAAGCCTTGGCCAGCCACTTGGGGGTTGGGGTCCTGCATCGCGGCGACCACCCGGGCCACCCCCGCGTTGACCAGCGCCTCGGCGCACGGTGGCGTGCGGCCGTGGTGGCTGCACGGTTCCAGGGTCACATACGCGCAGGCGCCGCGGGCCAGCTCACCGGCTTGACGCAGCGCATGCACTTCGGCGTGTGGCTCACCGGCCCTAACGTGCCAGCCTTCCCCGACCACTCGGCCATCGCGAACGATCACGCAGCCGACACGCGGGTTGGGGTGAGTGGTGTAGATGCCCTTGCGCGCCAGCTCAAGCGCGCGGGCCATGTAATGGGCATCGAGGATCGCGGTCTGGCTGGGCATGCTCACTCTTTAGCCGGCTCGCGGGCCAGGCGATCGATCTCTTCGCGGAACTCGTCCAGGTCCTGGAAGCGGCGGTACACCGAGGCGAAGCGGATGTAGGCCACCTCGTCGAGCTTGCGCAGCTCGGCCATGACCAGTTCACCCACTACCAGCGATTTGACTTCGCGCTCGCCCGTGGCGCGCAGGCGGCTTTTGATGTGCGCCAGCGCCGCTTCCAGGCGCTCGACGCTGACCGGGCGTTTTTCCAGCGCTCGCTGCATGCCAGCGCGCAGCTTGTCTTCATCGAACGGCTGGCGGGTACCGTCCTGCTTGATCAGGCGGGGCAGCACCAGT
>NZ_JAFGYW010000245.1:0-490 GCF_017491595.1 Pseudomonas sp. 51_B
ATGTCCTGCTTGCTGACCACACTGAAGATGTTTTCGCTGTTTTGCAGCAGTTTCGGGATCTGCGGGGTGAACGGCGTGTATTGCAGCTCCGGATGGCTGTCCAGACCGGTGATGCTGAACAGGCGCGTCAGGTTGACCGGGCCGTTGACCTGATACAGCTCGGTCTCGCTCAGGTTGAACTGCTTGAGCAGATAGTCCGAGAGGTGTTTCGGGCAAGTGTCGGCGACTTCCAGACGCACCGCGTCACCGTAGCGCCGCGAGAACAACTCGCCACGCAGAGCGCGGGCCAGGTCTTCGACGTCTTCGGAATCGAGCGCCAGGTCGGCATTTCGGGTCAGACGGAACTGGTAGCAGCCTTTGACCTTCATGCCCTGGAACAGGTCATCGGCGTGGGCGTGGATCATCGACGACAGGAACACATAGTTGTCGCCGGCGCCGCCGACTTCTTCCGGCACCTTGATGATCCGAGGCAGCAGACGCGGTGCCGGAA
>NZ_JAFGYW010000246.1:0-490 GCF_017491595.1 Pseudomonas sp. 51_B
TCTCACAGCTGCCTTTCGGCGCAGCCACCCTGGGTCTGATCCTGAACCTGGTGATTGCCATCTTCTTTGTGGGTTTTTTGCACTTCTCGCGCAAAGCCCTGCTCGACTACATCGACCTGGAATTGTTCTTTAAGAAGGCGATGGAGCAACCGACAGGTGCTGGGCTGGCGCTGGTGGCAGTCGGTTTGATCATGGTTTCGATTTCCCTTGTGGTGCTGGCGGCTGTGAAATGACCGCCACCGCCAGCTGTCCAAATCCTATCGTAGTGGAAATGACCATCTCGGACAACTTCCTCTACTCGGAGACACAAATTGAATCGCTGGCGATGCAGCTGCACGATAACCCGTTTGTTAGTGCGGTAAGTTTCCGAGTGTTACATACATCCGGCATGCTTTCCCCCAACGAGCACACGGGGATTGATCCGCGTTACGGCTTGCCAGCAACAGTGATCTGTATCGATGTTCCAACCATCCATGATGTTGGACTTTAC
>NZ_JAFGYW010000247.1:0-490 GCF_017491595.1 Pseudomonas sp. 51_B
AACCATGACAAACGCGCAGGCGACCCGCCGGCCTCGCTGAATATCCGCGTGGTGCCAGAACCGCTGTTACTCGGGCCGTTTGCCTTGCAGCATGAGCCCGATGCGCATCCGGAACGGCACGTGCTCGCCGGCCACGTTCACCCGGTCTATCGGCTGCATGGCAAAGGTCGGCAGAGCCTGCGCCTGGCCTGTTTCAGACTGGGTGATCGCATCAGCCTGATGCCGGCATTCGGTGCGTTCACCGGCGGCTATCAGGTCGAGCGCGACGACAGTTGCAAAGTCGTCGTGATCGGTGACAACGAAATATGGCCCGTCAGCTAGATCGCAAATCGATCAGACTGACGGGCCATATTCATGACAGTGGATCAGGCCACAGGCGCCGGAGGCGGCTCGTCCGGCAGGGTCGGTTCGCCTGGTTCGGTCGGTTGTTCGTTGGGAGTATCGGGATCGGGCTGGCCGGGCACGCCCCCGGACAGGCTCAAAGACGGAT
>NZ_JAFGYW010000248.1:0-490 GCF_017491595.1 Pseudomonas sp. 51_B
GTGCTATCACGATTCAAGCCGACAGTGCCAACCCGCAAGCCATTGAATGCGCAGTCGCGCAGGCCATCTCGACGCTGGGCGGCCTCGATATTCTCGTCAATAGCGCGGCTATCGGCTTGAACGGAATGATCGCCGACATTGATGTAGACGACTATCAAGCACTGATGGATATCAACGTGCGAGGCCCCGTCCTGTTCGCAAAGGCGGTCATCCCGCATCTGCCCGCTGGCGGAAGAATCATCACAATTGGCTCGGGACTGGCAGAGCGGGTGCCCTTTGCGGGTGTAACAGCCTATGCAATGTCCAAGTCGGCGTTGCTCGCATTCACCCGGGGTTTGTCACGTGAACTCGGCCCCACCGGCATAACCGTTAATCTTGTTCAGCCGGGATCGGTCGACACCGACGCAAATCCAGCCTTCGGCCCCGCCGGCGACTTTCAGCGGAGCCTGTCGTCCTTGGGACGTTTTGGCGAGCCTCGCGAGGTTGCGAG
>NZ_JAFGYW010000249.1:0-490 GCF_017491595.1 Pseudomonas sp. 51_B
GTTCAGCAAATTGGGCAGATCAGTATGTTTGCCATGTGACGAGTGCCGCTGCGCGCCTTAGTATGGCGCTTTAATTTGCAGAAAAGGCCCGTTCATGACGATAGAAATCCGCGCGGCGACCCCCAGCGATGCGCCGCAAATCCTCACCTTCATCACCGAACTGGCAGATTTCGAGAAGGCCCGTCACGAAGTCATCGCCAGCGTAGCTGACATCGAACGCAGCCTGTTCGGCGAAGGCGCCACCGCCCACGGCCTGATCTGCCTGCGCGACGGCTTGCCGATCGGCTTCGCTGTGTTCTTCTTCAGTTATTCAACGTGGCTGGGCAGCAATTGCCTGTACCTCGAAGACCTCTACATCACCCCCGAACAACGTGGCGGCGGCGCCGGCAAAACCCTGCTGCGCCACCTGGCAAAAATCGCCTGCGCCAACGACTGCGGCCGCTTCGAATGGAGTGTGCTGGAATGGAACACCCCGGCCATCGAATTCTAT
>NZ_JAFGYW010000250.1:0-490 GCF_017491595.1 Pseudomonas sp. 51_B
AGCCGCAACCGACCCATGTGACCGACCTATGCTGACGGCGTTTCGCGTTTGGCGGGAGCGCGGCTGGAGCGAGATTGATCAGGCAGCCTACGCACAGGCATGGCGGCGCTTCGGTGGCAGTTTTGCAACTCATCCTGAAGTGGTGGAGCGGCTGTCGGCGTTTGTCGGCATCAAGCTGCACTACCTGGGCTGGGTCGTCGATGGCGAAGTCGTCGCGGCTGTTGCTTGCTGGGGCAGGTACGCCGCGCTGTCCAAGGAAGTGCTCAAACGCGAAGGGAAGCGCGGGCTGCTGGACATGGGCAATGCCGAACTGATTCTGCCGATTGCCGCGGATGTCGTGGTTCCAGTGCGTCAGCGCATGGCCTATGTCTCGCAGCTCAACGCCGAACAGATCAGCACTCTGCGCGCTCAGCCCGAAGGGCTGGCACTGGCGCGGCTGCCTGAGGATTATTCGAAGAAATTTCGCTACAACCAGCGTCGCGAACAACGC
>NZ_JAFGYW010000251.1:0-489 GCF_017491595.1 Pseudomonas sp. 51_B
GATCGCTGGCAGGGCGCAGAGCAGCAGGGTGACGGCGGCGAGTTTGTTGAAGTGCATGTAGGTCTCCTTGACCTGGATTGATTCGGTTATGCCCAGCGGCGGAAGATCAACGAGGTGTTGACGCCGCCGAAAGCGAAATTGTTGTTCATCACGTAGTCGTGATGCATCTGACGGAATTCGCCGCGCAGGTAATCGAGCTTGCCGCAGTGCGGGTCGACCTCGTCGAGGTTGAAGGTGTGTACATAGCGGTCGCTGTTGAGCATCTCGATGCTGAACCATGACTCCAGCGCACCGCAGGCACCGAGGGTATGGCCGAGAAAGCTCTTTTGCGAGCTGATCGGCATGTGTTCGCCGAACAGGCTGCTGGTCGCCAGCGTTTCGGCGATGTCGCCCTGTTCAGTCGCGGTGCCGTGGCCGTTCACATAACCGATGGCGTCCGGGGTGAGGCCGGCATCTTCCAGGGCCAGCTCCATGGCGCGGCGCATCGTG
>NZ_JAFGYW010000252.1:0-489 GCF_017491595.1 Pseudomonas sp. 51_B
GTCCCCGGCAGCCGTCAGACCCAGCGTGCCGATGTTGAATTTATACAGCCCGATGTCGCCTTCGGAGACGCTATTGACGATTGATGGATAGCCGCCACCTTCTTTCAGATTGTCGATAACCCGTTGGACAGCAGAGAAAGATTCAGTGGTTAATCTGCCGTTGGTGAAGTCGGCAAATGCATTACGGTACATCTCACAACGGATTTTCCGGGCGTGTACAGCGCGTTTGAATGAGTAATCAGGATGCGCCTTGTTCTGATATTGCTCTTTCAGCATCGCGGTATATCTGTCGCCGGGTCGGAATGTTTTCGACAGCGAGGAAAGGTCGCGGATATCCAGTTTTTCAACGATGGGATGGCCATTGACCAAATAGTATTTCGGGCTGAATTTCGTTTCGTAGGCTGGATGCGCCGCTTCAAAAGCGAGTCCTTCAAGCAAAACGTCGGTAACGCTCTTACGAAAGTCTTCGGTTTGCACAATGATCTGGTC
>NZ_JAFGYW010000253.1:0-489 GCF_017491595.1 Pseudomonas sp. 51_B
TTCTTGACCCAGTGCACGTAGGTCTCGTCGAACATCACGTCATCGCCGTCGCGCCAGGCGTAAACCTGACCGTCGACGAAGATCCGGCAGTCGTCGGAGTTGGGTGTCGACAGGCCGAGGTGATAACGCAGGGAGCCGGCGAACGGGTCACGGTGCGGATTGAGGTGACTGCCGCCCGGCAGCAGCGCGAACATCGCGCCCTTGACGTTGGGTATGGCACTGACCAGTGCCACGGTTTTCGGGCAAAGAGCTTCGGCCGATGGCAGCGGTTTGTCGTACCACTTCAGATAGAAACGCTTCCAGCCCTTCTTGAAGAACGAACCGAAACCGGCATCGTTGTTTTTCTCGGCGGCGCGAATGTAGCCTTCGTCGAACAGGTGCATAGCTTCGTCGCGAATGGTTTCCCAGTTGTCCCGCAGTACATCCAGCTCCGGAAACTTGCTGCGATCCAGATACGGTCTGGATGGCACTGCGGAAAACAGGTACATC
>NZ_JAFGYW010000025.1:0-65822 GCF_017491595.1 Pseudomonas sp. 51_B
GGCCAGGGTCACCTGCGCATCATCGCCGGCGAGTGGCGCAGCCGCCGCCTGGCGGTGCCGGATGGCGAAGGCCTGCGCCCTACCCCGGATCGTGTGCGCGAAACGGTCTTCAACTGGCTGGCGCCACATATCGAAGGCGCTCGCGTGCTGGATGCCTTCACCGGCAGTGGCGCTTTGGTACTCGAAGCCTTGTCCCGTGGGGCCGAAGATGCGGTGGCGCTGGACAGCAATCCGGCCGCCATCGCCAACCTGAAGAACAACCTCGAGATTCTGCGCTGCCCGCGCGGCCAGATATTGCAGACCGACGCGTTGCGGTACCTACACAACCCGGCAAAACAACAGTTCGATGTGGTGTTCCTCGACCCACCGTTCCATCAGGACCTACTGGCCAATACCTGTAACCTGCTGGAGCAGAACCAGTGGCTAGGGGAGCAGGCCTGGATCTACACCGAAAGCGAGGCGGCGCCGTCTACGCTGCCGATGCCCGCCAACTGGCGCCTGCACCGCGAAAAGAAAACCGGCCAGGTGCACTACGCGCTCTGGCAGCGGGGCTGAGGCTGATCTAATTCCTCACGTCGCCACGCAATGCCATTTCGGCCTACGCTAAAAACATGAGGTCAACGCGTATCCTCACCGATGGCGAGGGTACAACGGCGGGGGCCGATGGCACGTTCCAGCAGGCCTATTTCGAGTCGCCCAGCATGCCCAGTCTCAACGTCACGTTCCGCCCGGCCATCGGTCTGTCCAACCCCCACTTGCAAACCCTGTGGGGGCCGTTGTGGCGCAAGCTGCCTGCATTGCAGCGCATCCGCGAACGTTTGTGGCTGGCCGATGGCGACTTTCTCGACCTCGACTGGCACGGGCCGCACAGCCCGGATACACCGCTGGTGCTGGTGCTGCATGGTTTGACCGGCTCCTCCCACTCGCACTACGTCAAAGGCTTGCAGCAAACGCTGCAAGCCCGCGGCTGGGCTAGCGTTGCATTGAATTGGCGCGGCTGCTCCGGCGAGCCCAACCTGCTGCCGCGCAGCTACCATTCCGGTGCCAGCGAAGACTTGGCTGAAGTCGTCGCGCACCTGCATGCCCAACGCCCTTTGGCGCCGCTGTACGCCGTGGGCTACTCCCTGGGCGGCAATGTGTTGCTCAAGTATCTGGGGGAAAGTGGTTCGGCCAGCCAGTTGCAGGCGGCTGTGGCGGTTTCCGTGCCGTTTCGCCTCGACCAGTGCGCCGACCGTATCGGCCAAGGGTTTTCCAAGGTTTACCAGGCACACTTCATGCGCGAGATGATGGCCTACGTTCAGGTCAAACACCGGCATCTGCGCGACCTTGGCGACCACGAGGGGCTGGCCGCGCTGGACCGACTCGGGCCGCTGGGCAGAATGAAAACGTTTTGGGACTTCGACGGCAAAGTCACCGCACCGCTCAATGGCTTCAACGATGCCCACGATTATTATCGCCGCTCATCGAGCCGCTTCTATTTGGCCGAAAACCGCACGCCGACCCTGATCATCCAGTCCACCGATGACCCGTTCGTGTTCGACCACAGCCTGCCCACCGCCAGCGAACTGCCACCACAAACCCAGTTCGAGCTGCATACACGCGGTGGGCATGTGGGCTTCGTCGACGGCAGCCTGCGCAACCCTGGCTATTACCTGGAGCGGCGTATTCCACAATGGCTCGTCGACGGCCAGTGATGCTGACTGCGCCCTAGTCGCCGGTCGCTATGCCATGGCCGGGGTCGTTGATCCACTCGCTCCAGGACCCGGCGTACAGCCTGCCCATCGGGTAGCCTGCCAACGCCAGTGCAAACAGGTTGTGGCAGGCGGTCACCCCAGAGCCGCAGTATGCGACCAGTTGCTCTGGCGAACGCCCCGAAAGCTTTTCGGCAAAACGCTGCCGTAGCTGCTCGGGTGCCAGGAAGCGGCCGTCCGCTGCGAGGTTTTCGGTGAAGGCCGCGCACTGAGCGCCCGGAATATGACCGCCAACCGGGTCGATCGGCTCTACCTCACCGCGAAAGCGCGGCAACGCACGGGCATCGATCAGGGTCAGGTCAGGGCTGCCCAGACGCTTGGCCAGGTGCTGTGCATCGATCAGCAAGCTGGCATCCGGTTCACCGCTGAACGTACCCTCGCGCCTGGCAGGCGCATCCAGGCTCAGCGGCAGGTGGGCCGCATGCCAGGCCTTGAGGCCCCCGTCGAGGATCGCCACGTCACTGCGCTTGCCCAGCCACACCAACAGCCACCACGCCCTGGCCGCGAACGCGCCGGGGCCATCGTCGTACAACACCACCTCACTGTCGTCGTCCAGGCCCCATTCGCGCAGGCGCTCGATCAACCGCTGTGGGTTCGGCAGCGGGTGGCGACCGGTACGGCCCTTGCTCACCGGCCCGCTCAGGTCTCTTTCCAGATCGGCAAAATGCGCCCCAGCGATGTGCCCTTGGGCATAGCTGCGCTGGCCGTAATCCACGTCTTCCAAAGCGAAACGACAATCGAGAATCACCAGCTTGGGCGAGCCTAGACGCTCGGCCAGTTGTTGCGGGGTGATCAATTGCGCAAGCGGCATGACAATCTCCTGATCGATGGCACGACGGCCCGGGCTAGAGCTCAAGGGCCTGATTGAACGGTACGTGGAATTCCTGGCACAGCGCATCCACTGCGCCGCGGGCATTGCTGGTGACGAAACCCAGTTCAAGCACCAGCACCTGATAGACGCCACGCTTGAAGGCTTCTTCACTCAGGTGCGCGGCATGTTCACGGGTGGTACTGAGAAAGCGTACCCAAGAAGTCAGCACGATCCAGGCATTGATGGTCAGTGACTCGATCTGCGCCGCTTCCATGGTCAGGATCCCTGCCTCGACGAAGCCACGATAGATCGCCTGGCCTTGGCGCAGGCAACGCTCGGAAAAGCGCCGATAGCGCGCCGCCAGCTCCGGGTCGCTTTCCAGCAAATGCTCAAGATCACGGTGCAGAAACCGGTAGTTCCACATCGCCGCAAGCAACGCTTTGAGGTAGAAGCGCTTGTCTTCGACCGTGGCTGCACGGCCTTGGGGCGGGCGCAGGAAGCTGTCTACCAGTTCTTCGTACTGGCTGAACAAGAGGGCGATGATCGCCTGCTTGTTGGGGAAGTGGTAATAAAGGTTGCCGGGCGAAATCTCCATGTGCGCGGCGATATGGTTGGTACTGACGCTGCGTTCGCCCTGCTGATTGAACAGCTCAAGGCTGTTCTGCACGATGCGCTCTCGAGTCTTCATGCGCGGGGCCATGCTCAGTTCCCATTCTGCAGGCGTTGGATAGTGGGCCATCTTACGGTGAATCGCCGCCCTGTTGCACCGTTGCTGCCCCTGAAAAAAGTCGCACCAGCGCACTGATTAGAGTATAGGCTCTAGTAACTTCGCGCCCGAATGGATGAACCTCGTGACCTCGCCCATCGCCCTATCGACTGCGCTTTGCGACACTGCTTTGCAGGCCACATTCGCCGCTCAGCGCCTGGCCTTTGCTGGTAACCCGATGCCGTCGGCGCCGCAGCGGCGGCAGTGGTTGAAAAGCCTTCGCGAGGCATTGCTGGCACAACAGCAAACGCTTATCGAAGCCATCGACCAAGATTTCGGCGGCCGCAGTACCGACGAAACCCTCCTGGCCGAACTATTGCCGTCGGTGCAAGGCATTCGCCACGCCGAGCGCCACCTGCAACGTTGGATGCGCCCCGCCAGGCGCGCGGTAAGCATGGCATTCCAGCCGGCCAGTGCGCGCGTGCTGTACCAACCGTTGGGAGTGGTGGGCATCATCGTGCCGTGGAACTACCCACTGTTCCTGGCCATTGGCCCATTGACCGGCGCGCTGGCGGCCGGAAACCGTGTCATGCTCAAGTTAAGTGAATCCACCCCAGCCAGCGCCCAAGCGCTGAAAGCCTTGCTGGAGAAGGTGTTCCCCGAGGACCTGGTCAGCGTGGTCCTTGGCGAAATCGAAGTCGGCCAAGCCTTCGCCCGCCTGCCCTTCGACCACCTGCTGTTCACCGGCGCCACCAGCATCGGCCGCCAGGTCATGCTGGCCGCTGCGCACAATCTGACGCCGGTGACCCTGGAGCTGGGCGGCAAGTCCCCGGCCATCGTTTCGGCCGATGTACCGCTGGGCACCGCTGCCGAGCGCATTGCATTCGGCAAGACCCTCAACGCCGGCCAGACCTGCGTCGCCCCCGATTACGTGCTGGTGCCGCGTGAGCGCTTGAACGACTTCGCCGATGCCTACCGTAGCGCCGTGCAACGCATGTACCCACGCATAGCTGACAACCCTGACTACAGCGCCATCATCAACCCTCGGCAGTTGCAACGCCTGCAGCACCTGCTGGATGACGCGCGCAGCAAAGGTGCCCAGGTCATCGACTTGTATCCCGCAGAGCCGCGCCAGGGCCGCCGCCTGCCGCCGCATCTGCTGACCCGGGTCAACGACAGCATGCAGGTCATGCAGGACGAAATCTTCGGCCCTTTGCTGCCCTTGGTACCCTACGATCACCTCGACGATGCGCTTGCCTACATCAATCAGCGCCCGCGCCCCCTGGCGCTTTACTACTTCGGTTACGACCGTAGCGAGCAGCAACATGTTCTTCAGCACAGCCATAGCGGCGGTGTGTGCCTGAACGATACCCTGCTGCATGTGGCCCAAGACGACCTGCCCTTTGGCGGAGTCGGGCCCTCCGGTATGGGGCACTATCATGGGCACGAGGGTTTCCAGACCTTCAGCAAGGCCAAGGCGGTGCTAGCCAAACAGCGCATCAATGCTGCTCGGCTGATCTACCCGCCTTATGGCAAGGCCTTGCAGCGCCTGATCTACAAGCTGTTCATCCGCTGATGCAGCGCCGCGACCTGCTGCGTTTGAGCCTGGGCGCCAGCCTGTTTTTAAGCAGCGTCAGCCTGATTGGCTGTAGCGCCGAAACGCCCGCTGCCAATTACCAGGCGCTGCGTGACGATGACTTGCCAGCATTGCGCGCATTGATCGCGGTGGTGCTGGCCGACACGGCAGCGAGCGACGAGTGGGTACTGCCAAGCCTCGACCGCAAGCTGGCAGCGCTTTCCCCGCAAATGCTCAAGCTCACTCGGCAACTGTTCGATGTGCTCAACCTGCCGCTGACGCGCGGGCCCCTCACTGGAGTCTGGGGTGCCTGGGAGCAGGCCAGTGCGGATCAGGTCAGCGCATTTCTGCAACGGTGGCAAAACAGCTCACTGGACCTGCTGCGCATGGGCCACGCCGCGCTGCTGCAACTGCTGCAGATGGCTTGGTATGAATGCCCGCAGGCCTGGGCTGCCTGCAGCTACCCCGGCCCACCCAAGATCTGACGACAAGAGCATCGCCAATGCCTGTAACCGACCCGTTTCGCCAAGGCCTCGAGCGCGGCTGGATCACCCATGACGGCTCGCGTTTGGAGCAAGACCTCACGCTGGAGGCCGACATCGCCGTGATCGGCAGTGGTGCCGGCGGCGCCACCAGTGCGCAGATGCTCAGTGCAGCCGGCTTCAAGGTGCTATTGATCGAAGAGGGGCCGCTAAAAACCAGCAGCGATTTCCACATGCTCGAAGATCAGGCCTATGCCAGCCTTTATCAAGAGGGCCTGGGGCGCATGAGCAAGGATGGCGCCATTACCATCCTGCAAGGCCGTGCAGTGGGCGGCACCACACTGATCAACTGGACTTCGAGCTTCCGCACGCCGCCGCAAACGCTGCAGCACTGGGCTGCGACCCACGATGTGTCGGGCTTGTCCGAGCATGAAATGCAGCCATGGTTCGAGCGCATGGAGCACGAATTGGGGATCAGCCCATGGGCGCTGCCGGCCAATGCCAACAATGAAGTGCTGCGCCGCGGCTGCGAACAGCTCGGGTATCGCTGGGCGGTGATTCCCCGCAACGTGCGCGGCTGCTGGAACCTTGGCTATTGCGGCATGGGCTGCCCAGTCAACGCCAAGCAGTCGATGCTGGTCACGCGTATTCCGGCGATGCTGGACAGCGGCTCAGCGCTGCTCTACCTCGCTCGAGCAGAACGCTTCGAGCACGATGGCCAGCGCATCGCCCGACTGCACTGCCAAGCGCTGGATGCCGGAGGCGTCCACCCCACTGGTCGACAGATCAGAGTGCAGGCCCGCCACTACATCCTGGCTGGTGGCGGCATCAACAGCACAGCCGTGCTACTGCGCTCCAAGGCCCCGGACCCGCACGGCCGGTTGGGCAAACGGACCTTTCTGCACCTGGCCAACTTCAGTGCAGCGAGGTTCGCTGAGCGCATCGACCCTTTCTACGGCGCTCCGCAATCGATTTACAGCGACCACTTCCAGTGGCAAGGCGGCATCACCGGCGCGGTGGGCTACAAGTTGGAAGTGCCGCCCCTGCATCCTGCCCTGGCCAGCACCCTGCTCGGGGGCTACGGCAGCGATAACGCCAGGCGTATGGCCGAGCTACCCCATACCCACGTGATGCTGGCGTTGCTGCGCGACGGCTTTCATCCGCAAAGCGCCGGTGGCGAGGTGCAGCTGCGTGGTGACGGCTCGCCGGTGCTCGATTATCCGCTCACCGACTACCTACGCGAGGGCCTGCGCCGGGCGTTTCACAGCATGGCGCAGATCCAGTTCGCGGCGGGCGCCACACAGGTCACTCCGGTGCACAGCGACGCCAGCGCTGCCGCCAGCCTGGAACAGGCGCATCGCATGATCGAGGCTCTGCGCCTGGAGCCGTTTCGCACCCGCCTGGGCAGCGCGCATGTCATGGGCGGCTGCGCGATGGGTGACGATCCACGGCACGCGGTCTGCGACAGCCTGGGCCGCCACCACCAATTGGAAAACCTTTCGATCCATGACGGCTCGCTATTTCCCACCAGCATCGGCGCCAACCCGCAATTGTCGGTCTATGCCATTAGCGCCAAGCTCTGCGACGCCTTGGCCGGCCGCCTGGCACAGAGTGCATGACAACGAATACACGCCCTGTCTATAGTGCCATCAGCCGGCCCCATGACTTGGCCGGGCGCAGTCGCTGCGCTACCATCCGACTCCCCAACGCACTCCAGCCAGGATGACGCGATGAACCGAGTGTTGTACCCGGGTACTTTCGACCCCATTACCAAAGGCCACGGCGACCTGGTCGAGCGCGCTTCTCGCCTGTTCGATCACGTGATCATCGCAGTGGCCGCCAGCCCGAAGAAGAACCCTCTGTTCCCGCTGGAGCAACGGGTCGAGCTGGCCCGCGAGGTCACCAAGCACCTGCCCAATGTCGAAGTCATCGGCTTCTCCTCATTGCTGGCGCATTTCGCCAAGGAAAAGGGCGCGAACGTGTTTCTGCGCGGCCTGCGCGCGGTATCGGACTTCGAGTACGAATTCCAGCTGGCAAACATGAACCGGCAACTGGCACCGGATGTCGAGAGCCTGTTCCTCACGCCGTCCGAGCGCTATTCGTTCATTTCTTCGACGCTGGTGCGCGAGATTGCCGCCCTGGGTGGAGATATCACCAAGTTCGTACACCCTGCGGTGGCGGATGCGCTGACCGAACGTTTCAAGAAGTGATAAAGCGCACCTGATCGTCGCGCCCGCGTGCACTGCGGGCGCGAATGCGGCACAATTGTGCCCAAAGCGTTGAACATGCCCGGGCGATGCGCCCCGGCCGGAGCCCCCATGTCCCTGATCATCACCGACGATTGCATCAACTGCGACGTCTGCGAACCCGAGTGCCCGAACGAGGCCATCTCCCAAGGCGAAGAGATCTACGTGATCGACCCTAACCTGTGCACCCAGTGCGTCGGTCATTATGACGAGCCGCAGTGCCAACAGGTTTGCCCGGTTGACTGCATCCCGCTGGATGAGGCGCACCCGGAAACCCACGACGAGCTGATGGCCAAGTATCAGCGGATCACCGGCAAGGCCTGATCAATCCTGGCGAGGGCTTGGCCCTCGTACGCTGAACCTGCTCCTACAGCGATTGCCCATCCATTGAGGCGAGCTTCCACCTGTGTGAGCGGCTTCAGCCGCCAAGGGGCCGGCGCAGATAGCCTACGCAAAACCCTGTGAGTAGCCCCAGGTTATCGCTGGCAGCGCGGGCAGAACACGCTCGCCCGCTGCCCCAGCTTGACCTCGCGCATCAGCGTGCCGCACAGCTTGCAAGGCAACCCACCGCGCCCATAGGCGAACAATTCCTGCTGGAAGTACCCTGGCTGCCCGTCACCGCCAATAAAATCGCGCAAAGTGGTGCCGCCTCGCTCGATGGCCGCCGCCAGCACGCGCTTGATTTCGATCGCAAGCTTCAGGTAACGGGCCCGGGAAATGCCGCCAGCCTCACGGCGTGGATCGATCCCGGCGGCGAACAGTGCCTCGGTCGCGTAGATGTTGCCCACCCCAACCACCACCGCGTTATCCATGATGAACGGCTTGACCGCCATCGCACGCCCGCGCGAAAGCTGGAACAACCGCTCCCCGTCGAACAAATCGGTCAGCGGCTCAGGCCCCAGGCGCAGCAGCAATTGATGGTTGAGCGGATCCGGGCTCCAGAGCATGGCACCGAAGCGGCGCGGGTCGGTGTAGCGCAGCATCAACCCCGATTCCAGCTCGATATCGATGTGCTCATGCTTGGCCGCCGGCAAGCCCTGCTCCACCAAGCGCAGGTTGCCCGACATGCCCAGGTGGCTGATCAAGGTACCGACCTCGGCATTGATCAACAGGTACTTCGCCCGCCGCTCGACGCTGACGATACGTTGCCCGGACAGGCGCACGTCGAGATCTTCCGGCACTGGCCAGCGCAGGCGCCCGTCCCGCACGACGACACGACTGACGCGCTGGCCTTCCAGGTGCGGGGCAATACCCCGCCGGGTGGTTTCGACTTCTGGTAGTTCCGGCATCGGTCAGTGCCCACCTAGCTCGCGAATGTTCTGCTTGAGGTTTTCGAAGTCGTACTCCGACAAACCGACGTAATCCAACACCAGGGGGCCGACCACCTGCCATTCGTGGTCCACGCTCTGGTTACCCAGCACCCGATACGAGGCGCAGATGTGCTCGGCCATCTTCAATACAGCCAGCAGGTTCTTCAACTGGCTCTGGGTATTGCGTGACGCATCTTCGCGGAAGATCGACAGTGCATTGTGATGGTTGGCGATCGCCGCACTGATGTGCTCTGGCAGGCGCCAGGACTTGGCCGTGAAGTAACCCACCACCGAATGGTTGGTATTGAAGGCTCGGTTCTCGGTATCGACCACACGCGTGTGCTCACTGGCCTTGGCGTAAGCGTCCTCCAGCACCTGCATGTAATCGGGGAAGCGTTTGAGCATCAACGGCACGCCACAGTCGTGAAACAACCCGAGGGTGTAGGCCTCGTCAGCGGCCTGAATGCCGGTGCGCTTGGCCAGGGTCAGGCAGGTCATGGCCACGTCTTGTGCGGTATCCCAGAAACGGTTGAGGGTGACGATGGTCTCGTCGCTCATCTCACCTTTGATCGACTGTGCGTTGATCAGATTGATGATCGACCGGCTGCCCAGCAGATTCACGGCACGCTGAATCGAGCCAATCTTGTTGGCCAGGCCGAAATGCGGCGAGTTCACCAGCTTGAGCAAAGCACCGGCCAGGCCAGGGTCCTGGGAAATCAGCTTGGCGATGGTATCCAGGTCCGGGTCGGGCATGTACTGCTCGAACTGCAGGTCGACCATGATCTGCGGTTGCGGCGGAATGGTAATGCCTTGCAAGGCTTGCTGGATCTGTTCGGCGCTGAGTTCTTGGGACATGCGTGCTTACTCGTTGGGGACGAGCGATTCTAACTCAGTTGGTGCCGCCTGCGCTTTGTCGCAGCCCGAACCGAAAAGGCGGCCAACAAGGTATACTCCCGCTCTTTTTTCCCGGAGCGACGTCATGTCCCTGCCCAGCCTTCGCCTCAAAGCCAATGCCGACCGCCGCCTGCGCGCCGGCCACCTGTGGGTCTACAGCAACGAAGTCGACGTTTCTGCGACCCCGCTGCAAGGCTTTCAGGCCGGCCAGCAGGCTGTGCTCGAAGCGGCCAACGGCAAGCCCCTGGGTATTGTCGCGCTGAGCCCGAACAACCTGATCTGCGCCCGCCTGCTGTCGCGCGACATCAAGCTGGCTTTGGACAAGTCGCTGCTGGTCCACCGCCTGAACGTCGCACTGTCCCTGCGCGAGCGCCTGTTCGACCAGCCGTGCTATCGCCTGGTGTACGGCGATTCCGACCTGCTGCCGGGCCTGGTGGTCGATCGTTTCCATGACATCCTCGTCGTGCAGCTGGCCTCGGCCACCATGGAAGCGCACAAGGACGACGTGATCGCTGCGCTGATCCAGGTGCTCAAGCCCAGCGGCATCCTGTTCAAGAACGACTCCGCCGCCCGCGACGCCGAAGGCCTGCAGCGCTATGTCGAGACGGTCTACGGTGAAGTGCCAGACTGGGTGGCTCTGGAGGAAAACGGCGTCAAGTTCGAGGCCCCGGTACGCGAAGGCCAGAAAACCGGCTGGTTCTACGACCACCGTATGAACCGCGCACGCCTGGCCCCGTACGTCAAAGGCAAGCGCGTGCTCGACCTGTTCAGCTACATCGGTGGTTGGGGTGTACAGGCCGGCGCATTCGGTGCCAGCGAAGTATTCTGCGTGGATGCTTCGGGCTTCGCCCTGGATGGCGTCGAGCGTAACGCAGCGCTGAACGGCATCAGCGAGAAGATGACCTGCATCGAAGGCGATGTGTTCGAGGCCCTGCGCGAGCTCAAGGCCGCTGAAGAACGCTTCGACGTGATCATTGCCGACCCGCCCGCCTTCATCAAGCGCAAGAAAGACCTGAAAAACGGTGAAGCCGCTTACCGCCGCCTCAACGAACAGGCCATGCGCATGCTGAGCAAGGACGGTATTCTGGTCAGCGCCTCGTGCTCGATGCACCTGCCCGAGGATGATCTGCACAACATTCTGCTGACCAGCGCCCGCCACCTGGACCGCAACCTGCAGCTATTGGAGCGCGGTGGCCAAGGCCCTGACCACCCGGTGCACCCGGCAATCGCCGAGACCCGCTACATCAAGAGCATCACCTGCCGCTTGCTGCCCAACAGCTGATATCTGCCAAAAAGGGCCGCCGCGCGGCCCTTTCCTGCTGCAATTGCCCCGCCAACCATCCACATCTGCATTCCCTCGCCGCGCCAGCGGTGTAGAATCGGCCTATCCATCGCCAGTCATCCCCGGCGGGTTTATGAGCTCTGGCCAAGCACGCGGCGATCCCGCGCGGTCTTCGGCCCCATCCGTGCAGTGGCAACCGGCCTGCGGCACAAAGGACAAGAGAAGCTCACTCCCCTTTTTGTGACCTGATTAAGCCGCCAGGAGTGTTTCATGCCTGATTATCGTTCCAAGACTTCAACCCAAGGCCGCAACATGGCCGGCGCCCGCGCCCTGTGGCGTGCTACCGGGATGAAGGACGAAGACTTCAAGAAACCGATCATCGCCATCGCCAACTCGTTCACCCAGTTCGTCCCAGGCCACGTACACCTGAAGGACCTGGGTCAACTGGTAGCCCGCGAGATCGAACGCGCCGGTGGCGTGGCCAAGGAATTCAACACCATTGCGGTCGATGACGGCATCGCCATGGGCCACGACGGCATGCTGTATTCGTTGCCAAGCCGCGAGATCATCGCCGACGCTGTCGAGTACATGGTCAACGCCCACTGCGCCGACGCCATCGTCTGCATCTCCAACTGCGACAAGATCACCCCCGGCATGCTGATGGCTGCCCTGCGCCTCAACATCCCGGTGATCTTCGTTTCCGGCGGCCCTATGGAAGCCGGCAAGACCAAACTGGCCAGCCACGGCCTGGACCTGGTCGACGCGATGGTCATCGCCGCCGACTCCACAGCTTCCGACGAAAAAGTCGCCGAGTATGAGCGTAGCGCCTGCCCTACCTGCGGTTCGTGCTCGGGCATGTTCACCGCCAACTCGATGAACTGCCTGACCGAAGCCTTGGGCCTGGCCCTGCCAGGCAACGGTTCGACCCTGGCCACCCACGCCGACCGCGAGCAGCTGTTCCTCACTGCCGGTCGCACCATCGTCGAGCTGTGCAAGCGTTACTACCAGGAAAACGACGAGTCGGTACTGCCGCGCAGCATCGCCAACTTCAAAGCGTTCGAGAACGCCATGATGCTCGACATCGCCATGGGCGGTTCGACCAACACCATCCTGCACCTGCTGGCCGCAGCCCAGGAAGGCGAGGTAGCGTTCGACCTGCGCGACATCGACCGCCTGTCGCGCAAGGTGCCGCAGCTGTGCAAAGTGGCGCCGAACATCCAGAAGTACCACATGGAGGATGTGCACCGCGCCGGCGGCATCTTCAGCATCCTCGGCTCGCTGGCCCGCGGCGGCCTGCTGCACACCGACCTGCCGACCGTGCATAGCCGCAGCATGGAAGAGGCCATCGCCAAGTGGGACATCACCCAGACCGATGACGAAGCCGTGCACACCTTCTTCAAGGCAGGCCCGGCCGGTATCCCGACCCAGACCGCGTTCAGCCAGTCGACCCGCTGGGACACTCTGGACGACGACCGTGAAAACGGCTGCATCCGCAGCTTCGAGCATGCCTACTCGCAAGAGGGTGGCCTGGCTGTGCTGTACGGCAACATCGCGGTAGACGGCTGCGTGGTGAAAACCGCCGGGGTCGACGAGTCGATCCACGTGTTCGAAGGCACCGCCAAGATCTTCGAAAGCCAGGACAGCGCCGTGCGCGGTATCCTCGCTGACGAAGTGAAGGCCGGCGACATCGTCATCATCCGTTACGAAGGCCCCAAAGGCGGCCCGGGCATGCAAGAGATGCTCTACCCGACCTCGTACCTGAAGTCCAAAGGCCTGGGCAAGGCATGCGCGCTGCTCACCGACGGTCGCTTCTCCGGTGGTACCTCAGGCCTGTCGATCGGCCACGCCTCGCCGGAGGCTGCCGCTGGCGGCGCCATCGGCCTGGTACGCGACGGCGACAAGGTGCTGATCGACATCCCGAACCGTGCGATCAACCTGCTGGTCAGCGACGAGGAACTGGCTCACCGCCGTGTCGAGCAGGACAAAAAAGGCTGGAAACCGGCTGAGGTGCGCCCACGCAAGGTGACTACCGCGTTGAAGGCTTACGCCTTGCTGGCCACCAGTGCCGACAAGGGTGCCGTGCGTAATAAGGCGATGCTCGAAGGGCTGTGAGACTCTGAAGGGCTGAAAGCACAACCGGCGCCCCAGGCGCCGGTTTTTTTATGGCTGCGCCGTTCTCTTGGCGCAACGAACACTCGGCCTACTGAATCTGCTCCGGTGTGACGATCACCCAGTTCTTGTCCGCCGTCACCGGCAACCCTTCCTTGGCCTGAGCGGCTGCGTTCTTGGCAATCATGCCGTTGAGCTGATCCATGTACTTGGCCTTGCGATTGATCCACAGGTGAATGCCACCCTTGTTCACATCTACCCCGTGGAACTGCATGTAACCATCGCTGGTGGGTGTATCGCCGCCGACCAGCACCGGCTTTTTCCATTCATCGATGTAAGTGAGGATGGCCGCTTGCTTGCCTGCCATCCAGGTAGCCGGTGTCCACAGGTAAGGGGTGAGCTCCAGCCCTTCGTTGGCTTTGGGGTCATAGTGCCCGGCACTGATTTGCTTGCGGGCGGTGGTCAGCTCGCCATTGGCGCGATCCTTCAGCAGCAGGCTAACGCCTATCACATTCTGCGGTTTGACGTTGTAGCCGTACTTGGGGTCGGAAGCGACCATGCGCACCAGCTCCTCGGAGGCCGCCGACACCACGTACACCTCAATACCGTTCTCCATCAGCTTGTTATACAGCTCGGCCTGGCCAGTGAAGACCTTCGGCGGCTGCACCTCGATGGCTTTTACCTGGCCGCCTTCGAAGTAAGTGCTGGGGATCGGCTTGGCCGAGGCCATCAGCTCGTCGACCTGAGCCTTCAGCTCCTTGAGCGTGAAACCTGCAAAGACCTGTGCCACCCACGGGTAGCAAACCATGTCGTCGATCTCGCACAGGCGGTAGTAGTAGCTGAACAGGCTTTCCTTGTGCTCGGCAGTGTCTTTGAAGGGGATCAGCTTCAGCGACGGGTCGAGCTTTTCGCGGGTCAGCAAGCCCTTGTTCTCCATGAACGGCAGTAACGCTTCTTCGAGATCGAAGCGGTAGCTGGTGTTGTCCATATCGAACACTGCGTAATTACCCTTGTGGGCATTGGCGGTGATCATGCTATCGAGTTGCTTGGCCGCTTCGGCGGGCCAGTGCTTGAGCTCGGTGGCGAAGCTTTGGACAGAAAACAATAGCGACACACCTAGAGCGATGGTTTTCGGCGCGAACTTCATGGGGGATCTCCTGAAATGACCTGGAAACGCTAGTCCATCATGCCCAACCCTTGGACCCTGACAGCGACCCATATAAAACCGTAAACGTCCTGTTCATTGCCAGGAGCGACCTTGTGTTATTCCATAAGCGACTAAGCAAATTACCTTTGGGTATAAATTCGTTTGTTTTCAGACTGTTAGCATTTGCTTTCGTAATCGCTCACAGAGGCGATGCCTCTTATGCTTTTTCCTGGAGCTTCAATGAATCTGCCGCTATCTCTTAACCTGCTGGCGTTCCTGGCCTTGCTGCTGGGCCTGGCACAAACCCGCCGCACCCAGTGGACACTGGCCAAAAAAGTGCTGTTGGGCCTAGCACTGGGGGTGGCATTCGGCTTGGTGCTGCACACCCTCTACGGCGCAGGCAACCCAGTACTCAAGGCCACCATCAGCTGGCTCGACCTGGTCGGCAACGGCTATGTCGGCCTTTTGCAGATGATCGTCATGCCGCTGATCTTCGCCTCGATCCTCAGCGCCGTGGCCAGGCTGCACAATGCCTCCTCCCTGGGCCGCATCAGCGTGCTCACCATCGGCACGCTGCTGCTGACCACTGCCATTGCCGCGCTGATCGGCATTGTTCTGACCAACCTGTTCGGCCTGAGCGCCCAGGGCCTGGTGGCCGGTGCTCAGGAAAGCGCCCGCATGCAGGTTATTCACAGCGACTACGCGGGCAAGGTCGCCGACCTGAATGTCCCACAGCTGCTGCTGTCGTTCATCCCCAGTAACCCCGTGGGCGACCTGGCCAGAGCCAAGCCTACCTCGATCATCAGCGTGGTGATCTTCGCGGTATTCGTTGGCCTGGCTGCGCTGCAATTGATCAAGGACGATGCCCAGAAGGGTGAGCGGGCCTTGACGGCCATCGATACCCTGCAGGCTTGGGTGATGCGCCTGGTACGGGTGGTGATGAAGCTCACGCCCTACGGCGTGCTGGCGCTGATGGCCAAAGTGGTAGCCAGTTCGAACCTGCAAGACATCCTCAAGCTCGGCAGTTTCGTGCTGGTGTCATACCTTGGCCTGGCGCTGATGTTTGTGGTTCACGGCATCATCCTCGCCGCTACCGGCGTGAGCCCATTGCGCTTCTTGCGCAAGGTCTGGCCAGTGCTGACCTTTGCCTTCACCAGCCGTTCCAGCGCTGCCAGCATCCCGCTGAACATCGAGGCGCAAACCCGCCGGCTGGGTATACCCCAATCGATCGCCAGCTTCAGCGCGTCGTTCGGCACCACCATTGGCCAAAACGGCTGCGCTGGCCTCTACCCTGCCATGCTGGCCGTGATGGTGGCTCCGGCGGTGGGTATCGACACCTTCGACCCGCTGTGGATCGCGACCCTGGTAGCGATCGTGACGTTGAGCTCGGTGGGGGTTGCCGGCGTGGGTGGCGGTGCGACCTTCGCCGCGCTGATCGTACTGCCGGCCATGGGCCTGCCGGTCGAGCTGGTGGCCCTGTTGATTTCGGTGGAGCCGCTGATCGACATGGGCCGCACGGCGTTGAACGTCAACGGCTCGATGACTGCGGGCGTGGTGACCAGCCAGTTGCTCAAACAAACCGACAAGGCCGTGCTGGCCGACGATGAGCATGCCGAACTGAGCCACACCTGAGAACACGCGGGGCCGTCAGGCGGCCCCTAGCCTCTCACTTCCTGTCCCAGACCTCGAAATGATAAGCAGGCTTGCCTTCCTCAGCCTGCTCGTCACTGGAAATGCGCTGCCACTGGCTTTCACTGAACTCAGGAAAAAAGGCATCCCCCTCAGGCGCCAGTTCGACACGTGTGAGGTACATGCGGCTCACCAGCCCCTTTTCCAGGGCCTGCTGGTACAACTGTGCCCCGCCAATCAGCATCAGCTCATTAACGCCTTGCTCGAGCGCCCATTGCTCGGCCCGCGCCACAGCGGCTTCAAGGGAAGTGAACACTTCAGCCCCCGGCAGCTCCAAATCAGGCTGGCGAGTGACCACGATATTCAACCGCCCCGGCAACGGCCGGCCCAGCGAATCCCAGGTCTTGCGCCCCATGATGATGGGCTTGCCCAAGGTGGTGGCCTTGAAATACTTGAAGTCCCCCGGCAGGTGCCAGGGCATGGAGTTGTTGATGCCGATCACACGGTTCTGAGCGTGCGCCGCGATCAGGCTGAGGGGGAGTGATGTATTCATGCCAGCGAGGATAGCACCGGCTGTGTGGGTTATGCTTCTGCCCTGAACCATGCGATGGAAGACGTTGTGACTGCACCGACTGCATTGGACAAGCGCTGGCTCACCGAAGCGGTGCGCCTGCGCGAAGAACACGCAGGCCTGCTGGACGATCAGGAGGCCAACCGCCACGCCCGCCAACTGGGTGGCGACCTGGCAACGCGCATCGAAACCCGCGCGTTGTGGCTGGCAGAACGCGATGGCATGAGAACTGCCTTGAGCCACTGGAAACAAGGCGCACGCCTGGCATTGCTGGCCTTGATGCTGATGGCTATTTTCAGCGGTGCCGGCCTTGCCTTCGCTGCCTTGGGCGACGGCCTGCGCCCGGTCAACGTGTTCTGGGCGCTTGGCAGCCTGCTTGGGCTGAACCTACTGACACTGCTGGGTTGGGCCGTGGGTTTTACCGTGAGCGGCGAACACGGCGCCAGCCTCGGCCGCCTGTGGTTGTGGTTGAGCGAACGCTTCGCCCGGGATGCCAAGGCTGCGCACCTGGCGCCAGCGCTCTTGGTGCTGCTGCAACGCCAGCGCCTGAACCGCTGGTTGCTCGGTGCACTGGTGCACAGCTTGTGGCTGCTGGCGATGCTGGCCGCCCTGGCCATGCTGTTGGCGTTGCTGGCTACCCGACGCTACGGCTTTGTCTGGGAAACCACGCTGCTGGCCGCCGCGCCATTCATCCACCTGACCCAAGCGCTGGGCGCGCTTCCGGCATTGCTGGGTTTCGCTGTACCCAATGAAGCCATGATACGCGCCAGCGGCGACAGCCTGCCTGCTCTGGATATCGCCCGCCAGGCCTGGGCCAGTTGGTTGCTTGGGGTCGTCCTGGTGTACGGCCTGCTCCCGCGGCTGCTGCTGGCCGCGCTGTGCCTGTGGCGCTGGCGCCAAGGCCGCGAGCGGCTGACGCTTGACCTGAGCCTGCCCGGCTATGCGCAGTTGCAGGACAGCCTGATGCCCCGCAGCGAGCGCTTAGGCGTCCAGGATGCCGCGCCGGATGCCTTGCCGCAGTTCCAAGCAGGGGGCCTGGAAAACGCCAGCAGCGGCGCCGTGCTGGTAGGCCTGGAACTGGACGAGCAGCGCGCTTGGCCTCCAGCACTTGCTGAGGCAGTGACCGATGCGGGCGTGCTCGACAGCCGCGCATCACGCAACAAGCTGCTCGAACAGTTCAGCCGCTTCCCGCCGGCACGCCTGGCCATTGCCTGCGACCCGCGGCGCTCGCCTGACAGGGGCAGCTTGGCACTACTGGCAGAGCTGGCACGCCATGCCGGTGCAACGCGGATCTGGCTGCTCCCGGCAGCGCCTGGTCAAACCCTGGACGGCGCGCGCCTGGATGACTGGCACGATGCGCTAGAGCCTCTGGGCCTACCCTATGCTGACACATCGCCTCTTGGCTGGCTGGAGCATGGCCATGACTGAGCCGCTGAAATTGGCCGTGGTCGGCCACACCAACGTCGGCAAGACGTCGCTGCTACGCACCCTCACCCGCGACGTGGGCTTCGGTGAGGTTTCGCACCGCGCCAGCACCACGCGCCACGTCGAAGGGGCAAGACTGTCGGTGGATGGCCAGGCGCTGCTGGAGCTCTGCGACACCCCTGGCCTGGAAGACGCCATCGCGTTGCTCGACTACCTCGAGCGCCTGGAGCGCCCCGGTGAACGCTTGGACGGCCCATCCCGGGTTGAACGCTTCCTGCAGGGCAGCGAAGCCCGCCAGCGCTATGAGCAGGAGGCCAAAGTGCTACGCCAGCTGCTGGCCAGCGATGCCGGCCTGTATGTGATCGACGCCCGCGAACCGGTGCTGGCCAAGTACCGCGACGAATTGGAGGTGCTGGCCGGTTGCGGCAAACCGTTGCTGCCGGTGCTCAACTTCGTCGCCAGCAGCCAGCACCGTGAGCCGCAATGGCGTGAAGCCCTTGCCAGGCTTGGGCTTCACGCTTTGGTGCGGTTCGACAGCGTAGCCCCGCCAGAGGATGGTGAACGGCGGCTGTACGAAAGCCTCGCGCTGCTGCTCGAAGGCGCCCGGCCAGCCCTGCAACGGCTGATCGATGACCAGCAGGCCCAGCGCCTGGCACGTCGCCACAGCGGCAAACGCCTGATTGCCGAACTGCTGCTCGACTGCGCCGCCTGCCGGCGCAGCGTCGAGGCGCAACCGGCGGCCGAAGCCCTTGCCATTGAGGCTTTGCGCGATGACGTGCGCCAACGAGAGCAGCGTTGCGTGCAAGCGCTGCTCAAGCTATATGCCTTTCGCCGGGAAGATGCCGATGCCGGGGACTTGCCATTGCTTGACGGGCGTTGGGGTGATGACCTGTTCAATCCCGAAACCCTGAAGTTGCTAGGGGTACGTTTGGGCAGCGGTGTGGCCGCCGGCGCTGCTGCCGGTGCCGGGGTCGACCTGCTGGTGGGGGGGCTGACCCTCGGCGCAGCTGCGCTAGCAGGTGCGATTGCCGGCGGCGCACTGCAAACGGCGCGTAATTATGGGTCGCGGCTGATGGGCAAACTCAAAGGCCAACGTGAACTGACGGTGGACGACACCGTGCTGCGGTTGCTGGCGCTGCGTCAACAGCAGTTGATGGTGGCATTGGAGCGCCGCGGGCATGCCGCGCAAGGCAGCATCCAGTTGGGCGAGCTGGATGAAAAAGCCTGGCGCGAGGGCAAGCTGCCCGAAGCATTGAATAGGGCACGTGCCCACCCGCAGTGGTCGACCCTAAACCCTGGGGCCAAGCTCAATCAGGCCGAGCGGCAGGAGCAGCTGGAGGCGCTGGTTTCACAGATCTGATTCGACAGTGCCGGCCTCTTCGCGGCGCCTACAGCCACCAGGCCAAGGTCGTAGTACGGCGCCGTAGGTGCTACGCGCAAACTGCCCTTTTGCTGCAGCAAGGCCCTGCCCCTCGGCACTGAGCGTTGCAGGGCCTCATTTGCGCAGCAGCCGCAGACCGTTAAACACCACCAGCAGGCTCACGCCCATATCGGCGAATACCGCCATCCATAGGGTGGCCATGCCGGCAAAGGTCATGGCCAGGAACAGTGCCTTGATGCCCAGCGCCAGAATGATGTTCTGCTTCAGGATCGTCGCACTCTGGCGCGACAGCCTGATAAACGCTGGGATTTTGCGCAAGTCATCGTCCATCAACGCCACATCGGCAGTCTCGATGGCAGTGTCGGTGCCGGCCGCCGCCATGGCGAAGCCGATTTCGGCCCGGGCCAGGGCTGGCGCGTCGTTGATACCATCGCCCACCATGCCCACGCGATGCCCCTCGGCGTACAACTGCTCGATGCTCTGCAGTTTGTCGGCCGGCAACAGGTTGCCTTCTGCGCGGTCGATCCCTACTTGCGCGGCGATGGCCTGGGCGGTGTGGGGGTTGTCGCCGGTCAGCATGAGCGTCTTGATGCCCAGCGCGTGCAGTTCGGCGATGGCCTGGCGGCTGCTGTCCTTGACGGTGTCGGCCACCGCGAACAGTGCCAACGGCCCGGAACGGTCAAGCAACAGAACCACTGTCTTGCCCTGGCGCTCCAGGGTGTCGAGCTGTGCCTCCAGCGCAGGAGAGCAAAGGCCCAGCTCCTCGACCAAACGGTGGTTGCCCAGGTGATACAGTTCGCCGTCGATCACGCCACGCACACCGCGACCGGCCAGGGCCGCAAACTCGCGGACTTCGCTCAGCAGTACATCCTGCGCCTTGGCGAACTGGGCGATGGCCCCCGACACCGGGTGATCGGAACGGTCGGCCAAGCTTGCCGCTAACCCTTGAGCGCGGCTCTCGAACAGCGGGTCGAGCACTTTGGCATCGGTTTGCACCGGTTTGCCGTGGGTCAGGGTGCCGGTCTTGTCCAGAGCCAAAAAGTCCAGCTTGCGCCCTCCTTCCAGGTACACCCCGCCTTTGATCAGGATACCTTTGCGTGCGGCTGCGGCCAGGCCGCTGACGATGGTCACCGGCGTGGAAATCACCAACGCACAGGGGCAGGCGACCACCAGCAGCACCAGCGCCCGGTACACCCAATCCATCCAGGCCTCCGCCATGAAAAGCGGTGGGACCACGGCCACAGCCAAAGCAATGATGAATACCGAAGGTGTATAAATGCGTGAGAATCGATCGACGAAGCGCTGAGTGGGCGCACGTGCACCCTGGGCCTGCTCGACGGCCTTGATGATACGCGCCAGTGTCGACTGCCCGGCGGCAGCGGTTACGCGGTATTCCAAGGCGCCGGCTTGGTTGATGGTGCCCGCGAACAACTTGTCGCCGGCTGCTTTTTCCACGGGCAAGCTTTCGCCTGTGATCGGCGCCTGATCGACACTCGATTGCCCGCTGACCACTTCGCCATCCAGGCCGATGCGCTCGCCAGGGCGTACCCGCACCAGGCTACCGAGCGCCACCTCACGCACCTCTACCTCACGCCACTGGCCGTCGGCCTGCTGCACGGTAGCCATGTCCGGCGCCAGTTGCATCAGCCCGCCGATGGCATTGCGCGCTCGATCAAGGGACCGGGCTTCGATCAGTTCTGCGACGTTGAACAGCACCATGACCATCGCAGCTTCCGGCCATTGGCCAATCAGCACGGCGCCAGTCACCGCGATGCTCATCAGCGCATTGATGTTGAGATTGCGGTTCTTCAGGGCAATCCAACCCTTTTTGTAGGTTCCCAGGCCACAGCCGAGAATCGCTGCGAGCGCAAGCATCGCGACCAACCACTGGGGTGCAACACCAGCGAAATGCACAATTTCCGCGGCGATGGCGGCCACCCCCGACAAAGCCAGTGGCCACCAGTGCGCCTTATGCGGTTGAACCGCCATGGCGCTGCCATCGTCATCGGCCTGAAGTGGCTCGGCCTGCATACCAAGGCTGGCGATGGCCTGCTCGATTTGACCCGTGCCGTCCAAGGTATGGCGCACACCAAGGATGCGGTTGATCAGATTGAACTCCAGCTGTTCGATGCCTGGGAGCTTGGCGAGTTTGTCCTGGATCAGGGTCTGCTCGGTTGGGCAATCCATGGCGTCGATGCGAAAACGGCTGAGCCGAGCATGGCTGCTGGCCTCGGGGCGCAATTGCACCTTGGCTGGCGCTGCTTCGGCGCCGCAGCAGCTATGGCTATGGTGATCGTGCGGGTGGTCATGACTGACAGGCTGGTTCATGGGGCATCCTTAAATTGGGCCTGTTGCCAATTGAACACCCTGTAGCCACTATAGGGTCAAGCCACCGCTTGGAGATTGCCTGATGAAGATTGGAGAACTGGCCAAAGCCACCGATTGCGCCGTGGAAACCATCCGATATTACGAGCGCGAGCAACTGCTGCCGGCCCCGGCGCGTAGTGAAGGCAACTACCGGCAATACACCCAAGCCCATGTCGAACGGCTGACCTTCATTCGCAACTGCCGAACCCTGGACATGACCCTGGAGGAGATTCGCAGCCTGCTCCAGCTACGTGACAGCCCCGAGGATGCGTGCGGCAGCGTCAATGCGCTGATCGATGAGCACATCGAGCATGTGCAGGCGCGGATCGATGGTTTGGTGGCATTGCAGGAGCAGTTGGTGGAGCTGCGGCGGCGCTGCAACGCGCAGGGGACGGAATGCGCGATCCTGCAGCGATTGGAGACGAACGGGGCGGTATCGGTGCCGGATACCGAGCATTCACACGTAGGGCGCAGCCACGGGCATTAGCCATGAGCGTCGCGGGTAAACCCGTTTGGCAACGGGTTTAGCCACGAACAGGCCTATCAGGCGATCAAGACCTGTTAGACCGCCATGGGCGCGGTCATCGGCGCATGGTGCTCATACCCTTCCAGGCTGAAGTCGCTCGGCTCGATCAATTCCAGCCACTGCGGTTCGTACTTGCCAGTCTTGGCGAACTCCGGCACGCGATCGCTGATTACCAGCTTCGGCGCTTGCAGCGGCTCTCGCTTGAGCTGTTCGTTGAGCATGTCCAGATGGTTCTCATACACATGGGCATCGCCGATGAAATAGGTGAACCAGCGTGGGGTGTAACCAGTCAGGCGGCCAAACAGCGACAGCAGCGCCGCGCCCTCGGTGAGGTTGAACGGCGTACCGAGGCCAAGGTCGTTGGAGCGAATGTACAGGGTCAAGGAGATTTCCTTGGTCTCGACATTCGGGTGGAATTGGTAAAGCAGGTGGCACGGGGGTAAGGCCATTTCGTCCAGCTGCGCGCAGTTCCAACCGTGGAACAGGATGCGCCGGCTACCCGGATCGTTGGCGATGGTGTCCAGGCACTGGCGCACCTGGTCGATGGCCTTGTACAGCACCACGAACGCCTGGCCGTCTTCTTCATCCTGGGCAATACGGCGGAAACCGGCCTTCTCGGCCATTTCGATGGCAGCCAGGTTGCTCAGCGCAATACGCTTGTAGCCCGGCCACTGGCGCCATTGCACGCCATAGATTTCGCCAAGGTCGTCATGGCCCTGGCGGAACGGGTTGGCCAGCCACTGAGCGTTTTCGTTGGCGTTCTGATCCCAGACCTTGCAGCCCAGCTCGCGGAACTCACCGGCGTTTTTCACGCCACGTAGAAAGCCCACCATCTCGCCAATCGCCGACTTGAATGCCAGCTTGCGCGTGGTGACGGCCGGGAAACCCTTCTGCAGGTCGAAACGCAGCATGGCGCCCGGCAGGCTGATGGTACGGATACCGGTACGGTTGCCTTGCAGCGTACCGTTTTCGATGACGTCGCGGACCAGGTCCAGATACTGTTTCATGGCTTACCTGTAGCAAAAACGGCAGGGGGATCACCCCTGCCGTGGGAATAATCAGGCGGGTTTCGCCGTGGGTTTGCGATTATAAGCCCACCAGATCAGGCCAAGGCCAGCCAGGATCATCGGTACGCAAAGAATCTGACCCATGGTCAGCCAGCCCCACGCGATGTAACCGAGCTGCGCGTCCGGCACCCGGACGAATTCCACGATGAAGCGGAAAATGCCGTAGAACAGCGCGAACATACCGGAAACAGCCATGGTAGGCCGCGGTTTACGCGAGTACAGCCAGAGAATGACGAACAGCGCTACGCCTTCCAGGGCGAACTGGTAGAGCTGCGACGGGTGGCGCGGCAACTGCGCTGGGTCGCTGAACGGCGGGAAGATCATCGCCCACGGTACATCGGTGGGCTTGCCCCATAGCTCGGCGTTGATGAAGTTGCCGATACGCCCAGCGCCCAGACCGATCGGCACCAGCGGCGCGACGAAGTCCATCAGTTCGAAGAACGACTTGTTGTTACGTTTGCCAAACCACAACGCAGCCAGCATCACCCCGATGAAGCCACCGTGGAACGACATGCCACCCTTCCACACTTCGAAGATCAGCGTCGGATTTGCCAGGTAGGCGTGCAGATCGTAGAACAACACGTACCCCAGGCGCCCACCGACGATCACCCCCATCGACAGCCAGAACACCAGGTCGGACAGTTTCTCCCGGCTCCAGGTTGGGTCAAAGCGGTTGAGCCGGCGAGAAGCCAGTAGCCAGGCGCCACCAATGCCAACCAGGTACATCAGGCCGTACCAGTGGATTTTCAGCGGCCCGAGGGCAACGGCCACGGGGTCTATCTGCGGGTAAGGCAGCATGCAAGTTCCTCTTGATTCAAATCAGAAAGCTGAGGCCGACGCAGAACAGCAAGGCTGCGAACAGGCGTTTCAAAAGACGCGGCGACAGCTTGTGCGCCAGGCGTGCGCCAAAACGCGCGAAAAACATACTGGTCACGGCAATGCCAACCAGCGCCGGTAGATATACGAAACCCAGGCTGTGGGGCGGCAAGTTTGGGTCGTGCCAGCCCAGCAGCATGAAGCTCAGCGCACTGGCCAAAGCGATTGGCAGACCGCAGGCCGATGAAGTTGCCACTGCCCTCTGCATCGGCAGGCCGCGCCAGGTCAGAAACGGCACGGTCAGCGAACCGCCACCAATGCCGAAGATCGCCGATGCCCAGCCGATCACCCCACCGGCACCGATCAGGGCTGGCTTGCCAGGCAGAGCACCACTGGCTTTGGGCTTGAGATCCAGAGCCATCTGCGCAGCGATGATCAAGGCGAACACGCCGATGATCTTTTGCAACTGCGGGCCCTGGATCAGCGAAGCGGTCTTGGCGCCGACGCCGGCTCCCAAGAGGATGCCGAGCGTCATCCAGGCGAATATCGGCCACTGCACCGCGCCCTTGCGATGGTGCTCGAGCACGGCGTTGATCGAGGTGAAGACGATGGTAGCCAGCGAAGTGCCGACTGCCAGATGTGTCAACACCGAGGCGTCGAAGCCTTGCAAGGTGAAGCTGAACACCAGCACCGGCACGATGATGATGCCGCCGCCCACGCCGAACAGCCCTGCCAATACCCCAGCACAGGCGCCCAACAGTAGATAGAGCACGAATTCCATTCGTCTTTCCCGAGAAAACAATCCGGCATGGTAACGGAAGCCGGGCACGGGGCTCTAGTGAACTCTGTGACAGGATGGCTCGATATCCGCGCAGCCGGTACAGTGGCCGAAAACACAGAGGCTCAACCGATGTGCCTGATCGTATTCGCCTGGCGCCCAGGGCATGCCCTGCCGCTGGTCGTCGCCGCCAACCGCGACGAATTCTATGCCCGCCCGGCCCAGGCCTTGGCGGCCTGGGAAGATGCACCTGGGGTGTACGCTGGGCGCGATTTGCAGGCCGGTGGCACATGGCTGGGTGTCGGCCCACAGGGGCGCTTTGCTGCGTTGACCAACATTCGCGACCCCGGGCAGGTGCCGGGGCCACGCTCGCGGGGCGAGTTGGTGGCGGCCTATCTGCAAGGCGAACTGGGAGTGCAGAGCTACCTCGACCGGGTTGCCAGCCGCAGCGGGCAGTATTCAGGTTTCAACCTGCTGGTAGGGGATGCCGATCATCTGGGCTACCTGAATGCCCGAGAAGTGGCGCCCCGCTTGCTGCAGGCCGGGGTTTACGGGCTTTCCAATGCCGGGCTGGATACGCCGTGGCCGAAACTCGTCAAAGCACGTACAGGGCTGCAGGGGCTGCTTGATACAGCCGACCCCCAGCGCCTGCTGACGTTACTGGCAGACCAAGAGCAGCCGCCGGACGCGGAACTACCGGAAACCGGCGTGGGGATCGCAACAGAGAAGTTGCTGTCGAGCGTATTCATCGCCAGCCAAACCTATGGCACACGGGCAAGCACGGTGTTGATCGCGGATGATCGAGGGAGAAGGCGGCTAGTGGAGCGCAGTTTCGGGCCCTTTGGTGGGCATCTCGGGGAAGTCAGCTTGCACGTGTGAGGCTGTTGGCGCCGGCCTCTTCACGGGCGTGGGCTCACAGGCAACGCGCCGTGTCTGAAGGCTGCGCTCGCCCTATGCAAGCAGGCGTGCCCGCGAAGCACCACCTCCGGTTAAAGAGGCTTGTTGGTCCCAGGCCCGATCATGCGCGCCAGGCCGAGGTTTTTCAGGGCCAGTTGCAGCGAACTGTGGATGACTTGCGGGTTGTCATGGCTCAAGGCCTCGGCCAGCAGCTCCTTGGCCTTACCCAGGTTCACCTGGCGCAGCATCCACTTCACCTTAGGCAAGTTGGTGGCGTTCATCGACAGGCTGTCGAAGCCCATGGCCATCAACAAAATGGCCGCCGCCGGGTCACCGGCCATTTCGCCGCAGATGCTCACAGGCTTACCCTCGCCATGGGCATCGCGCACCACGGTATTGAGCGCTTGCAGCACCGCCGGGTGCAGGTAGTCATAAAGGTCGGCGACCCGCGGGTTGTTGCGGTCCACCGCCAACAAGTACTGGGTCAGGTCGTTGGACCCAACCGACAGGAAGTCCACCTGCCGCGCCAGCTCCTTGGTCTGGTACACCGCCGCCGGGATTTCCACCATCACCCCAACTGGCGGCATCGGGACGTCGGTGCCTTCGTCGCGCACCTCGCCCCAGGCACGGTGAATCAGGTGCAGGGCTTCTTCCAGCTCGTGAATGCCGGAAATCATCGGCAGCAGTATGCGCAGGTTGTTCAGGCCCTCGCTGGCCTTGAGCATGGCGCGCGTCTGCACCAGAAAAATTTCCGGATGGTCGAGGGTGACACGAATGCCGCGCCAGCCAAGAAACGGGTTTTCTTCCTTGATGGGGAAGTAGGAAAGCGCCTTGTCGCCACCAATGTCGAGGGTACGCATGGTCACCGGCAGCGGGTGGAAGGCCGCCAGTTGCTCGCGGTAGATCGCCAACTGCTCCTTCTCGCTGGGGAAGCGCTGGTTGATCATGAACGGCACTTCGGTGCGGTACAGGCCAACCCCTTCGGCCCCGCGCTGCTGAGCACGGGCCACGTCAGCAAGCAAGCCGGTGTTGACCCAAAGCGGCATACGATGGCCGTCCGGGGTTACACACGGCAGTTCGCGCAAGGCATCAAGGCCCTGCGCCAGCTGGCGCTCTTCCTCGACCACGTCACTGTATTGCTTGCGCAGCACGTCGCTGGGGTTGGTGAACACCTCGCCCTTGTAGCCGTCGACGATCATCTCGATGCCGTCGACCTTCGAATACGGCAAGTCGACCAGACCCATCACCGTTGGAATGCCCATGGCACGGGCAAGGATGGCGACGTGGGAGTTGCCCGAGCCCAATACCGACACCAGGCCAACGAGCTTGCCTTCGGGCACTTCGCCGAGCATCGCCGGGGTCAGCTCTTCACTGACCAGGATGGTGTTGTCGGCATACACCAACGATTGCGCGCGCGCTTGTTGCAGATACGCCAGCAGACGACGCCCAAGGTCCTTGACGTCCGAGGCACGCTCGCGCAGGTAGTCGTCGTCCATCAGCTCGAAGCGGTTGACGTGCTCGCCGACCACCTGACGCAGAGCGCCCTGTGCCCACTGGCCAGTCTTGATCACTTCGATCACTTCACCACCCAGGGCGGCGTCTTCGAGCATCATCAGGTACACATCGAACAGCGCGCGCTCTTCCGGGCGTAGCTGGGTCGCCAGCTTGGCCGACAGCTTGCGCATGTCTTCACGCACGCCCTCCAGGGCATTTTGGAACAGCTTCAGCTCGGCATCGATATCCTCGACGGTCTTGTCTGGCACCACCTCCAGGTCAGCCGGTGGCAGCATCACCACGGCCCGACCGACCGCGGCGCCCGGCGAGCCCGGCACCCCGACGAAGCGTGCTTCCTGAATACCTTTGCCCTGGCGCCCCAGGCCACGGATCGAGCCGGTGGCCTCGGCATGGGCGATGACGCCAGCGAGCTGGGCACTCATGGTGACCAGGAAAGCTTCTTCGCCTTCGTCGAACTGACGGCGCTCTTTCTGCTGGATGACCAGTACACCGACGACGCGGCGGTGGTGGATGATCGGCGCACCGAGGAACGAGGCGAATCGCTCTTCACCGGTTTCGGCGAAATAGCGATAGCGTGGGTGGGCGGCAGCGTCTTCCAGGTTCAGCGGCTCTTCACGGGTACCGACCAGGCCAACCAGGCCCTCATTGGGTGCCATGCTGACTTTGCCGATGGAGCGCTTGTTCAGGCCTTCGGTGGCCATCAGCACGAAACGGTTGGTTTCCGGGTCGAGCAGGTACACCGAGCAGACCTGGCTGCCCATGGCCTCCTTGACGCGCAAGACAATGATCCCCAACGCCGTCTTGAGATCTTTGGCGGAGTTCACTTCCTGGACGATCTTGCGCAGCGTATTGAGCATGGCTCGGGGTCGAACTCCGTCGTCAGTCGCGCGTCAAAAGACGCGGTGCAAGCTCTTTCAGGGCTCGGCGGTAGACTTCACGCTTGAATGTCACCACCTGGCCCAACGGGTACCAATAGCTGACCCAACGCCAGCCGTCGAACTCAGGCTTGCCGGTCAGGTCCATCCGCACCCGTTGTTCATTGCTCACCAGGCGCAGCAAAAACCACTTTTGCTTCTGGCCAATGCACAGCGGTTGGCTGTGCGTGCGGACCAGCCGCTGGGGTAAACGATAACGCAACCAGCCGCGGGTGCAGGCAAGAATTTCCACATCATCGCGTTCAAGGCCAACTTCTTCGTTCAGCTCGCGGTACAGGGCATCTTCCGGCGACTCATCAGGGTTGATGCCACCCTGGGGAAATTGCCAGGCATCCTGGTTGATCCGTCGAGCCCATAGCACCTGCCCGGCATCATTCGTGAGAATGATTCCGACATTGGGGCGAAAACCATCCGGGTCGATCACGGCAGCAACCTCGCAAACGCATGTCACCGCATTGTTCCACAAAGCCTGCGAGCGCAGCAACGCGCCCGCCAAGCTTATCTGCAGCGCGGTGGTAACTACGTATTCTGTATTCTGCGGGCCGACTATGAAGGATTGAGCATTGATGCTCTGGCCGCTTGGCGAGTAAACCGGCTCCTACGGGCGCTGCAGCGCAGATATGCCTGCAGGAGCGGGTTTACCTGGGAAGAAACCGGCGGCCCGTCAGACGGGCTTGGCGCCCATCAGGCCCGCGATGGACAGCAAGCACACTCCACTGAACACGGCCAAGGCCAGGGTAAACCGCAGCCCCGTCACCTCAGCCTTGCGCAGGCGGTTGAGCCGTACCAGCAACCACCAAACGGCAAAGGCACCGAGGGTATATAGAACACTGGAGGCCAGCAGCCACGTCTGCCCCAGCGGCCAACCCACAAGATGCACCAGCCACCAGCCGGTGAACGGCATGCTCAGCAAGCAAACGCCCATTACCAGCCAGACGAACACCAGCGGCCGGCGCAGCAACTTGGCATAGGCTTGGGCGTCGCCGCGGCGGCGCGCACGCACGGTCCAGATCGCCAGGCCCAGGGCGCAGAGCAGCAACACTGCAGTAGCGGCGATGTGCAAGGCCTTGAGGGTAGTCAGGTGTTCCATGGGTTCACATCCTTGAGCGATAAGCCAAGCTTAGCCGCTCAACCCAGGAACAGCTTGTACGCCGGGTTGTCGGTTTCGTCCCAATACGGATAGCCAATCTTGGCCAGTGCCGCCGGCACCAGGTGACGCTCCTCCTCCGGCACCTGCAGGCCAGCGACCACCCGCCCGTCTGCCGCGCCATGGTTGCGGTAGTGGAACATCGAGATGTTCCAGCGCCCGCCCAGCTTGGTCAGGAAGTTGAACAGCGCCCCTGGGCGCTCAGGGAACTCGAAGCGCAGCACCATCTCGTCACTGGCACCCGCTGAGTGCCCACCGACCATATGGCGGATGTGCAGCTTGGCCAGCTCATTATCGGTCAGGTCGGTCACTGGGAAGCCCTGGTCGATCAGGTTCTGCACCAGCGCCGCTCGCGGGTCGTTTTCTGGATGGGTCTGCACGCCAACGAAGATGTGCGCCTCGTCGGAGGTATGCTTGCGGTAATTGAATTCGGTGATCTGGCGCTTGCCAATGGCCTCGCAAAAGGCTTTGAAGCTACCGGGGCGCTCAGGGATGGTCACGGCGATGATGGCTTCACGCTTCTCGCCAAGCTCGGCCCGCTCGGCCACGTGGCGCAGGCGATCGAAGTTGACATTGGCGCCGGAATCGATGGCCACCAGCGTCTGCCCGGTCACGCCCTTGAGTTCGACGTACTTTTTGATGCCCGCCACCCCCAACGCACCGGCAGGTTCGGTGATCGAGCGGGTATCGTCATAGATATCCTTGATAGCCGCACAGATTTCATCGGTGCTGACCGTCACCACCTCATCCACGTAATGGCGGCAGATATCGAAGGTGTGCTGGCCGATCTGCGCAACCGCCACGCCATCGGCGAACAGCCCCACCTGCGGCAGCACCACGCGCTCACCAGCAGCCATGGCAGCTTGCAGGCAGTTGGAGTCGTCCGGCTCCACGCCGATCACCTTGATTTCCGGGCGCAAGTACTTCACATAGGCCGCGATACCGGCAATCAGGCCACCGCCGCCCACTGGCACGAAGATCGCGTCCAGTTGCCCTGGGTGCTGACGGAGGATTTCCATCGCCACCGTGCCTTGCCCGGCAATCGTATGCGGGTCGTCGTAGGGATGGATGTAGACGAAGCCCTTTTCCTCGACCATTTTCAGCGAATAGGCAAGCGCCTCAGGGAAGGAGTCGCCATGCAGCACTACCTTGCCGCCGCGCGAGCGTACACCTTCAACCTTGATTTCAGGGGTGGTCTTGGGCATCACGATGGTGGCTTTGATGCCCAGCTCACGGGCCGCCAAAGCCAGGCCTTGGGCATGGTTGCCAGCCGAGGCGGTGACCACGCCACGGGCCAGTTCTTGCGGGGTGAGCTGCGCCAGCTTGTTGTACGCGCCACGGATCTTGAACGAGAACACCGGCTGCAGGTCTTCGCGCTTGAGCAGAATCTGGTTGCCCAGGCGTTTGCTCAACTGCCCAGCGCTGTGCAGGGGTGTTTCCACAGCGACGTCGTAGACGCGCGAGGTGAGGATCTTCTTGACGTACTGTTCGAGCATCGGAGCATCACTGGCCGCGGGACAAGGCCTGCGAGTCTACCCCAGCGCTACGTCGGGCGACCACAGCAAAGCCGCCCGAGCCGTTATACTAGGCTCCTTTCATTACCGCCCCCGCCCCCTCTCGGAGCCCGCATGACCCAGGACCAACTCAAACAGGCCGTCGCCCAGGCCGCTGTCGACTTCATTCTGCCGAAGCTGGATGAAAAAAGCGTCGTCGGCGTCGGCACCGGTTCGACCGCCAACTTCTTCATCGACGCCCTGGCCCAGCACAAGAGCGCATTCGATGGCGCGGTGGCCAGCTCCGAGGCCACGGCCCAACGTCTGAAAGGCCATGGCATCCCGGTCTACGAGCTGAACAGCGTCAGCGAGTTGGAGTTTTATGTCGACGGTGCCGACGAGAGCGATGCCCACCTGAACCTGATCAAAGGTGGCGGCGCGGCCCTGACCCGCGAGAAAATCGTAGCGGCGGTGGCCAAGACCTTCATCTGCATCGCCGACGGCAGCAAGCTTGTTCCAGTGCTGGGTGCCTTCCCGCTGCCGGTCGAGGTAATCCCCATGGCGCGCAGCCATGTGGCCCGTCAGTTGGTCAAGCTCGGCGGCGACCCTGTGTACCGTGAGGGCGTTGTAACCGACAATGGCAACGTCATCCTCGACGTGCACAACCTGCAAATCACCAACCCAGTAGAGCTCGAAGCCCAGATCAACGCCATCGTCGGCGTGGTGACCAACGGCCTGTTCGCCGCGCGCCCGGCAGACCTGCTGCTGCTGGGTACTGCCGAAGGAGTGAAGACGCTCAAGGCCGATTAACCGCTGAGCGTATGTCTTCGCTATCCGTTGCCGGCCGCTTCACGGCATAAGCCGCTCCTACACGCTAGTGCTCGCCTCTGACGCACTACATAGAGGGGCGGCTCTACCCGCAAAAAGGCCCGAACAGGCAATCAGTCAGCGGGCTGCTTGAACACGTAAAAGAGGTTCGGCTCGCTGACCAGGTACAAAGTGCCGGCCTCGTCCATGGCAATTCCCTCAGCCTGAGGCACTGATGCCTTCAGCCCCTGCAGCCCCCTATGCAAAGACAGCGTACTTAGCGGCTGACCATGGGCATCGAGCTCAAGCACCAGGCGCGATTCGTCCGAGAGCGCCAGTAGGTGGCCACTGCGCTCATCGAACTGCAAGCTGGAAAGGTCGCGCACGAACAACCGCGCATCACGCTTGCGGTCCTGCACCACATGCACCGCATAAGGGCGCTCCGGGTTCTGATGCGGAAAGCCATGTATCTCATAGATGAGCATGGGGTCGCGTTCCTTGGCCACGAACAAGCGCTGGCCTGCAGAATCGTACGCCAGCCCCTCAAAGCCCTTGTTGCCATTGAGGCCGATTCCCAGGCTCATCTGTTCGGCATCGGCCGCATCCAGAAACGGCGTGTCATCGTCAAGGCGCACCCGGATCAACCGCTGCTGGCGCTCATCGGAGATCACGTAGCTGCCAGGCCCTACATACTCCACGGCCTCGGGATCACCAAAGCCGGTCAACGGCACGCGGCGCAGAATACGCCCCTCCAGCGACAGTTCGAGCAGCTCCGAACGGGCATTGGTTACGGTGAACAGGGTTTTACGGTCAGGGTCGTAGGTCAGAGCTGAAATATCGTCGTCCAACCCCTCGATTGGCTGCGCTTCCACGGCCACTTGGTAGCGATCCAAGCGCATGCCCTGCTCAGGCGGCTGCCACCAGCTTTTTACGTTGAACCAGCCGCGCTCGAACAGGCGCAACTCCTGGGCAGCCAAGCCCAAGATCAGCAGCCCAGCAAGCAGAAGGATCACTGACAGATGAAAAAGGCGACGCATGGCAAGAGTCTCGACGGGGTAGTTGCGGATCAAACCATGGACGACTGAAGCGAAGCTTAATGTAGGAAGATTCCAGCTTCATTGCTGTTTTTTCTTGAACCGATAGAACAGGTTCGGCTCGCTGACCATATACAGGTCGCCCTGATCATCCATGGTCACGCCTTCGGCACGCGGGATGGTGCTTTGCAGGCCGTTGAAGCCCCCCAGCAGCGTCATGAAACTTACCTGCCGAGCTTGTTCATCGAGTTCCAAAAGCATGTTCGAGTCAGCCGACAGCACGAGCAGGTGGCCCGTACGTGGGTCGACGGCCAAGGCTGACAGGTTGCGCAAATCGAGGTCATCGCTGGCCAGCACCTGCTTTTGGCCCTTGAGTGGGCTACGCCCGTCGCTATTCCAGGTGTAGAGCTTCGGCGGGCGTTCCTCGCCGATCACCAGGCGTTGGCGCATAGGGTCCCAGGCGATACCTTCGAAGCCTTTGTTGCTCTTGACCGACTCACCCAGGTCATAACTGGGAAAATCAGCGTGGTTCAACGAAACGGTCTGTGCATCGACCTTGACCACGGTCAGATCGTGCTGACGCTCATCGGTGATTGCGATGCCGCCATCTTCCAACACGGCAACGCCTTCCGGGTTGCTCCAGCCTGCCAGTGGGATCTTGCGCAGCACATCCCCTTCGAGGCTTAGCTCGACCAGAAACGGGTTCTTGCCCATCACTGCGAACAGCGTGCGGGTGTGCGGGCTGTAGGCCACGTCCGAAGCTTCGTCGTCCTCCATACCGGGCAACACCTTGGCATCGATGTCCACTCGATAGTTCGGCAGCCACACGCTTTCGCTGCGCTCGGCACTGGTTTCAAAGCGCTCTTTGACCCATAGCATGCCGCGGTCGTCCCAGTGCATAGCCACCGCCACGCCATAGCCAATCACCGCAGCAACCGCCACGGCGAAGGGCCAGCGGAGGTAGAAACGGCGCTTGGAGGGGGCGCTGGTGCTGACGGGTGTAGGCATTCGAAGGTCCTGCAGACAGAGGCGAAGATCCGCGCATTATCCGGATGGGGTGTGAAAAAACAGTAAACGGCGCGGGCCTCTTCGCGGCTGCGGCCGCCCCCACAAGTTTGATGTCACCCAAGATGAGACCCTAGTGGGAGCGGGCTCAGCCGCGAACGAGGTGATGAGGCCTTGCGTCAGAGCACGCGGCTCTCGAAACGGCAAACACCTGGCAGTTCCAGCACCAGTTCGTCACCCACATTGAATGGCCCGACACCGGCCGGGGTACCGGTCAGGATCACATCACCCGCCTGCAGCGAGAACTGCGCCGCCATGTGCTGGATGATCGGCACGATCGGGTTGAGCATCATCTTGCTGTTACCGTCCTGGCGCACTTCACCGTTGATGGTCAGGCGCACGGGAATATCGGTCACGTCTTCAAAGGATGCCGCAGAAACGAACGGTGGTAACACGCAGGCGCCGTCGAAGCTTTTGCACAACTCCCAAGGCAGGCCCTTTTCCTTGAGCTTGGCCTGCACGTCGCGCAGAGTCAGGTCCAGGGCTGGGGCGTATCCGGAGATGGCATCCATCACCTCTTCCTGAGAGGCGTTGGACGACAACGGCTTGCCCAACAGCACGGCGATTTCGGCCTCGTAGTGCACCGAGCCACGGTCGGTCGGGATCTTGAAGCCGCCCTCCAGGGGCACCACGCAGCTGCCCGGTTTGATGAACAGTAGCGGCTCGCTTGGGATGGGGTTATCCAGTTCCTTGGCATGCTCGGCGTAGTTGCGGCCGATGCATACCACTTTGCCCAGCGGGAAATGGATGCGCGTGCCGTCTACGTACTGGTGCTGGTAACTCATGGCCGACTCCTTTGATCACTGCTTTTATTCAGGAGCGAAGATCTTACCCGGATTCATGATGCCGTTAGGGTCGAAGACGGCCTTGATTGCCTTCATGCAGGCAATTTCATGGGCCGAACGGCTGTAACTGAGGTAGTCGCGCTTGGTCATGCCCACACCGTGCTCGGCCGAGATCGAGCCGTTGTAGCGCTGGACGATCTCGAACACCCACTTGTTGACCTTGGTGCACGAGGCAAAGAAGTCATCCTTACTCATGTGCTCGGGCTTGAGGATGTTCAGGTGCAGGTTGCCATCGCCGATGTGGCCGTACCAGACCACTTCGTAGTCAGGGTAATGCTCGCTGACGATGGCATCGATATCGCGCAAAAACGCAGGAACCTTGGAAACGGTCACGGAAATATCGTTTTTGTACGGCGTCCAGTGAGAGATGGTCTCGGACAGGTATTCGCGCAGTTTCCACAGGTTCTTGAGCTGGGTTTCGCTCTGGCTCATGACCCCATCGAGCACCCAGCCTTGCTCCACACAGTGCTCGAAGGTGGCCAGCGCCTGATTGGCCACCTCCTCGGTACTGGCCTCGAATTCAAGCAAAGCATAGAACGGGCAGTCTGTGGCGAAAGGAGCCGGCACATCACCACGGGCCATGATCTTGGCCAGACCCTTGTCGGAGAAGAACTCGAAGGCGGTCAGATCGAGCTTGCCCTGAAAGGCATGCAACACCGGCATGATCGAGTCGAAATCAGGGGTGCCCAGCACCATGGCGGTAAGGTTGCGCGGGGCTCGGTCCAGGCGCATGGTCGCTTCGACGACGAAACCCAAGGTGCCTTCGGCGCCAATGAATAACTGACGTAGATCGTAGCCGGTGGCGTTTTTGATCAGGTCCTTGTTCAGCTCCAGCAGCTCACCAGTGCCGGTGACCACCTTCAGACCAGCTACCCAGTTGCGGGTCATGCCGTAGCGAATGACCTTGATACCGCCGGCATTGGTTCCGATGTTGCCGCCAATCTGACTGGAGCCACTGGAAGCGAAATCCACCGGGTAATAAAGGCCCTGCTCGTGGGCAAAGTCTTGCAACTGCCGAGTGATGACGCCTGGCTGGCATACCACGGTACGGTCGAAGGCATTGAAGCTCAGTATCTGGTTCATGTAGTCGAAGGCGACGACCACTTCGCCATTGGCGGCCACGGCACCGGCCGACAGACCGGTACGCCCGCCGGAGGGCACCAGGGCAACCCGATGCTGATTGGCCCAACGCACGATGGCCTGCACTTGTTCAACCGTCTTGGGCAGCACGATGGCGGTGGGTGCAGGCGGGTAGTGCTTGGTCCAGTCCTTGCCGTAGGCCTGGAGCGAAGCCGGGTCGGTCAGGACCTTGCCAGGGTCGACAAGGGTCATCAGTTCTTCAATTACCGCAGAGTGGGTCATCGCTGGAACTCTCGACTTATTCATAGTCACCCTGAGCACTCTTCACCTGTCGGGATAAGCTCAGATTGGGTCGCGTATGCTAGCATAGCGCTCCCGCTGTTCATGCTATGGCTGCCCTGGCGCCTGGCATCAGTCCTCGCCATTTTTTCTCCGGGATACAGGTTTACGCAGATGAGCAAGACTTCTCTCGACAAGAGCAAGATCCGGTTCCTTCTTCTTGAAGGTGTGCACCAGAACGCGGTCGATACCCTCAAGGCCGCCGGCTACACCAACATCGAATACCTCACAGGTTCCCTGCCGGATGCCGAGCTGAAGGAAAAGATCGCCGACGCCCACTTCATCGGCATCCGTTCGCGCACTCAACTGACCGAAGAAATCTTCGACTGTGCCAAGAAACTGGTCGCCGTCGGCTGCTTCTGCATCGGCACCAACCAGGTTGACCTGGCCGCAGCCCGCGAGCGTGGTATCGCCGTATTCAACGCCCCCTATTCCAACACCCGCTCGGTGGCCGAACTGGTGCTGGCCGAGGCGATCCTGCTGCTGCGTGGCATCCCGGAGAAAAACGCATCCTGCCACCGTGGCGGCTGGATCAAAAGCGCGGCCAACTCGTTCGAGATCCGTGGCAAGAAACTGGGCATCGTCGGCTATGGCTCGATCGGTACTCAACTGTCGGTTCTGGCAGAAAACCTTGGCATGCAGGTCTATTTCTACGACCCGCTGACCAAGCTGCCACTGGGCAACGCCGTACAGGTCGCCAGCCTCAACGAACTGCTGGGCCTGGCCGACATCGTTTCGCTGCACGTGCCTGAGTTGCCATCCACCCAGTGGATGATTGGCGAGAAGGAAATCCGTGCGATGAAAAAAGGCGCGATTCTGATCAACGCTGCTCGCGGTACCGTGGTCGAGCTGGATCACTTGGCGGCCGCCATCAAGGACAAGCACCTGATCGGCGCCGCCATCGACGTGTTCCCAGTGGAGCCACGCTCCAACGACGAAGAATTCGAAAGCCCTCTGCGTGGCCTGGACAACGTCATCCTCACCCCGCACATCGGTGGTTCCACTGCCGAAGCACAGGCCAATATCGGCCTGGAAGTGGCCGAGAAGCTGGTCAAGTACAGCGACAACGGCACCTCCATCTCGTCGGTCAACTTCCCTGAAGTGGCGCTGCCGGCCCACCCAGGCAAGCACCGCCTGCTGCACATCCACGAGAACATTCCGGGCGTGCTCAGCGAGATCAACAAGGTCTTCGCCGAGAACGGCATCAACATTTCCGGCCAGTTCCTGCAAACCAACGAGAAAGTTGGTTACGTGGTGATCGACGTTGACGCCGAGTACTCCGACCTGGCGCAGGAAAAACTGCAACAGGTCAAAGGGACCATTCGCTCGCGCGTACTGTTCTAAGCCAGGCAAGACAATGGGGGCTGCGCTGCGGCCCTTCGCGGGTACATCCGCGAGGGGCCGTGACGCAGCCCTTTTCTTTGCCTGCCAATACCCAACCCCGCAGCGCTCGACACTCCTATGGGGTCGGATCGGCGCTTACTTTACCTGGACAGTGATCTTTTCAGACTCCACGCTCGGCTTGAACGGCACGTGGTACTGATCGCCCAGCACCAGTTGCAGTGTGTGCTTGCCTGGGGCGAGTGTGATGGTCGCTTCGGTCTGCGCCTTGCCGAAGTGCAGCACCTGCGGCCCGGCTGGCAACGCAGTTCCCGCAGCCGGCATCAGGCTGGTCGGCAGCGGCATGTCGGCGACCGGCTGCTTGTCCACATCCACCAGCAAATGGTGGTGGCCGGTATGCGGAGTCTGATCGCCAGCAGGCTTGAGCTCCATGCCCTCGATGCCGAATTTCACGGTGAAGGTCTTGTCCACCGTGGCGCCATCGGCCGGTGAAACGATGAAGACTTTGGCACCCTTAGGCGGCTCCTGGCTTTTGAGGGCATCCGCTGCGCCGGCCATCATCGACACCCCCAGCAGCAGGCCAGCCACGGCAGCACGGGAAAATAAGCTGTTCATCAACGTCTCCTGTGGTTCACTTGAAAACACCGCCATCAAACAATGGCCGCGATGATTCAACATAGTTGAATTACCCGTTCGCAGCGATCATGGCCCCAGGGCACAAATTTTTCAGTTAGGGTTAAACCTCGCCAAGGCTTGAAGGTCATAGGCTGCGCTCGACCGCGATGGGGAAGAAAATCGCGGCGAAAGTTATTCATTTGCTAGATAAAAAGGGGCACGACATGCGTTCGACCATAGGCGTACTGCTGGCAGTACTGATCACTCCGTTGGCTCAGGCCGAGCTGATAGACGAAATTGCCGACCGGGGCGAACTACGCATTGCCGTGCAAGCCGACAACGCACCCTATTCTTTCAAGCAAGACGACCGCCTGACGGGCTTTGAGGTCGAGTTCGGCCAGGACTTGGCCCGCGAACTCGACTTGCGTGCCGAGTTTCTGGAAGCCACAGCCGAGCAAGTGCTGCCGGGGGTCGAAAGCGGAAAGTACGATGTTGCCCTTACCCCCTCTAGCGAGGCGCCCAATGCCGATGGCCCGTTCGATGTAAGCCAGGCGTTTGGCGAAAAGAAGCTGGTGATCCCTTTCCAGAAAGATAACCCGGCCTTCGAAAGCGCGGTCAACAACGCCATTCAACGCCTCAAAGACAGCGGCCGTATGGCAGAACTTGAGCGCAAGTGGTTCAAGGGCATGCAGGCAGGCCAAGCGACCCCTGCCGCCCTTGCTCCAACGCCCGCCAACTGAACATCCCCCGGCAGGCACTCACTCGATAGATCAGAACGGGTCGTTGCCACGGCGCCGGAACCAGCCAGTCAACGACAGGCGTTCGCGCGTAGCTGGCAACACCTCGTGCGGCACTACGCCGGAAAGAAAAATCGCCAGGCAGCCGGCCAAAGGCTGCACATCGTGCTCGACACCGCCGGCCAGGAACATGCGCAACTGCCCACCGTTCTCTGGCTGCCAGTCTTCGTTCAGATACAGCACTGCCGACACCATGCGCCGGTCATCGTCACGGAAGCGGTCCAGGTGCCGGCGATAGAACGCACCCGGTGGGTACAGGGCGAAGTGGCATTCGAAATCCTCCAGGCCCAGAAACAAGCCCTGGTTCATGGCTTGACGCAATTGGTCCATGGCCGCCAGGTAATCATCGCAAGCCGGGGCCTGGCCAGGGTCGATCCACTGGATCTGATCGCCGCGAATGCTCTCGCGCACCTCCTGGGCATCGCCGCGCCCTACAGCGGCCGGGTTGAGTTGACCTTCGGCATCACGGCGGCGGCATTCGGCCGCCAGCGCGCGCACCAGGTCGGCAGGCAGAAAGAGCGCCTGCTGCGACCAGCCATGGGTGGCCAGATCGTCAACGACGGCCGCAAACATCGGGTTTTCGGGGGAGATGTGCATGGCGCGCATCATATCCATTCACTCTGTCGGCGCACAGCGCCACTTGGCTGAGAAGCGTTAGGATTGCTCGACAAAACGGCGCCCGTCCAAGGACAATAGCTACCTGCCGACAGGAGTCCTGAATGCGCCGTTTGTTTTCCCTGCTTCTGCTGATGATCTGCACCATGCCTGTCCGGGCAGACAGCCTTGATCAACTGTACAAAGCCGCCGGCTGGCCTGACCAGCGCGCCCATTTCACCGACGCCGTGAGCGCAGCTCAGCAACGCTATCGCAATAGCTTGCCGCCTGCGGTTTATCAGGCGCTGGTCAACAACAGCAACCAGCGCTTCCAAGCCAAGGCGATGGACAGCCGTGCGTTGGCCAAACTGCGCAGCACCCTGCCCAACCCGACACCGGCCCTAGCGTTCTTCCAGTCGCCATTGGGGCGCAAGATCGTTGCCGCCGAGCTGCTCGCCACGCGCAAGGACCAGTTGGCAAAGCACGCCGAGGGCCTGCCGAAGATGCAGGCCAGCGACAACCGGATGCTGGTCATAGGCCACTTGGCCCAGGCGCTGCCGGCCCGTGAAGCCGGTGCCGAAGTCAGCCTGGCGATTGCCGGGGTGGCCGCCGACAGCCTCAGTTCGATGATCCCTGGCCTGTTCGGCCCAAGCCAAGCCCAAGGGCTGCTCGACGGCCAGCGCCAGCGGCTGATGGGGCAGATCGGCCAGGACCTGAACAACACGCTGCTGTATGTGTACCGTGACCTGTCCGACGATGAACTCGAAGAATTCGCCACGTTCGCCGAGTCGCCGGAAGGCAAAGCCTATTACCAGGCGGCTGTAGCTGCGGTGCGTGCTGGCCTTGCGGTTGGCCAGAACAGCGCTGACCTCAAGTAATCAGCCCATGCGCTGCCCGATGAAGTCAAAGTAGCGCTGGCGGATGCCTGGCAACTCGTTGGCCAAGTGGTGACGGGCTTGGGGCAGCAGCAGGATCTGCGGCTCGTCGAACTTGGCCTTGAGCACTTGAAGGTTGTAGGGCCAATCCACCGTACCATCGTCCTCCCCCTGTACGATCAGCGGCCGCCGCGCGCAATGCGGCGCCGCTTCGATGCGCTTGACCCAGGCGATCAATGCACCGACCCACGCCGTGGGCAAGCGCCGAGGCTGGAGCGGGTCGGCTTCGAGAAACGGCAGGAACGTCGGGTCGTTGGTGTTCTCACTGAAGCGGCGCTCGATGCCATCGACAAAGTGGCGCAACACCCGATAACTGAACTTCGACCAGCGCCATGCCCGCGGCCGTACCAGTGGCGCCAGCAGGATCACCTGGCCATCGACCGGGCTGCGCTCACCTTGATGCAGCAGGTGATCCACAGCTATGGCACCACCGGTGCTCTGCCCGCACAAATGCCAGGGGCGTGGCAGCCCAAGGCTTCGCGCCTGCTCGAACAAAGCCTCCAGCACACGCTGATAGACCGCGAAATCACCGATGCTCGCGCGCTCGCCACTAGACAGGCCATGGCCTGGCAAGTCGCAGCTGATTACCGCGTACCCAAGCGCCAGTGCCCACTCGATGACATGCCGATAGAGGCCCATGTGGTCGTAATAGCCGTGCAGTAGGAACAGCGTCGCTTTTGGCTTTTCAGGCAGCCAGACTTGCCCAACCAACTCGAACCCTGCCGCCTGAAAACCGCCCAGCCAGCTCTGCACCGGCAGGTTCAAGCCATAGAAGCGTTGATAGTCCTGCGCCTGGTTGGACAACGCCTGACGCGTGGCCAACGGCGCAAGGCTGGCACGCAGGGGATCGGGGTGAAAGGAAGCAGGCATCAGGTACATCCAAGGCGGATCGAGTATTGATCTGCGATATTCAGCTCTGGCCGACTCCGTGGCAAGCTTGCTCACCTCGAAGGCACCGAGATCAGCCTGTCGGAGTGACAGCATCCTCTGTCTGCGCTGGCCTCTTCAAGGCTTGAGCCGCTCCATAGGTTTGCGCTCATCTCATGGCATGTGCAGCGCCTGTAGAAGCGGGTTACAGGCGAAGCCGGTGCGCCACACCGCAACGCATTCTTCGCGGCTAAAGCCGCTCGTATAAAAGGCCGCAGGAAACTCATGAAGCCTATGAACACCAAAAAGATCCTGGCGGCGCTCGCACTGATGCTCTGCGCCCTTGTTCTCTGGCAGGCCTACATCACCTTCCAGTCCCGCTACCTGCGCCCGTTCGACAATCAGACCAAGCTGTTCGACGGCAGCCAGCTACGCCTACCTGCCGGGTTAGCCGGCCCCGGGGCGATCCGCGTCGTGCACTTCTGGGACCCGGCCTGCCCCTGCAACGTGGGCAACCAGCAGCACCTTGGCGATCTGATTGCCCAGTTCGCCGACCAGGGCGTGGCATTCTACGTTGTGCAAAAGCCCGGCAGCCAAGGCCTGCTGCCCGCCAACCTCGCCAGCCTGCAAACCCTCGACAACCTGCCCGGCAGCGAACACCTGCCCGCCTCCCCTGCCGTGGCCATCTGGGACCGTCAGGGCAACCTTGCCTACTTCGGCCCCTACAGCGAAGGCGCGGTGTGCAATGCCAGTAACAGTTTCATCGAGCCGATCCTCAAAGCACTGCTGGCCGGGCGTAAGGTCAACGCCTCGAATACGCTGGCCGTAGGCTGCTACTGCCCCTGGACCGGCTGACACACCCGCGCCGGGTTACCCACGACGGTCGCCCCCGCTGGGACATCACGGGTCACCACACTGCCGGCGCCCACGATGGCGTTGTCGCCAATGGTCACCCCCGGCAGCACGATCGCTGCACCGCCGATCCACACATTGTTGCCAATGGTCACCGGTCGCCCGCTTTCCAGCCCACTACGCCGGACCTCGGGGTCAAGCGGATGGTCAGCCGCGTAGATCTGCACGTTGGGGCCGATCTGGCAGTCATCACCAATGCGCACTGGCACCACATCAAGGATCACGCAGTTGAAGTTCATGAACGTATTGCGGCCGATACTGATGTTGTAGCCGTAGTCGCAGTAGAACGGCGGGCGGATCACCGTGCCCTCGCCAACGTGGCCTAGATGCTCGGCCAGCAGGTCGTTGCGCGCTTCGTTGGGCAGCTCGACGCTGTTGTTGTAACGGTGCATCCAGTGCTTGCTGGCGATCTGTTCGGCCTGCAGCTCGGGGCAGCCAGCGTGATACAGCTGGCCTGTGAGCATTTTCTGTTTTTCGCTGAGGGACATGGAAACTCCTTTCAGGGGGCTATGCTCTGTTCGCGAATCCGTCGATGATCGGACCACAGTTTCCGCTCGAATGCACAAGGAGTCTCGATGAAGCGCAGCCTGACCCTGTTTGCCGTGGCCGTTGTATCCGTGGCCGCTGGCGCCGGTTACTGGTACGTGCACGGCAAGCTGCCACAGCGTTCGGGCGAGGTGGCCATGGCTGGGCTGCAGGCGCCGGTCAGCGTGCGCTATGACGCCCGTGGCGTGCCCCACCTGCAAGCCCAGAACGAAGCGGACCTGTACCGCGCCCTGGGCTACGTGCATGCCCAGGATCGCTTGTTCCAAATGGAGATCATGCGCCGCCTGGCCCGTGGGGAACTGGCCGAAATATTCGGTAGCAAGCTGCTGCCCACCGACACCCTGTTTCGCAGCCTGCGCATCCGTGAACAGGCCGCGTTGATGGCTCAGCGCCAGGACCATCAATCGCCCGCATGGCAAGCCCTGCAGGCCTATCTTGAGGGCGTCAACGCCTGGCAGGCCAGCCACCCCAAGCCGATGGAGTTCGACCTGATCGGCATCACCCCACGGCCGTTTACAGCCCAAGACACCCTGAGCATCGCCGGCTATCTGGCTTACAGTTTTGCGGCGGCCTTTCGCACCGAACCTGCACTGACCTACATCCGCGACCAGCTTGGCCCGCAATACCTGAAAATTTTCGACCTCGACTGGCAACCGCAGGGCGCGCTCGGTACGCCGCTAGCCGCTGCCGATTGGCAAAGCCTCGAAAGCGTGGCATTTGCCAGCCACCACGCGCTGATCGACGCCGGTATCCCGCAGTTCGAAGGCAGCAATGCCTGGGCTGTTTCCGGTAGCCGCACCCGCAGCGGCAAACCCTTGCTGGCCGGTGACCCGCACATCAGTTTCGCCGTACCTGCCGTCTGGTACGAAGCCGAGCTCTCGGCACCTGGCTTCAACCTGTATGGCTACTTCCAGGCGCTGAACCCGTTCGCGATGTTAGGGCACAACCGTGATTTCGGCTGGAGCCTGACCATGTTCCAGAACGATGACGTCGACCTGATCGCGGAACAGACCAACCCCGCCAACCCCGACCAAGTAAAAATCGACGGCCAGTGGCAGACACTGGAACAGACCGAGCAGCAGATTGCGGTCAAAGGTGAGCAACCGGTGACCATCAACCTGCGCCGCTCAAGCCACGGCCCAATCGTCAATGAAGTCATCGGCAGCGCAGCCGGGCCTCGGCCGATTGCCATGTGGTGGGCGTTTCTCGAAACCGAGAACCCGATCCTGGAGGGGTTCTATCAGCTCAACCGCGCCGACACCTTGGGCAAGATGCGCGAAGCCGCTGCCAAGGTGCAGGCGCCAGGGCTGAATTTGGTCTGGGCCAACGCACGTGGCGACATTGGCTGGTGGGCGGCGGCGAAACTGCCGATCCGCCCAGATAGTGTGAACCCGGCGTTCATTCTCGACGGTGCCAGCGGCCAGGCCGACAAACTCGGTTTCTATCCATTCAGCGTCAACCCGCAACAGGAGAACCCGGCCAGCGGCTATATCGTCTCGGCCAACTACCAGCCACCTTCCCTGGTGCCGATACCCGGCTACTACAACCTCGCCGACCGCGGCCGCCAGCTCGATCGCCAGCTGGCCAACCCGCAAGTGAAATGGGACACGCACAATAGCCAGGCGCTGCAGCTTGATACGGCCAGCGATTACGGTTCGCGTACCTTAGCGCCACTGTTGGCAACTCTGCGCGAGGTCGCTAAGGGCGACGAGGAGAAGGAACTGGTCGAGCAGCTGGCAGCCTGGCGCGGCGACTACCCGCTGGATTCCACCAGCGCCACGCTGTTCAACCAGTTCCTCTACGAGCTGGCGTTCGCAGCCCTGCATGACGAGTTGGGCGATACCTGGTTCCCGATACTGATCAGCACCCGCACCATCGACGCCGCCCTGCCACGCCTGGCGGCGGATGCCGACTCACCGTGGTGGAATACCCGCGGTGGCAACCAGCGTTCCGACCGTACCGCCGTCGTGCGCACAGCCTGGCAGCAAAGCCTGAAACACCTGCGCGACACCATGGGTAGCGACCCGGCCAGCTGGCAATGGGGCAAAGCCCATACCCTGACCCACAACCACCCTCTTGGGGCCAAAAAGCCGCTGAACCTACTGTTCAACGTCGGGCCGTTCGCCGCGCCCGGTACCCATGAGGTGCCGAACAACCTCTCGGCGAAGATCGGCCCGGCGCCATGGCCGGTGACCTATGGGCCATCGACCCGGCGCCTGATCGACTTTGCCGATGCCGGGCAGGCACTGACCAGCAACCCGGTCGGGCAGAGTGGCGTGCCGTTCGACCAGCATTTTTCGGATCAGGCCCAAGGGTATGTCGAAGGCAACTACCAGCGAGCACAGATGGGTGTGATTCCGGCGCAGAGCACGCTCAGGCTTGTACCTGGCGGATGAACAACAGCCGCAACTGCGCCACGCAGCGCACCCTCATTAACCTGCAACCGCTTATCAGCCGAGGTCCATCCATGCAAAAACACTTCATCGAAATCGACGGCGCGCGCATAAGCTATGTAGACCAGGGGCAAGGCTTCCCGGTACTGCTCGGTCATAGCTATTTGTGGTCGGCGGCCATGTGGCAGCCACAAATCGATGCCCTGTCACAGCACTTTCGTGTCATCGTCCCTGAACTCTGGGGCCATGGCGACTCCGATGCCCCACCGCCCACCACCACCGACATGAGCGCCCTGACCCGTCAGCACCTGGCACTGCTGGACGCGCTGAACATCCCGCAATGCCACCTGGTCGGCCTGTCAGTCGGCGGCATGTGGGGTGCGCAACTGGCCATTGAGCACCCCGAGCGAGTCGACCGCCTGGTGTTGATGGACACCTACCTCGGCGCCGAACCAGAAGCGACCCGGCAGAAGTACTTCGCCCTGCTGGATGCAGCGAGCGCGGCAGGCCACTTCAGCGATGAGCTGCTGGATATCATCGTGCCAATCTTCTTCCATGCCGGTGGGCAGACGGTGCCGGAGATTCGCGACCAGTTTCGCGCCGACCTCAAGGCAAGCACAGCCGAAACCATTCGGCATAGCCTGGACCCAATGGGGCGAGTGATTTTTGGCAGGCCGGACCTGTTGCCGCAGCTATGCGCGATTGCCGGTGAGCGGGCCATCGTGCTCTGTGGCGATCAGGACATTCCTCGGCCGCCTGAAGAGTCCAATGAAATGGCGCGGATCATTGGCTGCCTGGCGGCCCAGATTCCGTTTGCGGGGCATATCTCCAGCCTGGAGAACCCCAAGGTGGTCAATGATTTCCTGTTGAACTGGCTACCGCGCAAGGCTTGAGCTCATCCCTGTGCGGAACGGGGCAGCTGCCCCAGCTCGCCAGCCACACACAAAAACGCCGACGCAAAAGCATCGGCGTTTTTACATCTCAAGAACGAATCAGAACGCAGGCAACACCGCACCCTGATACTTCTTGGCAATGAATTCCTTCACCTCAGGGCTGGTCAGGGCCTTGGCTAGCTTCTGAATCGCGTCGCTGTCTTTGTTGTCTGGGCGGGCCACCAGGAAGTTCACGTATGGCGAGTCGCTACCCTCGATCACCAGCGCATCCTTGGCAGGATTCAGGCCGGCTTCCAGGGCGTAGTTGGTATTGATCATGTCCAGGTCAACCTGATCCAGCACGCGAGGTAGCATGGCCGACTCGAGCTCGCGGAATTTAAGCTTCTTCGGGTTCTCGGCAATGTCTTTCGGGGTTGCCAGAGCGTTCTTCGGGTCTTTCAGGGTCAGCAGGCCGGCTTTCTGCAGCAGCAGCAAGGCGCGGCCGCTGTTGCTGCCCTCGTTAGGGATGGCAACGGTGGCGCCTTCCTTGAGCTCGTCCAGGCTCTTGACCTTCTTCGAGTAACCACCGAACGGCTCGACATGCACGCCGACCACGGTCACCAGGTGAGTACCCTTGCCTTCGTTGAAGTTCTGTAGGTATGGCAGGGTCTGGAAGTAGTTGGCGTCCAGGCGTTTTTGATCAACCTGGACGTTGGGCTGCACATAGTCGGTGAACACCTTGATCTGCAGGTCCACACCCTCCTTGGCCAAGGTCGGCTTGATCAGCTCGAGGATCTCGGCGTGGGGTACAGGCGTGGCAGCAACCACCAATTTCTCGGCAGCCGATGCCAGGCCAGCGAACGACAGGGTAGCGGCCAGGGCCGTGGTCAGCAGGGTCTTTTTCATGGTGTTCCTTGTTATGGATCTGAGCCATCGAGGATGGCGAAGTCGGGGGCCCAACCGTTTAAGCGGTGGGCGTGAGTCGGACGATACCGAGATTTTTTATACCTTAACAATATCTTTTAATTCGCCGCTTATTCCAAAAGCAAAATGCCACCACTGACTTCGCTATTAGCCCATCTAAGCTGCGGGCCCCGGCAGATCGAGGTCTTGAGGCAACAGTTCATCCCCGTCGTTCACCAGCAGCGCAAAATGGATCACGTTCTCCAGCTCGCGGGTATTACCAGGCCAGGCATGCGCCTCCAATACCTGCTGCGCCGCTTCGCTGATCAATGCCAGAGGCCGCTGCAGGCGAACGCTGTAGATGCCCACGAAATACTCGGCCAAGGGCAGGATGTCACCCGGGCGTTCGCGCAGCGGCGGCAATAGAAGCGCGCCTTCGTTCAGATACTGGTACAGCCGTTCATTGAAGCGGCCGGCCTTCACCACCCGCGCCAGGTCGATGCTGCTGGCCGCTACCAGACGCACATCCACAGGCTGGGGCTGCTGTGCGCCAACACGGGTCACCTCGCGGTTTTCCAGGGCCGCTAGCAACTTGCCCTGGATGGCCAAGGGCAGGTCGGCGATCTCGTCCAGATACAAAGTGCCGCCATTGGCCGAACCGAACCAGCCAGCGCGGCTACTGGCGGTGCCGCCCTGGCTGCCTGCGCTATAGCCGAACAGCTCCGCGTCGGCATAGGTCGGGCTTATGGCCGCGCAGTTGACCGACACGAACAACCCAGGCCGATCACTGGCGCGGTGAATTTGCCGAGCCAGCAGCTCCTTGCCGGTACCGGTCTCGCCACGGATCAGCACTGGCACAGGCAGTGGCGCAAGCCGCTCCAGCGCCTCACGCAACAGTTGCGAGCGTGGGTCGATGAACACCAGCGCCTTGGCACGTATGCTCAGCGGGCTCTTGTCCAGCTCCGGAAAGGTCAGCAGGGGCTGGCCGAATGGGTTTTGAATGGTCATGACAAACTCCCGCCCCATACCGTCGGTGGCTGGGCGTCAGGCAAGGGTGAACGTACGTGGTCGATCAGGCGCGGCGCAGCGCGCGCTGCTCGACTCGGCTTTGCAAGCGGTACAAATAGGCGAAGCCCTGTTCCCAGCGTTGGTGGCCGGACTTGACATTGATATGCCCGGCATTGCTCAACAGGCCCGCGTCGGCGCCCCAGACCTGGGCGAGGTACAGGGCCCGGGTTACGCTGACTGCCGGGTCGTTGTCGGAGCTGACGACCTGGCTGGGGAACGGCAGCGCCTGCAACGGGATCGGCGCAAAGTTGCGCAAAGCCTCCGCGCAGGTAGGCCGCTCGACATCCGCCGGCGCCACAAGCAACGCCCCACGGACCTGACGCAGCAATGCCGGGTTAGCCTGTGCGGCCCAATGGGCGACAGCGATGCAGCCCAGGCTGTGGGCGATAAGGATCACGGGTGTGGGTTCGGCGGCTATTGCCTGCTCCAACGCTTTTACCCAGTCGCTGCGCTGGGGTGTGAGCCAGTCATGCTGCTCGACTCGGGCGCTGTTGGGCAGCGTGCGCTGCCAGTGGCTCTGCCAATGGTTGTCTGGCGATCCTTGCCAGCCCGGCACAATCAGGTAACGAATCAGCTCATTGCGCATGGGACGCCTCCAACTAGTTTGCGTGTTTGAAGATCAGTATAGGGAACTAGTTATATGCGTAAAGGAATAAGAGGATATTTATCAATAACCAAAAGTTAGATTGATAGTGATCATCCCGTTCGCGGCCACCTTGCAGTCGTAAAAAAGCCCGGGACTGGGCCCGGGCTGTTCATTCACTGATGACACTCAGATGTCTGTCACCTTCTGCCAGACCTTCGGCCGGAAGAACAGTGTCTCCCCGCGCGCCAACCCAGCCAGGCTGTCGTGGTCCTTAACCACCTCGGCTTCGATCAGCTCGCTCTGCCCTTCTACCTTCAAGGTCACCCGCGTGGTCGCCCCTAGCGGGCGGATGTCACGCACTTCGGCCGCGTGGTGCCCCTCGGTTTCATGGCGCGAGAGCGACACTTCGTGCGGGCGGAACAACACATGCTGCCCCTCGCTCAAGGCCAGACGGTTCGAATCACCCAGGAAGTGGTACACGAAATCGTTGGCCGGCTGCTCATACACCTCCCCCGGCGAGCCGATCTGCTCGATGACACCCTTGTTCATCACCACGATGCGGTCGGCCACTTCCATGGCTTCTTCCTGATCGTGAGTCACGAACACCGAGGTGAGGTTGATATCCTCGTGCAGCCGGGCCAACCAGCGGCGCAGCTCCTTGCGCACCTTGGCATCGAGCGCACCAAAGGGCTCATCGAGCAGCAGCACCTTAGGCTCCACTGCCAAGGCGCGGGCCAGGGCGATGCGCTGGCGCTGGCCACCGGATAGCTGCTCTGGGTAGCGATCGGACAGCCAATCCAATTGCACCATGTTCAGAAGCTCATGGACCTTTTCAGCGATCCTGCTCTCGCTCGGACGCTCACCCTTGGGCTTCATGCGCAGGCCAAAGGCGACGTTGTCGAACACGCTCATGTGGCGGAACAACGCATAATGCTGGAACACGAAGCCAACGTTACGATCGCGCACATCGTGGCCGGATACGTCCTGGCCGTGGAACACGATACTGCCCTGGTCCGGGGTTTCCAGGCCGGCGATTATACGCAGCAGGGTGGTCTTGCCGCAGCCCGACGGGCCGAGCAGCGCTACCAGTTCGCCGCTGTTGATGTCCAGGTTGATGTCGTTGAGGGCCTGGAAGCTGTTGAAGCGCTTGCTGACATTACGAACTTCGATCGACATGAATCATTCCTTCGCGGCGCTGTGGCGCAGGCGGTTAATACGGTTCTCGCTCAACTGCTTGAGCAGCAGGATGAAGAGCGCCAGGATCAGCAACAGGCTGGCCACGCTAAAGGCCGCAACATGGTTGTACTCGTTGTAGAGGATCTCCACGTGCAACGGCAAGGTGTTGGTCACGCCACGGATGTGGCCCGACACCACAGACACCGCGCCGAACTCGCCCATCGCCCGCGCGGTACACAGCACCACGCCGTAGATCAGGCCCCATTTGATGTTCGGCAAGGTTACGTGCCAGAACATCTGCCAGCCATTGGCACCGAGTAGACGTGCAGCCTCCTCTTCTTGAGTGCCCTGCTCCTGCATCAGCGGGATCAGCTCACGGGCCACGAATGGCACGGTGACGAAAATGGTCGCCAGGACGATACCCGGCAAGGCAAACACGATCTGGATGTCGTGGTCCTGCAACCAGGGGCCGAACAGCCCCTGCGCGCCGAACATCAGCACGTACACCAGGCCCGCGATGACCGGCGAGACCGAAAACGGCAGGTCGATCAGGGTCACCAGCACGCTCTTGCCACGGAAGGTGTATTTGCTGACGCACCAGGCGGCGCTGACACCGAACACCAGGTTGAGCGGCACCGAGATGACCACGGCGAGCAAGGTCAGCTTCAATGCTGACAAGGCATCGGGTTCGAAGATCGCTTCGAAAAAGGTGCCAAAACCGTTTTTCAGCGCCTGCGACACCACAATCACCAGCGGCAGCAGCAGAAACAGCACAAACACCAGCCAGCCAAGGCCGATCAGGATGCGCCGCGACGTGGCGCTGCCTCGCCGGGCGGCATTGGCGGCAGCACTTGCATTCAGGGTTGAACTGGACATGCGGCCTCCTTCAAGGGGTTTCGATGCGACGCTGCAGCAGGTTGATCAGCAGCAGCAGGATGAAGGAAACCACCAGCATCAGCACGCCGATGGCAGTGGCGCCGGTGTAGTCGTACTGGTCGAGCTTGACCATGATCAGCAACGGCAGAATCTCGGTCTTCATCGGCATGTTGCCAGCGATGAAAATCACCGACCCGTACTCGCCAACGCCCCGGGCAAAGGCCAGGGCAAAGCCGGTGAGCCAGGCAGGCAGCAGCGCTGGCGCCAGAATGTGGCGGAACACCTGCACAGGCTTGGCGCCCAGGCAGGCAGCCGCCTCCTCGACCTCGCGCGGGATGTCCGCAAGCACCGGCTGCACCGTGCGCACCACGAATGGCAAGGTGACGAAGGTCAGCGCCAAAGTGATCCCCAGCGGGGTGTAGGCGATCTTGAAGCCCAGGTCGGTAGCGAACTGGCCAACCCAGCCATTTGGTGCGTACAGCGCGGTCAACGCGATCCCGGCAACGGCGGTGGGTAAGGCGAACGGCAGGTCGATCATCGCGTCGATGATCTTGCGTCCGGGGAAGGTGTAACGCACCAGCACCCAAGCCAGCAGGGTACCGATCACGCCGTTGATGATGGCGGCAAACAGCGCGGTGCCGAAGCTCAGTTGCAGTGCGGCGATCACCCGTGGGGCACTGACGATGGTCCAGAACTGCGCGAAGGTCAGCTGCGAGGCATGGATGAACATGGCCGCCAGCGGTATCAGCACGATCAGGCTGAGATACACCAAGGTGTAACCCAGCGTCAGCCCGAAGCCGGGTATGACGGGGGAAATGCGACGTGACATAAATATCCCTGGTTGAACGCACGAGGCCCGGGAGCGCTCCCGGGCCAGTGCAGGCGTCTAGATGCCGGGGCTGCATGGCCGCCCCGTGGGTTCCTTGGCGTTACTGTGCCTGATAGATCTGGTCGAACACACCACCATCATTGAAGAATTTTGGTTGCGCAGTCTTCCAGCCACCGAAGTCCTTGTCGATGGTTACCAGGTCCAGTTTCGGGAACTGCTTGCCGAATTCAGCCGCCACTTTTTCGTCTCGCGGGCGGTAGAAGTTCTCGGCGGCGATCTTCTGGCCTGCCGGGCTGTACAAGTGCTTGAGGTATTCGGTGGCAATTTCGGTATTGCCTTTCTTCTCGGCATTCTTGTCCACCACCGCGACCGGCGGCTCAGCCAGGATCGACAACGATGGCACCACGATTTCGAATTTATCGGCGCCGCCGTCCTCTTTCAGCGCCAGGAAGGCTTCGTTCTCCCACGCCAGCAGTACATCGCCCTGGCCGTTGTTGACGAAGGTAATGGTCGAGCCACGGGCACCGGTATCGAGCACCGGTACGTGTTTGAACAGCTCCTGAACGTAAGCCTTGGCCTTGTCTTCGCTGCCGCCGGTTTTCAGGCCGTAGGCCCAGGCGGCCAGGAAGTTCCAGCGAGCGCCGCCGGACGTTTTCGGGTTGGGGGTGATAACCGAGACATCCTGTTTGATCAGGTCGCCCCAATCCTTGATGCCTTTTGGGTTGCCCTTGCGCACCAGGAAGACGATGGTCGAGGTGTACGGAGTGCTGGCATCCGGCAGGCGCTTCTGCCAGTCCTCGGGGAGGGTCTTGCCCAGCTTGGCGATTTCGTCGATATCACCGGCTAGCGCCAGGGTCACCACGTCGGCGCGCAGGCCGTCGATCACAGCGCGGCCCTGCTTGCCCGAGCCGCCGTGGGACTGCTGAATCTTCACCTTGTCGCCCGGATGGGCCTGTTGCCAGTGCTTGATGAATTCGGCGTTGTACTGCTGATACAGCTCGCGGGTGGGGTCGTAGGACACGTTGAGCAGTTCGTAGTCCTTGGCGATGGCGGAACCGGCAAATACCGCACTGGCAAGCGCAGCCAGAGCATAACGGCGGATGGACATGGTGAAGCTCCCGATTGGCATTTTTCTAGTTTTGAAGGGGGTGGCGCGACTCAGCTGGGTTTGTGACCGGGCTGTTGCAGGCGGAATTTTTCCTTGCGCTCGATCTGCACGACCTGAGCGTTGTGCACGGTGATCTCTACCGCTCCAAACCGCAGGTCGCGCAGTGCGCTCTGGATTTCCCGCAAAATGGTGGCTTCATCCTGACCGTCGATGCTGCGCAGCGATGCACTCATGCTCGTTCTCCTTGGAGTGAGATGCCTGGCAGGGTTTGAAGGGGAAATGATTGCCTGGCTTGAGGGCAATAGTAGTGACGCGCGAATATTCTTAAAAATACTGTTTAAGAATTTTTATATAACCAAAAAATTAAAAGAAGATGCAGCTTCGGGGAAGTGATTGTCTTGTTGAGCTGTGCAGACCCGTTCGCGGCCCGCTACAGGCTGGAGCTGATCTGAAAACCCGCGCAGGCCTTCAAGAGCCGGTTTGCCGCAAATGCGCGGGTAGTTTCACCCTCGCATTCACGGCCAGGCCCGGCCTGGATGAAAGATCAGGGTCGGCCTTGTTCGTTGCCCTGTGGCTCGCGGATCTTGTACCAAGCCACATACAGCGCTGGCAGGAACAGCAGCGTGAGCAAGGTGGCGACGATGATCCCACCGATCATGGCGTAGGCCATCGGCCCCCAGAACACCTCGCGGGCAATCGGTATCATGCCCAGGCTCGCTGCTGCAGCCGTCAGCAGAATCGGCCTTCGCCGATGATTGGTGGCTTCGACCACGGCATCCCACGGCGTCAGGCCCTGGGCGTGGAACTCGTCGATCTGGGTCACCAGGATCACCGAGTTTCGGATGATGATGCCAGCCAGGGCAAGAATACCGAGGATTGCCACAAACCCCAGGGGCGTGCCAGTCGGCACCAGCGCCAGCACCACGCCGATCAAGCCCAGCGGCGCCACACTGATCACCAGCAGCAACTTCTGCACGCTGTGCAGTTGGATCATCAGGAAAGTAGCCATTAGGAACAGCATCAGCGGTATGACCTTGCTGATCGGCCCCTGAGCCTTGGCGCTCTCCTCCACCGTACCGCCCGTAGCCACTTCGAAGCCCACAGGTAATTTGCTGGCGAACTCATCGATCTTCGGCTTGAGCTGAGCCACCAGGTCAGTCGGCTGAATGTCACCGTTGACCGATGCCTTGATGGTGATGGTTGGCTTGCGATCGCGGCGCCACACCAGTGGCTGTTCGAGCTCGTAGCGCACGGTAGCGAAGGACAACAGTGGGATCGAGGTGCCGTTGGGGGTGAGGATCTGCAGGTTCTGCAGGGTATCGGGCGAGCCGCGCTCACCGTCTTCGGCGCGGGCGACCACATCGATCAGGTAGATGTTGTCATTGACCTGGGTGATCGGCACACCGCTGACGATGCTGTTCATCACTTTGGCCACATCCTCGGACGACAACCCCAGCTGGCGCGCCTTGTCCTGGGCGATCTCCACCCGCAGCACCTTGCCGGGCTCGTTCCAATCGAACATCATCTCGCCGATGTACTTGTTTTGATCCAACAAGGTCGCCAGGTCGATGGCGTGTTTGCGCACCTGATCGATATCGCCGCCACTGACCCGGTACTGGATCGGCCGCCCTACGGGCGGGCCCATCTCCAGCGACTGTACGTTGACACCGACACCGACGAAGTCTTCCCGCAGTATCTTCCTAAGGCGCGGCATCAAAGCCTCGCGCGCTTCAAGGCTCTTGCTGACGATCACCAACTGCGCGTAGTACGGGTTCTGCAGCTGCTGGTCCAGGGGCAGGTAGAAACGGATCGCACCCTGGCCGATGTAAGTGCTCCAGTGCACCAAGTCAGGGTCATCCTTGATCCGCGCCTCGAAACGATCCACCACTTTGCGGGTTTCCTCGATCGAAGCATTCTGCGGCAGGTTCAGGTCGACGAGGATTTCCGGCCGGTCAGATGACGGGAAGAACTGGTTCTGCACAAAGCGCATACAAAAGACCGCCAGGGCGAACAACACCACCGTGCCGATGATGGTCAGCCAGCGATGGCGCATGCACCATAGCAGGCCATGCTCGAATGCCCGGCCAACCCGACCTGGCTCGTTCGAATGGCCTTTGACCTTGCGGCTGCTGAGGATATGCACACCCAACACCGGGGCGAAGAACACCGCCACCACCCACGACACCAGCAGCGCCACCGCGATAACGGCGAACAGGGTGAAGGTGTATTCACCGGCAGAGCTGCCGTTCAAGCCAATGGGCACGAAGCCGGCCACCGTAACCAGGGTGCCCGTGAGCATGGGAAATGCCGTGGAGGTATAGGCGAAGGTGGCGGCCTGCTCCCGGCTTTCGCCCATCTCCAGCCGTGTGACCATCACCTCGACCGTGATCATCGCGTCATCGACCAGCAAACCCAGAGCGATGATCAAAGCCCCCAGTGAAATCCGCTGCATGGTGATGCCGCTGTATTCCATGAACACGAACACCATCGCCAGCACCAGTGGAATCGAGCATGCCACTACCAGGCCCGCGCGCATCCCCAGGCTGATGAAGCTCACCGCCAGCACGATAACCACGGCTTCGAACAGCGCACTGGTGAAACCACCAACTGCCTTTTCGACCACGACGGACTGGTCCGAGACGGTATGCACGCCCACGCCAATCGGCAGATCTTCTATCACCTGGTCCATCCGGTGTTTCAGCGCAGCACCGAACACCTGCACGTTGCCACCGGCCTTCATGCCGATTGCAAGGCCAATGGCGGTCTGACCGTTGTAACGGAACATCGGTGACGGCGGGTCGACGTAACCGCGCTGGATGTTGGCGATATCGGCCAGGCGGTAGAAGCGGTCATTGATCTTCAGGTTGACAGTCTGCAGGTCTTTTTCCGAAGCGAATTGCCCGGTGGTGCGCACTGAGATACGTTCCGGGCCAGCCTCGATCACCCCAGCCGGGGTTACGGCGTTCTGCGCTTGCAAAGCCTGCATGACCTGACGCTGGTCGATACCCAGCGCGGCCAATTTGCGGGTCGAGAAATTCAGGTACAGCACTTCATCCTGAGTGCCGATCATTTCGATCTTGCCGATATTGGGCACATCGCGCACTTCGGCGCGGGCCTGCTCCACGTAATCGCGCAGTTGACGCAGGGTGAGGCCATCGGCGGTGAACGCATATACCGAGCCGAAAACATCGCCGAATTCGTCATTGAAACCCGGGCCCTGGATGCCTGAGGGGAAGTCCCCGCGGATGTCCTGGATCTTCTTGCGCACCTGGTACCAGATTTGCGGGATGTCCTCGGCCTTGGTGGTATCGCGCAGGTAGACATACACCGTCGACTCGCCTGGGCGGGTGTAGCTTTTGGTGTAGTCGAGCGAATCGAGGTCTTCGAGCTTCTTCTCGATGCGGTCGGTGACTTGGTACAAGGTTTCGGCCTGAGTCGCACCAGGCCAGCGGGTCTGGATCACCATGGTCTTGATGGTGAACGACGGGTCTTCCTCACGGCCAAGATTGAAGTACGAAAAAATACCCATCAGCAGGCTGACGAACATCAGGTACCAGACGAAGGATTGATGCTTGAGCGCCCAGTCGGACAGGTTGAAGCTTCCTTTCATTGCGCATCCTCGTCGAAGATGACCTTCTGGCCAGGCTTGAGGCTGTTGACGCCGGCAGTCACCACGTATTCGCCGGGCTGCACGCCCGAGGCCAGCACGATACTGTCGTCGGTTCGCTCGATCAAAGTGACGTCCCGGGTATTCACGGTTTTTTGCTGGGTGTCGATCACCCAGACCTGGGTCTTGCCATCGCGTTCGAGCAGGGCGCTCAGGGGTAGCTCGCTGCGCGCCGATACCGGCGAGCTCAGAGTGACGCTGATCGCGGTGCCCAGATGGAACGCCGGCGGGGTGCTGGCAAGGGTCAGGCGGGCGCGGCGGGTACGAGTGGTCGGGTCTGCCTGGGGCTCCAGCTCACGCAAGGTTGCGGTGGTGTTGATGCCAGGATCGAGTTGCGAGGCGACGGTGAAGGTGAGGTTCTGGTTAAGTTGCTCGGCCACCCCGATCGGCAGGTCGATCACCGCCTCTTTCACATCAGGCCGCGCCAGCGTCACCACGGCCTGGCCAGCGGTAACGGTCTGCCCGGCCTCGGCCTGCCAAGCAGTGATCACTGCATCGTGGTCGCTGCGCAGGGTGCTGTAGCCGAGCTGGTCCTGGGCCTGGCGCTTAGCCGAGCGGGCCTGCTCCAGGGCGGCCCCGGTGGTCTTGAGGTTGGTCTGGGCGATATCCAACTGCGCCTGGGCCCCCACACCGCGATCATAGAGCTGCTGCTGACGGCGGGCATCGGCCTGGGCGTTGATCCACTGCGCCTGTACCCTGGCCAAGTCGCCCTCGGCGGCACGCAGCTGGTTTTGCTGGTCGGTAGGGTCAAGGGTCGCCAAAGTGTCGCCGGCTTTGACCTGGGCGCCCACATCCAGCCAGCGCCGCGCAATGCGCCCACCAACCCGGAAGCCCAAGGTGCTCTCGAAGCGCGCCTCGATCACCCCGGCGAAGCGCCCCAATTGCGCCTGCACCTGTGGCTGGACCTTGATCGACAGCACCGGGCGGATCGGCTCGGGCGCTTGCTCCTCACTACCGCAGGCAGCAAGCAGCATGGCGGCCGATACCATCAGCAGACGCTTCATCGTGCACCTCCGGGAGCTGTGGCATCGACTTTCTCCACCTGCATGCCGGGGTGTAGCAGCTGGGTTCCGTTGACCACGACCGTTTCCCCAGCCTTCAGGCCACTGGCGATGACGACCTTGCCGGTCAGGTAGCGGCCGACCTCGACCTTACGCAGTTCGACCTTGTCACCCTCGCCAACCACCCAAACCGCCGGGGCATGCAGCGCTTTGGTCAACGCCGACCATGGCAGCTCGATGCTCGGCCTGCCGACCGCATGGGTACTGGCCGTGACCGGTGCGCCCAGTTGCATACCGGGTGGTACGTTCTTCAGCGCCACCTTGACCTGCACCGTGCCACTTTGCGCCGACACTGTAGGGGTTATCTCGCGTACGAACCCTTGAGCCTGGATCTTGGGGTCGTCCAGCAGGCTAACGGTGACGCCGGTATCGCTCGGTGGCGCGACCAACAAGGATTCATACACGTTGAAGACTGCATCGCGCTCGCCATCCCGAGCCAGGCTGAAGATCGGCATGGTCGCCTGTACCACCTGGCCGACCTCGGCCTGGCGCGCGGTGATCACGCCATCGGCCTCGGACACCAGGGCGGTGTAGCTCAGTTGCTCGTTGGCATTGGCCAACTGCGCCTGAGCGGCCTTGAGCGCACTTTGGTTACTGCGCAGGGCAGCTTCGGCGGAATCGTATTCGCTTTTGCTGGTGTAGCCCTTGGGCAGCAACTTCTGCTGGCGCACGAACGCGGCACTGGTCTGGGTGACCCGCGCCTGGGCAGCAAAGACCTCGGCCTTGGCCGAGTCGACATTGTTCTGCAGGTCTTTGGGGTCAAGCCGTGCCAATACCTGCCTGGCTTTGACGTGGTCGCCGACATCCACGCTTCGGGAGATGATCTTGCCACCGACGCGGAACGACAAGTCGGTCTGCACCCGTGCTTGAACATCCCCAGTGAGGGTCACCCTGGCCGCGAAATCGGTTGGCGATACCTGCTGCACGCCCACCCGTGGGTGCGTTTGAGGCACTTCTTCTTTACTACAGCCGGTGAGCAAAAACAGCAGCCCCAGAAAAACGACCGACAATGGACGCATGAACTTCATGCAGGCTCCTTGCTTGCGCGCAAATGATTCGAGGGATGCGACTGTCAGCGTAGTCCAGGGTTCGAAAAACATCGCAGGCGGCAAACCGTTACACGCTTATCAGGTGCTGATTTCGAGGCAGGCAATTCGATCGTGGCGGGGGCATACGCGGGTGAACCCGCCCCCACAGGTTGGCGCATCTCAGAGCATGCGCAAGCCTTGTGGCAGCGGGTTCACTGGCGAATAGGCGGGGTCAGGCTGATGCAGCCACCTGGTTCGAGCGCTTGAGCTGAGGCTGCGAAGCGTTTGCTGCAGCCCCCTCTTCAATTGCCTGCTGAATCGCCTTGCGGCGACGCTCTTCGGCACGGCGGCTGAAGAACCAGACGAAGAAGGTCACGATCGACACCGACAGCAGAATCAAGCTGGCTACGGCGTTGATCTCGGGCTTCACGCCCAGGCGCACGGCCGAGAACACTTCCATCGGCAAGGTCGTCGAACCCGGGCCTGACACGAAGCTGGCCAGAACCAGGTCGTCCAGCGACAGCGCGAACGACATCATGCCGCCCGCCGCCAACGACGGCGCGATCATCGGGATGGTGATCAGGAAGAACACCTTCCACGGCTTGGCACCCAAGTCCATGGCCGCCTCTTCGATCGATAGGTCCAGCTCACGCAGACGTGCCGACACCACCACCGCCACATAGGCTGCACAGAACGTGGTGTGTGCGATCCAGATGGTGACGATGCCACGCTCCTGCGGCCAGCCGATCATCTGCGCCATGGCCACGAACAGCAGCAACAGCGACAGACCGGTAATCACCTCTGGCATCACCAGCGGCGCGGTGACCAAACCACCGAACAGGGTGCGCCCCTTGAAGCGGGTGACCCGGGTCAGCACGAAGGCCGCCAGAGTGCCCAGCGCCACTGCCGCCACCGCCGTGTAGCAGGCGATTTCCAGCGAGCGCATGACCGAACCCATCAACTGGGTATTGTCGAGCAGGCCGACGTACCACTTCACCGACCAGCCGCCCCACACCGTCACCAGCTTGGAAGCGTTGAACGAATAGATCACCAGGATCAGCATCGGCAGGTAAATGAACAGCAAGCCAAGCACCAGCATCACGCTGGAGAAACTGAAGCGCTTCATGCTCTGCCCTCCATTTCTTTAGCCTGGCTGCGGTTGAACAGCAGGATCGGCACGATCAGGATCGCCAGCATCACCACCGCCAAGGCAGAGGCCACCGGCCAGTCACGGTTATTGAAGAATTCCTGCCACAGCACTTTACCGATCATCAAGGTTTCCGGGCCGCCGAGCAGTTCAGGGATGACGAACTCGCCTACTACCGGGATGAACACCAGCATGCAGCCGGCGATGATGCCGTTCTTCGACAGCGGCACGGTGATCTTCCAGAAGCTGTTGAAAGTGCTCGACCCCAGGTCCGAAGCCGCTTCGAGCAAGCTTTGATCGTGCTTCACCAGGTTGGCGAACAGCGGCAGAATCATGAACGGCAGGTACGAATAGACCACGCCGATATACACCGCCAGGTTGGTGTTGAGGATCTGTAACGGCTGATCGATCAACCCAGTCCACAGCAAGAAGCCATTGAGCAGGCCGTTGTTGCTGAGGATGCCCATCCAGGCATAGACGCGGATCAGGATCGCGGTCCAGGTCGGCATCATGATCAGCAGCAGCAGAACCGTCTGGGTTTCCTTCTTGGCATTGGCGATGGCATAGGCCATCGGGTAGCCGATCAGCAGGCACAGCAGGGTGCTGAAGAAGGCCATCTTCAACGAACCCAGGTAGGCCGAGATGTACAGTTCATCCTCGGTCAACAGGCCGTAGTTGGCCAGGTTGAGTACCAACTGGATCTTGTCTTCGACGTAGGTATAGATCTCGGTATACGGCGGGATCGCTACGTCGGCTTCAGCGAAGCTGATCTTCAGCACGATGAAGAACGGCAGCATGAAGAACAGGAACAGCCAGATGAACGGAATCCCGATCACCACGTGCCGCCCCTCCGGGATCAGGCGTTGGAAGGCTCGCTTGAGCTTGCGAATTTTCATGACCGCAGTACCACGCCGCTGTCGTCTTCCCACCACACGAACACTTCATCGCCCCAGGTCGGCCGGGCGCCCTGGCGTTCGGCATTGGCGACGAAGGTCTGGACGATCTTGCCGCTGGGCAACTCAACATAGAACACCGAGTGGCCGCCCAGGTAGGCGATGTCATGCACCTTGCCGCGCGACCAGTTGTGCTCGAAGTCTGGCTGGGTGGTGGTGACCAGGAGTTTCTCCGGGCGCAATGCGTAGGTGATGTGCTTGTCTTCCACCGAGGTGGTGATGCCGTGGCCCACGTAGATCTTGCGCTCCAGCTCAGGGCTGGCAATGATCGCGTAGCCTTCGGCGTCGTCGACCACATCACCCTCGAACAGGTTGACGTTACCGATGAATTCGCACACCAGGCGGCTGGTAGGGGTCTCGTAGATGTCCACTGGCGAGCCGATCTGGGCGATCCAGCCTAGATGCATGATGGCGATGCGCTGGGCCATGGTCATGGCCTCTTCCTGGTCGTGGGTCACCATCACGCAGGTCACGCCCACGCGCTCGATGATTTCCACCAGTTCCAGTTGCATCTGCGACCGCAGTTTCTTGTCCAGCGCACCCATTGGCTCATCGAGCAGCAGCAGCTTGGGGCGTTTGGCCAGGGAGCGAGCCAGCGCCACCCGCTGACGCTGGCCACCGGAAAGCTGGTGTGGCTTGCGCTTGGCGTACTGAGTCATGTGCACCAGCTTGAGCATCTCGGCCACGCGGGCGTCGATCTCGGCCTTGGGCATTTTGTCCTGCTGCAGGCCGAAGGCGATGTTCTGCGCAACGGTCATGTGCGGGAACAGCGCGTAGGACTGGAACATCATGTTGATTGGCCGCTCGTACGGCGGCATGTCGGTGATGTCGACGCCATCGAGGAAGATCCGCCCTTCTGTCGGGCGCTCGAAGCCAGCCAGCATACGCAGCAAGGTGGATTTGCCGGAACCGGAGCCACCTAGCAGGGCGAAGATCTCGCCTTTGCGGATTTCCAGGGACACATCGTCCACGGCGACGGTTTCGTCGAATTTTTTTGTAACCCGGTCGATCTTGACCAGCACCTGCTTGGGTTGCTGGCCACCCTCGAGGGCTTTTTTATAGGCACCGGAGGCAACTGCCATGAGTGAAACTCCCAACAAGATTTTTGTGCCCGTGCCGCCTGTAGGTCAGGTGCCGACACGGGTCTGGATGATTACTTGCCCGACTTGACCTTGGTCCAGCTACGGGTCATCAGACGCTGCACCTTTGGCGGCAACTCTGAGTTCACGAACATCTTGTCCAGCACTTCCTGCGGTGGGTAAACCGCGGCGTCAGTCCTCACGGCCTGGTCCATCAGGTCGCCAGCCTTGGGGTTCGGGTTGGCGTAACCGACGTAATCACTGACCTGGGCGATAACCTCAGGTTTCAGCAAATAGTTGATGAAGGCGTGGGCCTCTTTGACGTTCTTGGCGTCCTTGGGGATCGCCAGCACATCGAACCAAAGGTTGCCGCCTTCCTTGGGGATGGCATAAGCCAGGTTCACGCCCTTCTTCGCTTCCTCAGCGCGGGCCTTGGCCTGGAACACATCACCCGAGAAACCTGCCGCGACGCAGATGTCGCCGTTGGCCAGGTCCGTGATGTACTTGGACGAGTGGAAGTAGGTCACGTACGGGCGTACGGCCAGTAACTTCTGCTCGGCCTTTGCGTAATCCTTGGGGTCGGTGCTGTTGGGGTTGAGCCCCATGTAGTTGAGCACCGCGGGGAGCATTTCGTCTGCCGAATCGAGGAAGGCCACACCGCACTTGGAGAGCTTCTTCATGTTCTCGGGTTCGAACAGCACCGCCCAGGAGTCGATGGTATCCACGCCCAGCGCGGCCTTGACCTTATCGACGTTGTAACCAATACCATTGGTGCCCCACAGATATGGCACGGCGTACTGGTTGCCTGGGTCGTTCTTCTCCAGGCGCTTCATCAACGCCGGGTCAAGGTTGGAATAGTTGGGCAGCAGGTTCTTGTCGAGCTTGCGAAACGCGCCCGCCTTGATCTGCTTGCCGAGGAAATGGTTGGACGGCACCACTACGTCATAGCCGGTGTTGCCGGCCAGCAGTTTGCCTTCCAAGGTTTCGTTGGAGTCGAAAACGTCCTGCACAGGCTTGATGCCCGTTTGCTTTTCGAAGTCCGCCAATGTGTTCGGGCCGATATAGTCCGACCAGTTGTAGAAGTGCACCGTAGGCGCCGCTTGGACGCTGCATGCCAGCGTCAGGCCCGCTCCAGCCATCAAGGCCTTGCGAAATACAGAAATAGACAAGTGGTGGGTCCTCACAATCAGTGCCTGGGTGACGGCGTACTCATTCGCTACAAGCGCTGCCGCGCACACAAAACCGGCGCGCAACTTACCTGCGCAGCCTCGATGCCGCAATCATCAATTGCCATTGGCAGGCTCTAGGCCGGGAAACCCCAGCCCAGAGGCCACGCATCGGGGTTATTTGCCCGACTTGATCCGGGTCCAGCTACGGGTGATGTCACGCTGCACCTTTGCATCGGGTGCCGCGATGGCGTACAGCTTCTTCTTCACGTCCGCTGGCGGGTAGATGCTCGGGTCGCCTTTGATGGCCTGGTCCACGAACTGGGTGGCTGCGGCGTTACCGTTAGGGAAGCGCACGGCGTTGGTGATTTCGGCCATGATTTCCGGCTGCAGCAGGAAGTTCATGAACTGGTAGGCAGCATCTTTATGCTCGGCATCTTTCGGGATGGCGACCATGTCGTAGAAGGTGCCGGCACCTTCTTTAGGAATCACGTAGTCCACCTTGACCTTGTCGCCGGCCTCGTGAGCGCGGGCCTTGGACTGCTCCAGGTCACCCGAGTAACCGACGGCTACGCAGATGTTGCCGTTGGCCATGTCGCCAATGTACTTGGACGAGTGGAAGTAGGTGATCGAAGGACGGATCTTGAGGAACAGGTCCTCGGCGGCCTTGAGGTCTTGCTTGCTGGTGCTGTTGGTCGGCTTGCCCAGGTAGTGCAGCGCAGCCGGGATCATCTCGGTCGGGGCATCCAGGAAGCTTACGCCGCAGCTCTTGAGCTTTTCGATGTTCTCAGGCTTGAACACCACGTCCCACGAGTCGATCTTGTCCACGCCCAGCGCGGCCTTGACCTTTTCCGGGTTGTAGCCGATGCCGATCGAACCCCACATGTACGGGAAGGCGTATTTGTTGCCTTGGTCGCTGGCATCGCCCACGGCCTTGAGCAGGTCTTCGTCGAGGTTTTTCCAGTTGCTGAGCTTGGAGCGGTCCAGCTCCTCGTAGACGCCAGCCTTGATCTGCTTGGCCAGGAAGTTGTTGGACGGCACAACGATGTCGTAACCCGACTTGCCCGCCAGCAGCTTGGCTTCGAGGGTTTCGTTGCTGTCGAAGACGTCGTATTTGACCTTGATGCCAGTTTGCTTCTCGAACTTGGCGATGGTGTCCGGCGCGATGTAGTCCGACCAGTTGTAGACGTTCAACACCTTGTCTTCGGCCTGTGCAGCAGTGGCCATGGCACCCATCAGGGCTGCGGCCAGCAACGTCTTGCCCATTTTCTTCATGCGTCATGCTCCAGATTTTTTTGATTAGCCATCCGTTCAGCAGCCAGGCCCCGCGTTACACGCGTCGCAGCGACTGAAACAGCCACTAGTCTGGCAAGTTACAAGGCGCTGTTTCAAGGAAAGCACGGCCTTGTAACCGCTTAATGTCACATCGCTAGCCTAGCAAACGCTCAGCGGATCGCTTCGAGTGTCAGGTCCAGGCACTTGCGCGCCTTTTCCACGAGCTCATCCACCTCCTCGCGGCTGATCACCAACGGTGGCGCGATGATCATGGTGTCGCCAACCGCGCGCATGATCAGGCCGTTCTCGAAGCAGAAGTTACGGCACACCATGCCTACACCTTTGCCTTCGTAACGGCTGCGGGTGGCTTTGTCCTTGACCAGCTCGATCGCGCCAAGCAGGCCAAGGCCGCGTACCTCGCCTACCAGCGGGTGGTCCTGCAGCTCGCGCAGTCGTTTTTGCAAGTACGGTGCCACTTCCGTGCGCGCCTTCTCGACGATCTTTTCATCGCGCAGGATACGCAGGTTTTCCAGGCCCACCGCCGCCGCCACCGGGTGCCCGGAGTAGGTGAAGCCGTGGTTGAAGTCACCGCCCTCGCTGAGCACCTTGGCAACTTTGTCTCGCACGATCACCCCACCCATGGGGATGTAGCCAGAGGTCAGGCCCTTGGCGATGGTCATCAAATCAGGCTTGAGGTCGTAGTAGTCGGAGCCGAACCACTGGCCGGTACGGCCGAAACCGCAGATCACTTCATCGGCAACGAACAGGATGTCGTACTTGGCCAGGATCTCCTTCACCTTCGGCCAATAGGTTTCAGGCGGGATGATGACCCCGCCTGCGCCCTGGATTGGCTCGGCAATGAAGGCCGCCACGTTGTCTTCGCCGACTTCCAGGATTTTTTGTTCCAGTTGCTCGGCGGCCCATACCCCGAACGCATCCGGGGTCATGTCACCGCCCTCGCCGAACCAGTATGGCTGGGCGATGTGCACGATGCCCGGGATCGGCAAGCCGCCCTGCTCGTGCATGCCACTCATACCACCCAGGCTGGCCCCGGCAACGGTCGAGCCGTGGTAGCCATTGACCCGGCCGATAATGGTCTGCTTGTGCGGTTTGCCTTTCAGCGCCCAGTAATGGCGAACCATGCGCAGCACGGTGTCATTGCCTTCGGAACCGGAGCCGGTGAAGAACACATGGGTCATGCCCTGCGGCGCAACCTCGGTGATCGCCTTGGCCAGCTCCAGCGCTGGCGGGTGGGCGGTCTGGAAGAACAGGTTGTAGTACGGCAACTCGCGCATCTGCCTTTCGGCCGCCTGCACCAACTCTTCGCGGCCATAGCCAACCGCCACGCACCACAGGCCGGCCATGCCGTCGAGGATCTTGTGCCCCTCGCTGTCCCACAAATGCACACCCTGCGCTTTGGTAATGATGCGCGGGCCCTTCTCCTTGAGCTGCTTGTAGTCAGAGAAGGGTGCAAGGTGATGCTCGCCGCTCAGGTTTTGCCATTCACGGGTTTGCGGGTTATTGACGCTCATGTGCCTCTCCATTTTCCGGCAGCCGCAGCAGCGGCCTCAGGGTTGATCAGACAGCGAATAGCAGGAACTCACGCTCCCAGGAGCTGATGACGCGCTTGAAGTTCTCATGCTCGGCGCGCTTGGTGGCGACGTAGCCGGTGATGAACTTCTTGCCCAGGTACTGCACCAGCGCGCGGCTGATTTCCATGCGCTCAAGGGCATCTTCGATGGTCAGCGGCAGGCGCAGGTTGCGGCGCTCGTAGCCACGGCCCTGAACCGGCGCGCTGGCTTCGATGCCTTCGACCATGCCGATGTAGCCGCACAGCAGGCTCGCGGCGATGGCCAGGTAGGGGTTGGCATCAGCGCCTGGCAGGCGGTTCTCGACACGGCGGTTCTGCGGGCCGGCATCCGGTACGCGCAGGCCAACGGTGCGGTTTTCTTCGCCCCACTCCACGTTCACCGGCGCCGAGGTATCGGGCAGGAAGC